>JAMOVQ010000122.1 GCA_027067575.1 Thermoanaerobaculia bacterium | reverse complement strand
AGGGCTGAACTCTTTCCAGGCGTTGCCGGATATCCTGTGAAACTGAGCCTACTCTTTCCCGAGCGACCTTCAACCGTTCCGACGTCATCGGGTGCGTCGCGAACATCCGCTCGAGCAGGTTGGGCTCCCGGTCGTGGGCCTTGTCGAGGATCTCCATTACCTCGACCATTCCTTGGGGGTTGTACCCTGCCTTCACCATGTACTCGAACCCCAGCTCGTCCGCCTGGCGCTCCTCGTTTCGCGAATAGTGCGCCATCCACAGTTGCGCACCGATCAGACCGCCCATCAAGTACAGGTCCCGGTTCTTCGTCTCCTGAGTCTCCATGTAGATCGCGGAACCGATCAACGCCGCCTGGAGGATCATAGCGTTGGTGTACTGGTGCGCCGCATGACGCGCACAGACGTGTCCCGTCTCATGACCAAGGACCGCTGCCAGCTCATCTTCGTTGTGGAGGCGTGCCAGAAGCCCGCGGGTGATGCTGATCTTGCCACCGGGCAGGGCGTAGGCGTTGATCTCTGGGTCGTTGACCGCGTTGTACTTGTATTCCAGGGCCGGGCGGTGGCTGGCCGACGCGAGCCGCAGGCCAACCTCCTGGACGTAACGCTGGAGCCCCTCGTCAGGAACCGGGCCCAGGGACATCTGCGTGTACCGCGGATACAGCGCCTTTCCCAGAGCTACTTCCTGCGCCTCCCCCATCAGGTCCAGCTCGCTCTTCCCCGTCACCGGGTTTACCGTGCACGCCGAGGCGACGGTCAGGGTGACCGCCATCAGAACCGTCAACCGCCAGAATCTCGCCATTGGTACCTCCCACTGCGATTATCCAGGATCGCACGCCGTCGATCCACCTCGGCGAGACGTCCTTATGGGGACACTCCCGAATGTGCGGTGAGGATGACCAGGTGGAGACACTACTTGAGAGGGTGCGCGAGATGAGGGACACTCCCTGTGGAGTGGGTGACCGGGGTAGGGGACATTCCCTGTCGAGGTGAGGAGATGCGGGGGAGCCCAGCGGAGGGACACTCCCCTTGTGCTGGGGAGGCGATGGGAGCCCGGGTTCTTGTGTGGGTTGAGAAGATCACGGTATGGGGGATGGGCGCCGGGAGGCCGGAGCAGGAGCGGCTCATGTAGAATCCCGAACCTGGACGCGAAGGAGGAACCGATGTCCGTTCCTGTCATCACCATCGCCGATCTCGCCGACCACGTGGGCGAGGAGGTCACGCTCAAGGGTTGGGTCTACAACTGGCGCAAGAAGGGGAAGCTCCGGTTCATCATCCTCCGGGACGGGTTCGGGTACCTCCAGTGCGTCGTGTTCCGGCCCGAGGTGGACGAGTCGGTCTGGGAGGCCGCCGTCGCCCTGACCCAGGAATCCTCCGTGGAGATCACCGGGATCGTGGCCGCCGACGAGCGGGCCCCCGGCGGGTACGAGCTGAAGGTCACGGGAATCGTTCCGGTCCAGATCGCGCCGGAGTACCCCCTGGGGAAGAAGGAGCACGGCGTCGACTTCCTGCTCAACCACCGGCACCTCTGGCTCCGGTCGAAGCGTCCCCACGCGATTCTCCGGGTCCGGTCGGAGCTCGAGCAGGCGATCCGCGACTTCTTTTACTCCCGCCGTTTCACCCTGATCGACTCGCCGATCCTGACGCCCGCGGCGTGCGAGGGCACCTCGACCCTGTTCGAGACGCCGTACTTCGGAGACACCGCCTACCTCTCCCAGTCCGGCCAGCTCTACCTGGAGCCCGCGGCGGCGGCGTTCGGCCGCGTGTACTGCTTCGGGCCGACGTTCCGTGCCGAGAAGTCCAAGACCCGCCGCCACCTGACCGAGTTCTGGATGGTGGAGCCCGAGGTGGCGTGGTTGCAGTTCGACGGATTGCTCGACCTGATCGAGGAGTTCGTCTCGGAGATCGTCTCCCGCGTTCTCGACCGCTGCTCCGAAGAGCTGGACCGCCTGGAGCGGGACGTCTCGAAGGTGGAGCCCGCCACCCGCCGGCCGTACCCCCGCCTGGACTACGGCGACGCCGTGCGGATCTTGAAGGAGCAAGGGTACGACATCGAGTTCGGCGACGACTTCGGCGGCGACGAGGAGACGGCCCTGGCGGCGCTCCACGACCGCCCCGTGCTCGTCACCCGGTATCCGACCGAGGCCAAGGCGTTCTACATGCAGCCCGATCCCGACGATCCCACCCGCGCTTTGGCGGTGGACGCCCTGGCGCCCGAGGGGTACGGCGAGATCATCGGCGGCTCAGAGCGGATCGGCTCGCTGGAGCTCCTGGAGCAGCGGATCGCCGAGCACGGCCTGCCGCGGGAGGCGTTCGAGTGGTACCTCGACGTGCGCCGGTACGGCGGGTTCCCCCACTCCGGGTTCGGGATGGGGATCGAGCGGTGCACCGCCTGGATCTGCGGTCTCCACCACGCCCGCGAGGCGATACCCTACCCCAGGACGATCAACCGGCTCTACCCCTGAGCTGTGAAACGGCCACCGGTGTGATGTCCGGCACCGATTCCTGATTGCAACCTTCGGCCGGTTCGTTCACCCTGGTTCCAGGAACGAGGGGTGAGAAGGGGGACGGGATGGACGGTCCGGTACGGCGAACCGGTAGTGGTGGATTCCTGGTGACGGTGGTGGCAGTGGTCCTGGCCGCCTCCGCACAGCAGACACCTGCGGCAACCGTCGGCGACGACGCGCTTCGAATCACGGTGGAGGAGACCACGTCCGGTGCGGCGGTGACGAGCATCCTTGCCGAGGGGGACGAGATGCTGGTGTCCGGAGGCGCCACCGAGCTCTTCGTTCTCTCGGTGCTCGATCCGGCGACGGGGAGCACCGTGACCGTTCCCGCATCCTCGGGCTGGGGCTCCGTGTCGATCCAGACCTCTGGGGACACCTGCACCGTCGAGCTCGGCGCGCCGTCGGACGCGAGCCTGCCCCCCACGCTCGGCGTCGAGATCTCCGTGACGGCGGCCTCGGGCCGCTCCCGCTGGGATCTCTCCGTCACCGGCCTGGACACCGCGTCGCTGGAAGAGGTGGTGGCTCCCAGGCTCGCGCTGATTGCCACGGCGAGCCACACATTGCTCCTTCCGCGCTACACGGGCATTCTCATCCCTGATCCCGCCGGTGCCGCCCTCGACTGGGACGAGATCTATCCGGCCGGCTGGCACGCCTCGATGCAATTCTTCGCCCTCTGGACCGGCGATCGCGGTCTCTATCTGGGGTTTCACGATCCCGACGCCTCGACGAAGTACCTGGCAGCCCAGTCCGCTCCCGGTTCGGTCGTCCTGAGTGGCCGCATGCGGGCGCCCGACCGGACCGTTGCCGGCAACGACTGGGCGATGCCCGGCGTCTTCGAGCTCGACTTGTTCCACGGTGACTGGTACGACGCAGCCCGGATCTACGGACGATGGGCCCGCGAGGAGGCATCGTTCTGGCCCGATGACGATCCCGGGCGTCCAGCGCGGCTCGCGAGCCTTGCGGCCGTGGACGTCTGGGCGACGTTCGGGGGCGGGTACGATCCGGCAGTGGTCCGGGAGGACACGCTGGAGTTCCAGCAGTACATGGGCTTTCCGGTCGGTCTGACCTGGTACGAGTGGAACGGGAAGCCGTTCGACGACGACTATCCCGAGTTCTTCCCCGAGCTGCCGGGCATGACGCAGGAAGTGGCCGAGATGCAGGCCGCCGATGTGACGGTGATTCCCTACATCAACGGAAGGCTCTTCGACCGGGATCTCGACGGAAGCGGCGAACTGGGCCTGGTCTATGCGACAGACGGCCGGCCGGGTGCAGCGAAACACGACGATGGAAGTGATTATGGGCATGTCTTCGGTGGCAACATGTTCTCGTACATGTGTCCCACGTGGACGGCGTGGCAGGACGTGCTGGTCGCAGCATCCGACCGGCTGACCAGGACCATCGGGACAGCAGGCGTCTACATCGACATGGTTGGCGCGGCGAGTCCGGTGGAATGTATGGATCCCTCCCACGGTCATCCCGTCGGTGGCGGCGCCTGGTGGAGCTCCGGGTACCAGGAGATGAACGACAGGATCCACGAACAGATCCCGGATGGGCGCTTCCTGACCACCGAGGGAGGCGCGGACGCCTTCCTCGACGACTACGAGGGGTTCATGGTCCAGGGATGGCAGTTCGACAACATGGTTCCGGCGTTCCAGGCCGCCTTCGCCGGGCAGGTCGTCCTGTTCGGAATGAAGACCGGCGTCAGTCAGTACGACGAACAGCAGTTCTACAGCAAGCTTGCCCATGCCTTTGTGCATGGATTTCAACTCGGGCGGTTCTATACCAGCATCATCGGCGCGAGCGGCGCCGATGCGGAGGCGCCAGTGTTCGTCCGGCGGCTTGGACGAATCCATCACAAGGTTTCCGAGGTCGTTTCTCACGGTGGAATGCTGCATCCCCTCACACTCTCTGCCATCCCGGCCATCACCACCACCTGGACCCACACCTACGACGGCGACATCGAGGTGACGACCCCGGCCGTCGAGACCTCCACCTGGGCACGAGACGAGAACGGTGAACGCACCGTGGTGATCCTGCTCGTCAACGCCTCCATGACCGACACGGTCCAGTTCGACCTGCCGTTCGACGCCGGCGAACACGGCCTCGAGGGGACACTCTCCGTTCAGGAGCTCGGCGAGCTCTCGGACGGACCGGTCACCCATCCCCAGTCTCCGTTCATCCAGCAGGTCACCCTCGATCCGCTCGCAGCCGTCGCGTGGCGTATCACCGGTGATCCCGTGCCGGTCCGGTGGGTCGCCACCGGCGATCCGTCCGAGATCTGCGGCGACGGAGACGCCATCATCGAACCCGGCGAGGAGTGGGCCGTGCCCCTCACCGTGGACAACCCCGACGTCCTGGATCACGTGGACGTCCACGCTCCCGTGACCCTGGCCGCCGGCACCACCGATGTGACCCTGACGGCCGGCGACCTCGTCTTCGGCTCCGTGGCCGCTGGATCGTCCGCAACGGCGTCGTTCCGGTTCCTCGTGGAGCGAGGAGCGGCGTGCGGCGCCACGGTGGCGTTCGATCTCGGTGCGATCGCCTGGGACACCGGCGGCATCGGCCCGGGTCGGTCCGGCGTGGCGTCGTTCGTCCTGGGTGGTGGAGCAGGTGTCTGCGATGCAACGGCTCCCTGCGATGCACCGGTGGCCGGGTTTGAGGTCCCCGCCGTGGTCTGTGCAGATTCGCCCGTCACCTTCACCGACAGATCGCTGTCCGCGGTCGTGTGGTCGTGGGACCTCGATGGAGACGGCTCCGAGGACGCCACCGATCCGTCACCCACCACCACCTACGCCGATGCAGGCGTGGTCACCGTCACCCAGACCGTCACCGACCGAAACGGCCGCACCGACGCGCTGTCGCATCAGGTCACCGTCTCCGGAGTCACCTCCGCCGTCCCCGGGGATCTCGACGCCGACGGCGAGGCCGCCGCGGCCGATCTGGCGGCCTGGATCGCCGAGCTCGCCGATGGTGACGGACCGGCAGCGGGGGACCGGTGTCTCGGGTTTCCGACAACCGGCCAGTCCGACTCCGACCATGACGGCGACATCGACCCGGACGACTTGCTCGGGGGCGTAGCCGCTCTCTTCTCCTGAGCAACCCTCTCGAAACCATCCCGCGATCTGATACGAAACGAGGGCCCCGCGAGGGGCCCTCGGAGCGGTTGGTTTCAGGATGGCGTCAGACGCGCCGCCGCAGGATCAGGAGCCCCGCCGCAGCCAGGATCGTCAGCAG
Organism: Thermoanaerobaculia bacterium; assembly: GCA_027067575.1. GTDB lineage: Bacteria > Acidobacteriota > Thermoanaerobaculia > Thermoanaerobaculales > Sulfomarinibacteraceae > JAMOVQ01. The sequence continues at coordinate 2,006 of JAMOVQ010000122.1, read as the reverse complement.
CACGAGGGTGCCGGCCGGCGTGGTTGCGGGGATTCCAGGGATCCTCGGATCCGCCGCGATGGCCGCCGACGCCTGGTTGTTGGCGCCGTCCGGATCGGACTCATCGGCTGCGGCCGTGACCGTGTTCGCGATCTCGCCCACCGCGCCATCGGCGACGGTCGTGTCGAGCGTCCACTCCTCGTGGGCGCCGCTGGCCAGGGTTGCCACGGTCCACGTCACCGTCCGCGTCGCCGCATCATAGGTGCAGCCGCCGGTGCAGGAGCCGTACTCCAGCCCTGTCGGGAGGACATCCGTGACCGTCACGTTGGTGGCGTCGTCTGGGCCAGCGTTGTCCACCCGGATCGTGAACGGCACAGCGTCACCCGGATGGACCGTGTCCGTCACCGTCGTGCTCTTGGTCACGGAGAGATCGGCCTGGACGGGCGCCGCCGTCACCGACGCCGAAGCGCTGTTGTTCGTTGAATCGGGATCCGTCACGATCCCGGAGACCGTCACGTCGTTCGTCAGCGTTCCGTTGGCGTTCGCCCCCACCGTCGTGTTCAGGGTGAGGTCCTGCGACGCCCCGTTGGCCAGACTGGCCAGCGTCCACGTGACGGTGCGCGTCGCCGCATCGTAGGAGCACCCCCCCGTGCACGAGTCGTAGTCCAGGCCGGCGGGAAGCGTGTCGGTCACGGTGACGTTACTTGCATCGTCCGGACCGGCGTTCGCCACGTGGATCGTGAACGGCACGGCGTCTCCCGGGTGAACGGTCCCCGTCGCGGTCGTGCTCTTGGTAACCGAGAGGTCGGCCCCGCTGGGCCCCGAGCCGCAGGCGTCCACCGACACGTCATCGAGGTACCACTCGTCCTGCCAGTCGCCGACGTACCGGAACGCCAGCCAGATCGTTTGCCCCTGGTACGGCGAGAGATCGATGGTGACCTCGGCCCAGTCGGAACCGCCCTCGACCTCCTCGAGCTCGACGTAGTCGCCGTCGGCCGGATCGCCCGAGCCCGTCGAGACCCAGACGCCGTGGTAGGTGTAGTACGACTGGTAGTACTTCCGCGCCCAGAACGTCAGGCTCATGTTGCCGCCCTGGACCTCGATCTGAGGCAGCACGAGCCAGTCGATGGCATCACCGCTGGTGTTGTCGTCGTTGTGCCAGGCGAAATAGGTTCCGGCGTGGGGGTCTCCGTGGGACCCTGTTGTCCCCGACTGACCCTGCTGGAACCCCGCCGAGCCCGAGGCGCCCGTGCTCGCCACGGCCCAGTCCGCCGGCGGGAACGTGGCACCCTCGAACCCCTCGGTCAGCGAGCAGACCTGGGCCATGGCCGGTGCTGCTGCCGCCAAAGCTGCTGCAAGCAAGACGACGAGCTGTCCGTATCTGCGTCTCTTCATGAACGGCCTCCTCCCTCTCCGGTTGAAGTCAGCCAAACTCTACCCGTACCGGGAACCCTCTGTCAATCGCGCCGGCCGACCCGATCCAGGCTGAACCGGTGGAGCCACCCACCGTGGTAACCGCACCGGGATACCGAAGAGCAGAGAGAAGAGCCGGTGTGCCGGACCGCGTCCGAGCAGCCAGGGAGCAGGGTACGGTCCGGGACTCGGCGAAGGAGCTCTGAAAACTCTGCACAGTTGCTCAATTACGACCCTGACAATCCCGTGACTGTGCTAGGCTGGCTCCACGGGTCTCACCCCGAACGATCCCATCGAGGAGGAACGGATATGAAGAAATCGGTCGCAGGAGTGCGGGTGAGGGGAAACACATGCAGCCCGGCAGGAATCCGCGGAATCCTGTTCTTGATCCTGATGGTGATCCTCGTGGCGGGCGCGGGACCTGCCCTGGCGGACGACTGTGGCAACGACCCGGGCGACGACACCATCGGGAACGCCTCAGCGTTCGGGGACTCGTGCGGGTCGAAGGACGCCTCCATCGACTGCACCGACGACGTGGACATCTACGCGTTCCGGATCCCCGCCGACGGTTCGTACACGTTCTCGGTGAGCGCCGTCAACACCACCATCGTCAG
>JAMOVQ010000121.1 GCA_027067575.1 Thermoanaerobaculia bacterium | reverse complement strand
TCCTCCTCGCCGAACGGCTCGAGGCACGGGCCGCCAATATCGTGGCGGAGATCCCGGGACGCGACCCCGACGAGGTGATCCTCGCCGGGGCCCACCTTGACTCCTGGGACCTCGCCCAGGGCGCCGGCGACAACGGGACGGGAACGCTGGTGCTGTGGCAGGCCGCGAGGGCCCTCGTGGAGCAGGGGCTCCGCCCACGCCGAACGATCCGGTTCGTCTCCTTCATGGGCGAGGAGATCGGCCTGCTCGGCTCCAAGGCGTACGTCCGGGCCCATGACCCGGAACGCAGGACGATCCGGGCGATGCTCAACCTGGACATGATCGGCGAGCCCACTGGGTTCGGCACCATGCTCCAGCCCGGGCTCGACCCGACCCTCGAGCGGCTTGCCGGGGAGCTCGCCGGTCTCGGCCTCTCCACCAGGATCCGGCACGACCTCGGGCTGTTCTCCGACCACGGTCCGTTCCTGCTCGCCGGGATCCCCGTGCTGACCCTGCACTCCCGTCTCCCGAAGGCGGTGGCCGGCGCCTACCACAGCGAGCGGGACACCCTCGACACCCTGGACCTCGGCCAGCTCCAGCGCGCGGCGGCAGTCACGGCGGCCCTCCTGTGGCGGCTCGCCGAGGCCGACCCGCTCCCGACGCGGACCCTCGCCCCTGGAACGGTCGCTCACGCCCTGGACGAGGCCGGCATCGCCCATCCGCCGGTGGATGGCACGCCGCCGGGAGCGTCCACCCGTTGAGCCCCGTGCCGGACCGGCGGGGTGATCCCGTCCCGGCGACGGGTCTCTACGTCCACCTGCCGTTCTGCGCCAGCCGGTGCAGCTACTGCACCTTCACCGTCACGACGCGCCGGGAGCTGATCCCACGGTACCTCGCGGCCCTGGAACGGGAGCCGGGGCTCGGCTCGCTCCCGGAGGGGACGCGGCTGGCCACCGTGTACCTCGGCGGCGGGACGCCCTCACAGATCCCCGCCCCGGCCCTCGCCCGCTTCCTCGACCGCCTCCTCGCCCGCCATCCGCTCCTCCCCGGGGCCGAGGTCACCGCGGAGGCCAACCCGGAGGACGTGACGGCGGAGCTGCTCGCGGCGTGGGCGGCGCTCGGGATCACCCGCCTCTCCATCGGCGTCCAGTCGTTCGAGGACGCCGAGCTCGCCGTCCTCGACCGGCGTCACGACGCCGCACGGGCCGAGGCCGCGGCCCGGCTCGCCCTGGAGGCGGGCCGGTTCGCGGTCAACCTCGACCTGATGCTCGCGGTGCCCGGGCAGGACCGCCCGTCCCTCGGCCGGACCCTCTCGAAACTGCTCGGGCTCGGGCCCCACCACGTCTCCGTCTACCTTCTCGAGATGGACAAGCCCCACCGGCTCCGGGCGCTCCACGCCCGGGCTCCGGAGCGGTTCCCCGGCGAGGACGCCGCGGCCGAAGCGTACCTCCACGTCCACGACGTGCTGACGGGCGCCGGGTACGAGCACTACGAGGTCTCCAACTTCGCCCGCCCCGGCCACCGCTCGCGCCACAACCTCCGGTACTGGCTGCGCGAGCCCGTCCACGCCCTGGGCGCGGCCGCCCACGGCCAGGCGGGGAACCGCCGCTGGGCGAACCTGGACACCGTCTCCGGGTACCTCGACGCCGTGGAGTCCGGCACCCGCCCGGTGGCCTGGGAGAACCGCCTCTCCGCCCTCGAGGCGCTGGCCGAGGAGGTGATGCTCGGGCTCCGCCTCGCCGAGGGCGTCGCCGAGGGGCGGTGCGAGGCGGCTGCACGCGCCATCCCCGCGTTCGGCGAGACGCTGGAGGCGTTCTCCGGACTGGGGTACGCGGAGGCGGACGGCGGCCGCGTCCGCCTCACGCCGCGCGGCTGGCTCGTCTCCAACGAGCTGTTCGCCGAGCTCGTCTGACCCGCCCAGGGAGCCCGGTGCACGGGCCCCGGCCTGGGCCCGTGGTAGATTGGGTCGAAGAGACACCGTGATGAACGATG
>JAMOVQ010000120.1 GCA_027067575.1 Thermoanaerobaculia bacterium | reverse complement strand
GTCGCCCCCCACGCGGGGGCGCCGGATAATGCGTTGGGGAATGATACCGTTCGATACGGGATCATGGGGTACAGGATCTGCATCGAACTGGTGGAGGTGTTGTGATGCCGCATGATGTTGGGGCGCTTACAGACGGAGGCGGGAGCACGGCGTGGGCGTCGTACTGCGGCGGGTGCAAGCACTGGCGTGGCGGGGGGCGATGCGCGGCGTTCCCGGACGGTGTGCCGGATGCGATCCTGGAGTGTCTGGCTGATCACCGGAAGCCGTATCCGGGCGACGGCGGCATCCTGTACGACGGCGATCCGCAGTTGGTCGAGGAGATGTTGCGGCGTCGCCGGGAGTGGGATCGCAGCGTACAGCGTTGGCGCGGTGAGAAAGGGGCCTCGCCGGGCCTCTGAGGCAGTTTTCGGGGGTACCCCTACCTTGCCGTCCGCCTCGCGATGACAACGGAGGGCGGTGTTCCTGGCGATGACGGGGGGCGGGGGATGGCGGGGTGGGCCCAGGCTCTCGGCGGCGTGCTCATCGCCGCGGGCCTGTGGCGGGTCGCCACCGCCGCCTCCGCGGGCGCCGGTCCGGGGGGCGGGGGGCGCGTGACGGCGGAGGGCTCCTGACGGGGGCGGGGCGATCAGTCCGTGGGCCGGTACACGATGAAGTGGAAGTCCTGCTTGACCCGGCGGTTGCTTGTGTCGATGCAGTAGACGAGCAGGTCGCCGCGGACGCTCGAGGACGAGCAGTCCACGGGGAGGTCGAGCCCCATGGGCGAGACCACGGTGATGTAGTTCCGGTAGAAGTAGTTGACGCCGTCGATCGTGATCGCATACCAGTCGTGTTCGGGCTGCCACTCGACGGAGACGTTCGGACTCCCCGAATAGAGCACACCGTCCATGTCGACGAACCCGTAGGCGAGGGTCTCCGGGCCGGCGCTCTTCATCGTCATCTCGAAGGTGGAGGGATCCTGTGAGCCGTTGGCGATACCCGATCCGAAGACGATGACTTTCCCGGTGCTGTCCGCCGAGACCTGGAAGCGGAGCGTGCCGTTCGAGGTGGGGGCCGAACCCGCCCCGAGATCCCCGACGTTGAACTGCACCGGCTCGTACGGGCGGAGCACGTAGGTCTTGCTCGCCAGGTCGGAGCCGCTCCCGGCCAGCAGCGTGACCTCGATGGTGACGTCGCCGCCGGACGCCTCCACGATGCCGAAGTTGTAGCGGAAGGCGCCGTCAGACCCCTGGCCGACGCCGAGCACCTCGGTCCGCTGGCCCGCGCCGATGGCGAAGGTGGCGGGAACGGCGGAGAAGAACTGGCCCTGGGTCTGGGAGGGATCGGCGCCGGGCTGGTTGAAGATCCGTGAGTTGATCACGAGCTCGCGGCTCGAGACGACGCGGAGCGCCCCGAACCCGTCCACCCCGAACAGGGTCTGGACGACGTCGTCGAACCGCAGCGTGGCGCCGGGCTGGACGGTCAGGTTGTAGGTGGGCGGGCTCGTGTTGCTCTGGTTGCGTTCGAGGAAGAGGACCTGGCAGTTCACCGGTGTGTCGTTGGGGTTGTGGATCCAGAGTGTGGTCCGCCACTGGGAACCCCCGCTCCCCGAGCCGTGGCCGACCGACGCGATGAACACGTCGGTTCCGGCGAAGCCGCCCCACGCTGTCCCCGGGGGGACCAGGACGGCGGCGACGGCCGCGCACAAAAGAACGGTACCGATCGTTCGAAGCATCCGAACCTCCTCCGTATCAGGGCCACACGGGTTCCCCCCTGCGGCTGTTGACGATGAACCTCGTCCCAGGGTACCCCCATCGCCGCGGGAGTTCAAAGGGTTCGAGGGCAGGGGAGGGCGGTGCTACAGTCGGAGAAGCATGATCGTGGCGGCGACACGTTCCGGACGGGGCTCCGTGTACGGGCTGAGGGTCCGCGAGGAGGACCGGTCGATCTGGTTCGCCCCGGGATGGCGTTGGGTGACGGTGTGGCTCGACGAGGGGATCTGGCCCGCGGCGATCCCGGTGACAGCCAGCTTCTGGGAGGAGAGCCCCGAGCTGCGTTCACCCCGGTTGAAGGGGTTCCTCGAGCGGCTCGGCCTGGAACGGTGGGAGGGCGGCCGGCCGCCCCACTTCCACATGGAGCCCCTCGGGGGCGGCGCGTTCCGGCTCGAGTGGCTCGAGCACCGGCGGACGCAGCCGCGGCTTCCCATCGGATGAAGGAGGACGGCGTGACGGACGGAATCTACGACCTGGAATCGGTGAAGCTGCCGAAGGTGGGTGGACGGGGGCTCGCGGCGTTCGTCGCGGCGCTGGAGGGGCCGCTCTCGGGAGCGCTGACGGGCAGCCTGCTCAAGAACGCCGGGGTGACGGCGTTCCGGGAGGTGCTGTTCGAGGAGGAGCCCACGTGGCGGCCCGCGTTCGGGTCGGCCGCCGTGGCCGGGCCGGAGCGGCCGGACCCGTCGGCGCTCCTGGCCGGAGAGGCGCCGGAAGGGCCCGGGGAACCGGCGGTGACGGTCCGGCGGCTTGGCGCAGCGTACCGGGCGGGACGGACCGATCCCGTGGCGGTCGCCGGCAGGGTCCTGGAGGCGATCGCGGCGTCGGACGCCGTGGGGAACAGGCCGCTCCGGGCGTTCGTCGCGGTGGACCGTGACGAGGTGATGCGGCAGGCGGAGGCCGCGGCGGAGCGGATCCGCCGCGGGGAGCCCATCGGCCCGCTGGACGGCGTTCCGGTGGCCGTGAAGGACGAGGTGGACATGACGCCGTACCCGACCACGGTCGGGACGCGGTTCCTGGGGCGGGAGCCCGCGGAGCGGGACGCCACGGTGGTGGCGCGGCTCAGGGCCGCGGGCGCGGTGCTCGTGGGCAAGACGAACATGCACGAGATCGGGATCCAGCCCACGGGGTTCAACCCGCACCACGGCCAGGCCCGCAACCCCCACGACCGGGACCGCGACACGGGCGGAAGCTCCAGCGGGTCGGCGGCGGCGGTGGCGGCGGGACTCTGCCCCGTGGCGGTGGGAGCGGACGGCGGCGGGTCGATCCGGATCCCGGCGTCGTTCTGCGGTGTCGTGGGGCTCAAGCCGACGTACGGCCGGGTGTCGGAGGCCGGCGCGGCGCCGCTCTGCTGGTCGGTGGCGCACCTGGGGCCGATCGGCGCGACGGTGGAGGACGTGGCCGTCGCCTATGCGGTCATGGCCGGGCCGGACCCGAGGGACCCGGGCAGCCTGGTCCAGCCGCCGGTGGGGCTTCCGGACCCCGCTCGGGAGTCGCTGGAGGGCGTGCGGGTCGGGATCTTCCGGCCGTGGTTCGAGCACGCCGAGGCGGGCGTGGTGGAGACCTGCCGCCACGCGGTGGGGCTGCTGGAGGCTGCGGGGGCCGTGGTGCGGGACGTGGCCGTGCCGGAGCTGGACACCATGCGCGTGGCCCACGCGGTCACGATCCTCTCGGAGATGCTGGCCGCCATGGCGCCGTGGTACCCCGAACGGCGGAAGGAGTTCGGGCTGGACAGCCGGGTGCTGCTGGCGCTGGCGCGCAGCTTCACGGCGGCGGACTACGTGGCGGCCCAGCGGGCGCGGACCCGGGCCATCGGGGATCTCCTCCGGGTGCTCGGGGAGGTGGACCTGATCGCCACGCCCACGGCGGCGGTTCCCGCACCGCCGGTCCCCGCGGACCCGGTGCGGGGCGAGTCGGACACCTCGACCGTCGTGGAGATCATGCGGTACGCCTTCCCCGGGAACTTCACCGGGCTGCCCGCGATCTCGGTCCCCGCGGGGATGACGGGCGGGGGGCTGCCCGTGGGGCTCCAGCTGATGGGACGGCCCTGGGACGAGGCGCTCCTGCTCGAGGCTGCCCGGGTCGTCGAGGCGGGGACCCGCCGGGCGCGCCCCACGGTCTGGTACGACATCCTCTCCGGGTGAGGCGGGAGCTCTGCGCCGGGCCCGTGCGGGGCCTTGCGCTCCCGTGCGGGGCGGCTACCATGGGCGGCACACGGCCGTGGGCCGGTCCGGAGGTTCCATGAGCGACGACGCACCGCTTCGCCTGCCCGAGAACGCGTACCGTGAGCTGAAGCCCGGCGAGACGTACGAGCCGGTGATCCCGCCGGAGGCATCGGTGGCCGAGGTCACGGCCCGGTCCATCGGATTCGGCCTGCTGATGGCGGTGCTGTTCTCCGCCGCCGCGGCGTACATCGCCCTCAAGCTCGGGCAGGGGATCGAGTCCGCTATCCCGATCTCGATCCTGGCGATCGGGTTCTCCGCGCTTCTCGCGCGGCGCTCCACGCTGCTCGAGAACGTCAACATCCTCGCAATCGGGGCGACGTCGGGGATCCTCGTCGGCGGCTCGGTGTTCACCATGCCGGCGATCTACGTGCTCGGCCTCCAGGACCGGTCGTCGTTCTTCCAGATCTTCATCGTCCCGTTCCTCGGCGCCGTGCTCGGCGTGCTGTTCCTGATCCCGTTCCGCCGGTACTTCGTCGCCGACATGCACGGGAAGCTGCCGTTCCCTGAAGGCACGGCGATCACGGAGATCCTGATGACCGGCGAGCGTGGGGGCCAGCAGGCGAAGGTCCTGGTCTCCGCCATGGGGATCGGGTTCCTCTTCGACCTGGCCGCCCTGACGTTCGGCACGTGGCGGGACGTGTTCACCACGGCGCTTGTGGAGCCGCTCCACGCGCTGACCCACCGCGTCAAGGCCGTGTTCGCGCTGAACACCTCGGCCGCAGTCCTCGGGCTCGGGTACATCATCGGCGTCCGGTACTCGGCGATCATCTGCGCGGGCTCGTTCCTCGCCTACTTCGTGCTCATCCCCCTCGTCGCCTGGTTCGGCCAGCACATCCCCGGCTCCATCACGACGGGTCTGCCGCCCATCGCCTCCATGACGGCCGAGGACATCTTCTCCAACTACGTGCGCTACATCGGGATCGGCGGCATCTTCATGGCGGGGGTGCTCTCGATCCTCAAGATGCTGCCCGTCATGGTCCAGGCGATCCGGCAGGCGTTCTCCCAGATCGCCTCCATGGTCCGGGGCGGGAGCCCGGAGGTCGAGGTCCGGACCGAGAAGGACATCCCCATGGGTGTCGTCGCGATCCTGACCGTGGCGGTCTCCATCGCGATCTGGCTCTACTTCCGCTTCTCGGTGCTCGCCGCCATGGACCACCCGTTCCGGCTGGCCACGCTGGCGCTCCTCCTGACCCTGGTCATCACCTTCCTGTTCTCCGCCGTCTCGGCGTGGGCCGTGGCCATGATCTCGGTGACACCGATCTCCGGAATGACCCTGACGACGCTGATCGTCGCCGCCGTGCTGCTGGCCCGGATGGGGCTGTCCGGGCCCGAGGGAATGCTGGCGACCCTGCTGATCGGCGGTGTCGTCTGCACGGCGCTCTCCATGACCGGCTCCCTGGTCACCCAGTTCAAGATCGGCTACTGGCTCGGCGCGACCCCGCGCCGGATCGAGTGGTCGAACATCTGGGGCGCGGCGGTCTCCTCCGTGACGGTGACCGCGATGATCATGCTGTTCGCCTCGGTGTACGGCTACGTCCACTCGCCGGCGCACCCGAACCCGATGCCCGCGCCGCAGGCCAACGCCATGGCGGCGGTGATCCAGAGCGTCATGTCGGCCGCCGAGGCGCCGTGGCTGCTGTACGCGGTGGGGGCGGTGATCGCCGTGATCGTCGAGATGCTGGGGATCTCCGCGCTGGCGTTCGCGCTGGGGATGTACCTGCCCATCGAGCTCAACACGCCGATCCTGTTCGGCGCGCTGGTTGCCGAGTTCGTCCGGAGGCGTGCCCCCGGCGAGACCGAGCGGCGGGCGCGGAACAACCGGGGGACGCTGATCGCCTCGGGCCTGATCGCCGGCGGCGCGCTGGCGGGGGTCGCGGACGGGGTGGCCCGGATGAGCGCGGACTGGGCCGGCTACCGGATCCTCTCCTTCGAGAACTTCGGCGCCGCCGGGAACTGGCTGGGTCTCGTCATGTTCTTCGCCCTCGCCGCCTACGTCGTCTGGGACGCCTCGCGCGCGAGGCCCGAGGAGGGCGCCGGGCCCGAGATCTCGATGTAGCGGCCATGGGCGATCCGGCCGTGAAGCCGGCCGTCGAGCCGACGGATCCCCCGCGCCCGGGCGCTGGAGTTCGAGTCCGGCGGCCACCACATCCAGAAGACCCGGTCCGAGGAGATCGCCCGGACGGCGATCGCCATGTTCCTCGCGGAGCGCCGGGCGCTCACGCGCGGGGCGCCGGGGCGGGTTCGGCGGTCTGTGTCGCGATGACCACGCCGCCGACGATCAGCACGGCCCCGGCGGCGACCTTCCAGGTCAGCGGCTCGCCGAGCATGACGACGCCGGCGAGGACGCCTACCAGAGGGATGCCGTAGATCAGCGCGTTGGTCACGGTCACGCCGAGGACGTTGATCGCACGGTTCCACCAGACGTACGCCACGGCCGAGCAGAGGACGCCGAGGTAGAGTGTCGCCAGGAGCGCCTCCGTCCCGGGCCGGCCGATCCCTTCCCGCAGGAGCTCCACGACCGCCAGCGGGAGGAGGGCCGCGGTCCCCGCGGCGATGGACCAGGCCGTCACCGCGACGGCGGGGTAGCGGCCCGTCAGCCGTTCCGTCAGGAAGCTGTAGGCGACCCAGCAGCCGACGGTTGCCAGCATGAGCAGGTCGCCGTACAGGGTTGCCCCGCCGCCGCCAGCGCCCACGATCAGGAGGACACCGCCCAGTGCGGCCAGGAGCCCCGCCAGAGTGCGCCAGCCCATCCGTGACCGGCCCAGAGCCGCCTCGGCCGCGGCGGTCGCCAGCGGCGTCAGCGAGACGAGCAGGGCGCCGTGGGAGGCGCTGGTGTGCCGGAGGCCGACGTTCTCGAAGACGAAGGCGAGGGTGACGCCCGTCAGGCCCATCCACACCACGTCCCACCGGTCCCTCGGCGTGAAGCCGATCCGGCCGTACCGGTGGCGGACCAGCCCGAGCAGCAGGACGGTGGCGATCAGGAACCGCAGAAACGCCAGGGTCAGTGGCGGGACCGTCTGCACGGCGACGCGGGTCGCCACGAACGACAGTCCCCAGATGACCACCGTCACCAGCGCCAGCCCCAACGCCAGTCTCCGCTCCCGCACATCCCGTCCGTTCCGCATCCGAGCGATCATACCCGCGCCCCACCACCGGTCCGCACAGGAGACGTTCTCCATTCGCCCAGAAATGGGGACACTCACCAAGAACCAGAGAAGGGGACAGTGTTGTTCTCTTCCGCGCCGGAGGGTGAGGAACGGTATCGACCGTTGCCGGTGCCGAGAGACAGAGATGGGGACACTCCCCCTACAGCACCGCCGCCCTTTCCCGCAGTGTTGGGGGCACTCTCCATCAGCTGCTAGCCGGAGACGGTTGCCCTTCGTCATCGACCGAAGATGGAAACGGCGTTGACTGTTCTCCGACGCCCCGCAAGAGAGAGAAGGACGGTGTTTGTGAAGCGGTTCTCCCTTGGTTCGTCTGGTGGGTGCCGTCCGCGTAGGTAGGATGGGGCGGGGAGGACTCCAGCATGGCCGGAGGAACGGGGGGGCGGCGGTACGGTCTGGTGGTGGTGTCGTGCGTCGCGGTGGTGCTGCTCGTGGTCCAGCTGCGGATCGATCGCGTCCTGGGTCCCCCCGGCATCGTGGGGCTGGGGTTCGCGGGCGGCCCGGTGCGGGCCATGGAGATCGTCGGGGCGTGGTCTCCGGGCGCACGGGCGGCCGCTGCGTTCGGGCTGGGGCTCGACTTCCTGTTCGCCCTGGCGTACGCGGCGGCGCTGGGG
>JAMOVQ010000119.1 GCA_027067575.1 Thermoanaerobaculia bacterium | reverse complement strand
CGCCCAGTCGATCGCCCCCCCGTCCCGTCCCTCGTGGACCGTCAGGTACGAGACACCGAAGCAGGTCAGGTTGTGGAAGAAGTGGGATCCCTGCGAGGGTTCCACCTCGAGGTCGGGGAAGTCGGTTTCCACGATCGCCCGGGCCGCGGAGATCTGGCCCCAGGTCACCGGGATCCCCAGCCAGGGATCGCGGGAACCCCACCGGCCCGGCCCCAGGAGCAGCGCGGTGTGACCCTCTTCTCGGATTCTCTGGTTGATCGCGGCCACGGCTCGGGCGACATCCGGTGTCCAGGATCGGTCGAACCCTCGTGGATCCACGAGGATGATATCCCGGATGACCTCGTCCCGGCCGTGCCCGAGCGCGTTCTCCGATCGAACGACGGCCCGCGATTCGAGCTCCGGCGTGATCGAACGGTCGCCGGACGCGCTCGCCACCATCGGCCGTACCTGGAGCACGTTGAAGACGAACCGGTCCTCCTCCCGCTGCTCGAGGTCCATGGCGAACTCGATCTCCACCGGTGTTCCGATGGCGCCCTCCACCGTCTCCAGGAGGCGGTCGAGCGTCTCGGCGAACGGGATGAACCGGCCCCGGAGGATCGACCCGAACGTGACGAGCGGCGTGCCCCCGGGTTCGATGCCCGGGACGATGGTGTCGTCCGCCGGACGGTAGGTCGAGGCCACGTACGGCCCGAAGGGCTCGGACAGCGCGACGGAGACTTCCTTGCGGACGAGGTTTGCATCTGCGTCGAGGCCCGGGATCAGGTCTGCCTGGGTCAGGTCCAGCGCGTAGAACCGCCGCTGGGCGTTCTTCAGGGCCGTCTCCGGGGGCGTGAGCTGGGGGAGGATCTGAGGGTGTTTCGGACAGAACCGGAGCGCCTCGAACCCCTCCACCACCGACTTCCCCAGACCGAGCGCGATCAGGGCGACACCGTCCTCCGGCCGCATCCGCTCGAACGGGTAGTAGTTGTAAGAGGAGGCGGTGCCCGAGAGCGTCGGGTAGAACAGGTCGCCGTGCTCCGACCCCACGAGCTGCTGGATCAGGACGGCCATCCGCTCCTCCTCGATCCGGTACGGCGTGGAGGCCAGGTACTCCCGGGCGCTCCGGAGGAAGGTCGAGGCGTAGATCCGCTTGACAGCTTCGAGGAGCTGCGCCAGGCGGACGTCGAGGGACGAGTGGCGGTTGGCCAGCATCAGGGTGGCGTATACGCCGGCGAACGGCTGGTAGATCGAATCTTCGAGAATCGACGAGGACCGGACGGCCAGCGGTTCCCTGACCTGTTCCAGGAACGCCGCGAGCTGCGCCCGCCGCTCGTGCGGGAACCGCCCGGCCCGGAAGACGTCGAGGATCTCCTCATCCTCCATGTTCTCGGCATCCCGGACGATCTCCTCGAGCCCGTTGTGGGCGAGGAACTCCTCGAACAGGTCGCTGGCCAGCACGACGGTGCGGGGTACGGCGACCTCGAGACGGGGCGTGTCGAGGGAGGTCTCGGCGAGCAACTTGTGGACGAAGGCCAGCCCCCGGCCCTTCCCGCCGAGCGAGGCGTTCCCGATCTTGGCGAAGGCGACGAACCGGTCGTACCGATTCTCCTCGAAGTCGGTGATGATGTGTTTCTTGATCGCGTGGAGGTACCGGGTCAGTGTGCTGATCAGGTACTGCTTGAGGTCTCCGATGCTCCCGAACTCCGAAACCTGCTTCGACTGGAGGAGGGCGGCGAGCTCGAACTCCGTCCGCGCCTTGAGCCAGCGGGAGAAGTGGTTCCGGGCCGCATGGTACTCGATCGACTCGTTGGGGATCGTCGGCAGGATTGTCACCATCTCACGCAGATCGCCCGCCCGCCCGACCTCGGTGCCGTCCGGCAGCCGAAAGACGAAGTCCCCGAACCCGAAGTTTTCCTGGATGTACCGGCGAAGCTCGTGGAGCAGGTCGGGCGATCGCTTGTGGAGAAACGCCGCACCGGCCTCGGCGGCACGTGCCGCAAACTCCCGCTCGGTGGACTGGAGCAGGATCGGGACATCGGGATCGATCCGCCGGATCTCCCGGACGAGGGCGAGTCCAGCCTCGGGATCCAGCCGGCCGTTTCGGGGAAAGCTGACGTCGGAGATCACACCGAGCACGTTGTTCCGGTACCGCTCGAACAGCGCCATCGCCTCCTCGAACGTCCGGGCGAGGAGGATCTTCGGCCGGGCCCGGATCCTGAGCAGCCGATGGGAGATGTTGAGCCCCTCGGCCATCAGGTGGGATGTCTGTGTTGTCACCTCCGTGTAGATGTGGGGCAGGTACACCGAGTAGAACCGGACCTCGTCCTCGACGAGGATGATCGCCTGGACGCCGCTCTCGAGGACGTCGTGGTCGGCGTTCTCGCGGTCCTCCACCTGCTTGATCATCGCGAGCAGCGCCTTGACGTCGCCCTGCCACAGGAAGACCCAGTCGGCCTCGCCCGCCTCCCGGACCCCCTCCAGCAGGGGAAGGTCCCAGGCGTGGGCCGCCAGCACGCCAACGGCGATCTCCGGGTACCGCTCCTTGACCGTGCGGCCGAACGTCCGGACGTCGCTGTCCTGGAGGCGGGGAGTGGCCACCACCATCTGGAACTCACGCTTGGCCAGCTTCTCGAACGCCTCGGCCGCCGTAGCGGCCCGGTGAAACCTCGGCGCGTACCGCAGGTTGAGGTCGAGCTGACGGTACTCCTCGAAGATCAGCTCAGTCAGCTGACCGTCCTCCTCGAGGACGAAGGCGTCGTACCGCGACGCCACGAGCAGCACGTCGCGCACACGGTAGGTCATCAGGGAGGAGAACTCCTCCGTCCGCATCCCGTACCGGGTTCTCAACTCCAGGTCGGTCTTCATTCGATCCCTCCCTGCCGAGCGTAGCAGGATCTCCGGCGGGCCCGTTCCGCACGATAGACAAGACACGATAGAGAGTGTTCCCTTTCCTCGTTTCTCCTTTCTTTCCGGACCGGTCCTCATACGGCCTTGCCCCGCTGATCACACTGGATCAGATCGGATCAAATAGAAAGTGTCCCTATTTCGAGGGAAGGGAAGGAAACGCCCCCGCCGAGGCGGGGGCGTGTTTCCGGGGAAGCAGGTTGCGGGGTCAGTAGAGGCCGTTGGAGCGGTACTCGACCTCCCGCGCCAGGTCGCTGGCGTCGATCCGTCCAGAGCAGTCCACGTCTCCCTCTCCGGCCGGCGTGGTTCCGGAGAAGAAGTAGGCCAGTAGCGCCTGGACGTCGCTGGAGTCCACTGCCGAATCGCCGTTGACGTCGCCCGAGACGGCGCCGGACGGCGTCGCCGTCAGCACGTGTGTGTTGGCATCCATGTTTCCGAACTCGTCCACGGCCCGGACCGCCACCGCGTACTGCTGGCCGGGGGTCAGCCCCATCACCCTGCGGTGCGTCCCGGAGAGTTCCGAGAACGTCGCGCTCTGGTTGAAGTCCACCGTGGAGCCCTTGACGACCCACAGGTCGTACCGGATGTCGTTCGCACAGGTTGAGACCGCCGGACTCCAGTCGACGTCCAGCCCGCCGAGTTGGCAGCTTCCGCCCGTGTTGACTTCCGCCACCGAGTCCACACCATCGCTGCCCGACGGCCAGGCCGGCGCGTCGGAGCAGCATGGAGTTGAACCTTCCAGCCGGATGTCGTCGATGTTCCACCCCTTGTACGCCAACGAGGCGTCCGTCGGCCCCATCACCCACCGGACACGGAGCGTGGCTGCCGGCAGGTACGGACCGAGGTCGATGGTCTGCTCGGACCACGAGCTCTCGTTCACGGTGGCCCCGGAATGATCCCACACGCGAGTCCACGAGGAACCGCCGTCAGCGGAGATCTCGACCGCCGCGTGGTCGTACGTCGAGCTCTCCACCCCGAGCTGCCGCTGGAAACGGAGCTCGAGGGAGGTCGCGTCAGAGACGTCGAAGTCGGGAGTGGTCAGGTACTCCTCCGACATGTTGTTGGCGTAGTTCCCGTTATCGGTCACCGTGTTGTTGTAGCCGTAGACCGAACTCCCAGTCGCCCCGGCGTGCGGGTCGTTCGAGCCCGCCGGCGCGCCGAACGCCCAGTCTCCCGTCGTCGCCCACCCCGGATCCGCATCCAGGGTCTCGGAGGCGATCACCGTCCAGCCGCTCGTGACGCCGGAGTAGAAGGCGCCGCCGTTGTCGTCCACGGTTTGGTTTCCCTGGGCGTCCTCCGTCACGATCTCGAAGAAGTACCGCGTGCACGGTGCGAGCCCGGTCAGTGTCACGGAGTGGGCCGTCACCAGGGTGCTGTCGTCCGTGGTCTGCGTCGGCGGCCTCGTGGTCCCCCAGAGGATGGTCGTCGTGCCGGGCTCGTCCGTGTCGAACGTGATCGTCATCGACTCGTGGGTCGCCGACGCCTGCACGTTGGAGATGACGGGGCCGGTGCAGTCGATGGCGGCGGTGTCGGTCCGGTCGATGTTCGTTCCCCCGCTGCCGTCGTCGGCGTCCACGTAGGTCACGGTCAGGGTGTCGCCGTGCTGGACCGTCAGGTCCGTCCCGAGGTCGAGGCCGCCGGAGTAGGCGTTCCGGTCCGCCCCCTCTTCGGTCAGTGTCACGTCCACGCTGCCGCCGGGAGCGGAGACCGTGACGGTCACGGTGTCCACGACCGCGTCCGACGAGCCCGGCACGTTGCTGTCCGCGACCCGGATGCCGGCATGGCCGGTGCAGGCGTACGCATCCCGGTCGAGGTCGACCGAGCCTTCGGGGCGGGCGGCCAGCTCGAAGCTCGCCGGAACGAGGTTGAACCCGTGGATGTGGCAGTGGGTCGGGGTACCCGAGACCTGGGCGTGGACGACGCCGTCGGCACCGATCAGGCCGGATCCCAGCACGATGGGCCCGTTCGTCCCCTCGGTGGAGAAGCTGACGATGGCGCCGTGCTCCTTCGTATACGGCGCGCCGCCGACCTTCACCGTCAGGGAGGCGACGCCGCCGGAGAGGGCGAAGTCGTCCGGCTCGTCCGGCGCCACGGGGGGCACGGTCCGAGGCCAGGTGACGCAGGAGCCGAACAGGGTGGACTGCTCCATGAACTTGGTTCCCTCATCGCTGTCTTGGTCGCCGTTGACGTCCATGCAGTACAGCTTGCCGTCCACGTGCTGCCCGCCCGTGGTGAACGCGGTCTCGTTCCGCAGCGCATCCACGATCCCCCGCTGGGCGTCGCAGGGCGGGACCCACGACTCGTTGGTCGTGGCCGCCTCGAACGAGACGGCGCCGCCGTTCTCTTTCCGCAGCCATGACTCGGCGAAGCACTCGTTCAAGGCCTGGAATGCACCGTTGACGCACGCGACGTCCCAGATGACCGGCAGCATGTTCCCGTTGGTCAGGTCGTGGACGTCGTCCACGGAGAATCCGGAGGTCACCCAGTGGGTCTCGCTGCCGTGACCGATGTAGAGGCCGAGCCCGCGGCCATCGTCGACGGTGTCCCCAACGGACTGGGACGAGGGACTGTGGTACAGCGTGGTGAACTCCGTGTACGTGTAGTGGGGTTCATCCGGGTCGAGGCCGAGAGTGACCAGATCCTTGCGGAGCAGGTCCATCCGCTCCCAATCGGCGTACTGGGTGCTCCCCGTGTCGTCGCCGCCGATCCCGAACGCCTTCGAGTACCAGGCGGCGGCGGAACCGGTGTCCGGGTTCTGCTCGTAGGCGAGGATCTTGTTGACCTGAACCGTCACCTGGGCGCCGCTCTGGGCCGAGAGCCGCGAGATAGCGGCATCGGGACGGTTGTCGTTTCCTTCGAGCTTGGTGTAGCAGGCGTCGCAGGGGATGTTCTGCCCGGTGAACGCGCCCTGGAGGTTGGGGATTTGCTGGTAATCCCCCACCAGGATGATCCAGGTCAGCCCCTCGTTCTCGTCGTAGAGCCCTTGGATGAAGCTCTTGATCTCCGTCGCCGTGGGAACCGAAGCTGCGTGAGGCACGTCGGAGAGATGCACGAGCAGGGTCGGATAGCCGACCAGCTCCTCCCATTCGGCCAGCGGCTCCACCTCGTCCGCGAAGTCGTCGTACGCCAGGATCAGCAGCCGGCCCACCTCGACGAACGGGGCGTACCGCGCCAGAAACTCGGCGCCGTTCACCGCCCGTTCCCGTGCGAGCCGTGCGAACAGGCCGGTCATCGGCGGGGCCTTCCGGGTTCTCGGGTTGACATGGTCGGGCTCGTGGACCACCCGGAACGTCGCCCGTTCGAGCACGGTCAGGACGTTGGTGGAGGGGGTCCACCGCACCACCTGGAGCTCCACGCCCTGGCCCCGCAGCGGGCCGGCGATGAACGGGTCTCCCTCCCTCGCGAGGAGGGCCGGGTACGGATGCTCCGATCCGTAGAGCTTCTCGTCGAAGACCCACGGGACGGTCTCGGGGTCGACGTTCCGGTCGAAGTGGCCCTTGGAGGGGGCCACGCCGGCAAACCCCATGGCGCCGAGGTCGATCTCCCGGATCGTGGCGTCGACGAGCTCGAGCTCCACCCGGTCGTCGTCGCCGAGCAGCAGCTCGGTGGCGAGGAACGGCAGGGACGGTTCGCCCCGCCGCATCAGGTTGTGCCCCTCGGGGATCTGCACGACGGCCCACGTCCGGCCGTCGATGGCGATCCCATCCACGAGGACCTCGGAAACGGTGACGGTGATCGTCTCCTCGCCGCCACGGCCGCCGCCGTCCCAGGCGAGGCCGGTGGAGGCAGGGCCGAGCCCGACCCGTTCTCCGGCATGGCCCGAGACGACCCATCCGGTCAAGACGACGACGATGAACACGGCACGAGCCGCAAGAAGCCTCACACGGAGATACTGTGACACAGGCGCCCCCTCAACGTTCCCGAAAACCGGGAAGTCTGCGCCATTATGTGAGGAACGAGGAATGGGTGCAACCCCCTTCGAGCCTGGAGGCAGTACCATGGCGGCCATGGAGGAGCTTCTCGTCGTCTCGGGCCGGGGTGCCTGCCGGGTTGCCGTCGGTACCGGTCTGCTCGGCCGTCCCGGCACCGTGCGGGAGGCCGCGGCCGGCTCCCGCATCCTGACGGTCAGCGACACCACCGTAGCGCCCCTCCACGCCCGCGCGGCCGCCCAGGCTCTCGGCGTGGGTCCCGTCCTCGCACTGCCCGCCGGCGAGCGGCACAAGACGTGGGAGCAGGTGGCGCGCATCCTCCGGGAGGCGCTCGCACGGGGGCTCGCCCGCGACGGCGTGTTCGTGGGGATCGGCGGCGGCGTGGTCACGGACATGACGGGGTTCGCCGCCTCGATCTTCATGCGGGGGATCCCGTGGATCGCCGTGCCGACGACGGTGCTGGCGATGGTGGACGCGGCGATCGGGGGCAAGACCGGGATCAACCTTCCCGAGGGGAAGAACCTGGCCGGGACGTTCTGGTCTCCGCGGATGGTGGTGGCCGACGTGGCGACCCTGGTGACGCTACCCGGGAGGGAGGTCCGCGCGGGGCTCGCCGAAGTGGTCAAGGCCGCCTGGATCGGGGACCGGGAGCTGCTGGAGCGGCTCGATCCGCCGCCCCCGGTGGACGCCGGGGAGCGGTGGACGGAGATCGTGATCCGGGCGATCCGTGTCAAGGCCGGCATCGTCGAGCGGGACGAGCGCGAAGGGGGGCTGCGGAAGGTGCTCAACCTCGGGCACACCGTGGGGCATGCCCTCGAGGCGGCCACCGGCTACCGGCGGTTCCTCCACGGCGAGGCCGTGGCGTGGGGGATGCTCGCCGCCGCCCGGATCGCGGCGGGGCGCGGGCTGCTCTCCGCGAACGGGATCGAGGCCCTGGAACGGGCCGTGGAGGGGCTCGCGCCGCTGCCGCCCGTCGACGATCTCGGCCTCGACGCGCTCCTCCCGTTCATCGGACGTGACAAGAAGCGTGGTCCGGACGGGGTGGGCTGGGTCCTTCCGGTGGACGATGGCGTGGTGCGGGACCAGGTCGTCGGGGAGAACGAGCTCGCCCGCGCGTGGGAGGCCGTCCGGAGGGAGTGCGGTAGGATGGTGGGCCGATGAGCGATGCGGTCCAGACCCAGGCTCGCCCCTCGTCCGAGGTGCTCAACCTGCCCCACGATCCGGAGGCGGAGCGCTCGGTCCTGGGCGCGGCGTTGCTCGATCCCACGGCGTTGCTCCAGGTGCTCGACAAGGTGCGGGGCGACGATTTCTACCTCGAGAGCCACCGGCTGATCTTCGAGGGGATCGTCGAGCTCCAGGGCCGGGGCGCCGCCGTGGACATCCTGACGCTGACGAACCACATGCGGGAGGAGGGCCAGCTCGAGCGCGTCGGCGGGGCCACGTACCTGGCGTCGCTCGTGGACGGCCTGCCCGACGTGGCCAACGCCGAGCACTACGCGGCCATCGTCCGGGACAAGGCGGTCAAGCGCCGGCTGATCGCGGCGGCGCAGCGGATCCTGACCACCTGCTCCCTCGACCACGGCGAGGCGCGGGAGGTGGTGGAGGCGGCCCAGAAGGACGTCTTCCGGATCGCCGAGGATGCCCTGACGGGAGGGCTCGTGCCGATCCGGGAGCTGACGGAGCGCGAGCTCGGCGTGCTGGAGGCAGCCCAGGAGACCCACGCGGCCCTGACCGGCATCGACACCGGGTTCGAGCGGCTCAACCAGCTGACGGCCGGCCTCCAGCGGAAAGACCTGATCATCCTGGCGGCGCGCCCGTCCATGGGCAAGACCTCGCTGGGGCTCAACATCTGCGCCCACGCCGCGATCCGGAAGCAGCACCGTGTGGCGATCTTCTCCCTCGAGATGGCCGCCGACCAGCTCGTCCGGAGGCTCCTGGCCTCGGAGGCCCGGGTCGACCAGGGGCGCCTGACCTCCGGGTACCTGGGCAAGGCGGACTGGTCCCGCCTGACGCTGGCGGCGGGCTCCATCGCCGACGCGAAGATCTGGATCGACGACTCGCCGGGGATCACGGTGCTCGAGCTCTCGGCCAAGGCCCGGCGGCTCAAGCAGGAGCACGGGCTCGATCTGGTGATGGTGGACTACCTCCAGCTGATGTCCGGGGGCGATCGGTTCTCCAGCCGGAACGAGGAGGTCTCGGCGATCTCCCGGGGCCTCAAGGCGGTGGCCAAAGAGCTGGACGTTCCCATGCTGGTGCTCTCCCAGCTCTCCCGGCAGCCGGAGCGGCGCGGCGAGGACCACCGGCCGCGGCTGTCGGACCTCCGGGAGTCGGGCTCCATCGAGCAGGACGCCGATGTGGTCATGTTCATCGTGCGGCCCTCGGTCTACGACCGGGACGCCGAGAACCCGCGCCAGGCGGAGCTGATCATCGCCAAGCAGCGCAACGGGCCGGTGGGGGAGATCGACCTCGTGTTCCAGCACGAGTACACGCGGTTCGAGAACGTGGACCACGCCCACGAGGAGGAGACCTACGACTACGAGGCGCCGGCGTTCTGAGCCGGCGGAAAGGGGGCAGCGGTGCTGCGGTGGCTGGACGGTTTCGGAAGGGCGACGATCCGCGCCCTGGAGGACCTCGGGCGGTTCTTCAACATCCTCGCCCAATCGGTTCTCTGGACGTTCCGCCCGCCGTTCGACTGGGCCGAGTGGCTCCGCCAGATGGTCCGGGTTGGGTGGGACTCCATCCCGGTCGTCTTCCTGACCACCATGTTCACGGGGATGGTGCTGGCGCTCCAGACGTACCGCGGCTTCGAGCGGTTCCACGCGGAGGGGTTCGTCGGGTCCGTGGTGGCCCTCTCCCTGACCCGTGAGCTCGCACCGGTGCTGACGGGCCTGATGGTGACGGGGCGGGTCGGCTCGGCCATGGCGGCGGAGCTCGGGACCATGCGGGTCACGGAGCAGATCGACGCGCTCTACGCCATGGCGACGGAGCCGGTCCAGTACCTCGTGGTCCCCCGGGTCGGGGCGTCCCTCATCATGCTGCCGTTCCTGACCCTCGTGGGCGACGCCATCGGGATCGTCGGCGGGTGGCTGGTCGCCGTGGGGATCTTCAATGCAAACTCGTTCCTGTACTGGCAGCGAAGCTTCCAGTACCTCGAGGTCAACGACGTCACCTCCGGCCTCATCAAGGCCGCGTTCTTCGGTCTCGTTCTCGCCGGGATGGGATGTTCCAAGGGGTTCTACACCTCGGGAGGCGCCGAGGGAGTGGGCCGTGCCACGACCTCCGCCGTGGTGATGGGGTCCCTGGGAATCCTGGTCTCCGACTTCTTCCTGACAAAGGTGCTGTTCTGATGGCCGCGGGAACCGAGCCGAAGATCGCCGTCATCGGCCTGAAGAAGAGCTTCGGGGAGAAACCCGTTCTCAGGGGGATCGACCTCGAGATCATGCCGGGGGAGTCGCTGGTCCTCGTGGGCGGCTCGGGCGCCGGGAAGTCGGTCTTCCTCAAGCACCTGATCGGCCTGCTCCTGCCCGACGAGGGGCACGTCATCGTGGACGGGATCGACCTGACGCTCGCCGAGCCGTCGGTGGCGCTCCGCCTGCGCAAGAAGTTCGGGATGAGCTTCCAGGAGGGGGCGCTGTTCGACTCCATGACGGTGTTCGGTAACATCGCGTTCCCCCTCCGGCGGCACACGGACATGGACCAGGCGGCCGTCGCGGCCAGGGTCCGGGAGTGTCTGGAGCTGGTCCGGCTGGAGAACGTCGAGGACCGGTACCCGGCCGAGCTGTCGGGCGGGATGCGGCGCCGCGTGGGGTTCGCGCGGGCCATCGCGCTCGAGCCCGACATCCTGCTGTTCGATGAACCGACCACGGGTCTCGACCCGATCAACACCGCGGTGATCGCACGGCTGATCAACCGGATGCGCCGTGAGCTCCGTGTCACCGCGGTGACCATCACTCACGACATGAACCTCGCCTGGAAGGTCGCGGACCGGCTGGCCATGCTCCGGGAGGGCCGGATCATCGCACTGGACGACCCCGAGGGGTTCCGGACCAGTCCGGACCCGTACGTCCGCGCGTTTCTCGAGGGTGAGGTCATCGACGAGGAGGAGGTGGCGGTATGACGCCGGCGGCCAAGATCGGCCTGTTCATGCTCATCGGGCTCGTCATTCTCGGGATGTTCGTCATCAAGATCGAGGATATCCCGGTCGGAGAGCGGGGCGACCGGCTGACGGTTCAGGCGCGGTTCCCCGATGTCGCCGGTCTCGACCGGAAGGCGGCCGTCCGGATCGCCGGCGTCAGGGTCGGCAAGGTGGCCCGGATCGATCTCGAGGGGCGGGAAGCGCTCCTGACACTCTCCCTGGACCCCGACGTCCGGCTCTACGCCGACGCCACGGCCCGGGTGTCGAGCATCGGGATGCTCGGTGACAAGTACGTCGAGATCATCCCGGGAACCCCGGGCGCGGGCCCCCTCCCGGCCAACGCCGTGCTGACCGGCGGTTCCCCGCCGACGTTCGACGACGTACTCAGGATCGCCACGGACATCGGGGGCGACGTCAAGCAGGTGACCGAGGCGCTCCGGGAGTCCATGGGCGGACCCCAGGGCGCCGAGAAGCTCAACGAGATCCTGGACAACATCCGGGAGCTGACCGCCTCACTGAAGCTCCTGGTCGAGGCAAACCAGGGGAACGTCAACGCCACCATGGTCAACTTCCGGGAGTTCTCCGAGACGCTCAAGGAGGAGTTGCCCCGGATCGCGGAGAAGATCAACCGGCTGGCGGACTCGCTCCAGGACGTGGTCGGGGAGAACCGGGAGGACCTCCACGGCTCCCTGGCCAACATCCACGACCTGACCGAGCGGCTCAAGACCACGGCGAACAACCTGAACGCCATCACGACCAAGATCGCCCGGGGCGAGGGGAGCATCGGCAAGCTGGTCAACGACGAAACCACGGTGGACAACATCAACGACACCCTGACCTCGATCAAGGACGGGGTCCACTCGCTGGACGAGCGGCTCAAGATGAAGAAGTTCCGCCTCGAGATGGGGTTCTGGGGCGAGACGCTCCCCCGGGTCGGCGAGAGCCGCTCGGCGTTCGGCATGGACATCTGGGAGACCGGGACCAACCGGTTCTTCCGGGTCGAGGCGACCCACCTCCCGTTCGGCAGGCGGCAGATCACGCGGGAGCTGGTCTCCTACGAGTGGGACGACGGCCGGACGGCGAGCTACGAGCGGACCGAGGTCAAGTACCAGGACCGGTTTGGCTTCAACCTCCAGATCGGGTACCGGCTTTCCCCGCAGACGTTCGTCCGGGCCGGTGTGTTCGAGGGCCAGGGCGGAGTCGCTCTCGACCAGGGGTTCAACCTGTGGCGTCACGCGGTCATGGTCACCCTGGAGGCGTACGACTGGGACCGTCCCGAAAAGAACGCCCCACACTTCAGGCTCCAGGGACGGTTCTTCGTCACGAACAACCTGTTCCTGTCGGTGGGCTGGGACGATCCGGCCTACGCGAAGCAGCAATCGTACACGCTCGGCGCGGGGCTGCGGTGGGGTGACGAGGACATCAAACAGCTCCTGGGGCTCGCCGGTGCGGCGTTCTGATCGTCCGGAGGTGGGGGCCGCGTGAAGGAGGCCCGGCGGTTCTTCTGCACCGAGTGCGGGAACGAGACCTCCAAGTGGATGGGGCGCTGCCCGGCGTGCGGGGCGTGGAACAGCCTGGCCGCCGCCCCGGCCGCACCCGGGAAGGGCGCGCGGAAGGGGGCCGCTCGTCCGCCCGCCGAGCCCGTCCCCGTGAGCGGCGCGGCGACGCGGCCCGAGCCTAGGATTCCCGTCGGTCCCGAGGGGCTCGACCGGGTGCTGGGCGGCGGACTCGTCCCCGGCTCCCTTGTGCTCCTCTCCGGCGAGCCCGGCATCGGGAAGTCCACCCTGCTCCTCCAGATGGCGGCCTCCCTCCAGGAACGCGACCGCCCCGTCCTCGTGGTCAGCGGCGAGGAATCGCCCCGCCAGGTGGCGCTTCGGGCCCGCCGGCTGGGGATCGCGTCGGAGCGTGTCCTGCTGCTTCCCGAGACCTCCACCGAGGGGGTGATCGACCGGATCGCCCAGGTGGACCCCGCCTGCGTGGTGGTGGACTCGGTACAGACCATGACAGCGGCCGGCGTGGACAGTGCGGCGGGCTCGGTCTCCCAGGTGCGAGCCGTGGCGGCGCTGTTCCAAGAGGTGGCCAAGAGCCGCGGGACGCCGGTGGTCCTCGTCGGGCACGTGACCAAGGACGGCCAGGTCGCGGGCCCCAAGCTGCTCGAGCACCTCGTGGACGTGGTGCTCACGATGGAGGGGGAGCCGGGCCACGAGCTCCGGCTGCTCCGTGCCACAAAGAACCGGTTCGGAACCGTGGCGGAGCTGGCGCTCTTTTCCATGACCGGCTCGGGGCTCGAGCCGGTGCGCAACCCCTCCGCCTGGCTGCTGGAGGACCGGCAGGCCGGGGCGCCGGGTTCCGCGGTGGCGGTGACGGTGGAAGGCACGGCGCCGCTGCTCGTGGAGGTGCAGGCGCTGACGGTGGCTTCGCAACTGGCGTCACCGCGGCGAGTGGCCCGGGGCGTGGAGCCAGGCCGGCTCGCCCTCCTGCTGGCCGTGCTCGAACGGCGGCTCGGGCTCGGGTTCGGGGACCGGGACGTCTTCGTCAACGTGGTGGGCGGACTCGCGCCCCGGGAGCCCGGAATGGATCTGGCCGTGGCGGCCGCGCTGGTCTCGGCGTTCATGGACCGGCCGCTGCCGCCCTCTCTGGCCCTGTTCGGCGAGGTCGGCCTTCTCGGGGAGGTCCGCGGGGTGGGGCGTGCGCCGGAGCGGGTCAGGGAAGCCGCCGCCCTGGGGTTCGGACGGATCGCCCTGCCGGCGCGGGATCGCGACGGGGTGAATGAGGGTGTGGTGCTCCTTCCGCAACGCCATGTGGGCGACCTTCTGACCCTTCTCGGTGACGATGGGGCCGGCATCGGCTAGACTGGTTCTGGACCCATGACGAGTGAACCGGATCTCCTGACGGCCCTCCCGGCGTTGCTCGAGCAGCTTGAGCTGACGCGGCGGCTCGCCGTGTACTATCCGCCGGACCACCCCGCCCGCCAGGAGGGACGCCGTCGGCTCGAGAAGGTGCTGGACCTGCCCCCGGGCGAAGTGCTGGTCCAGATCCGTCCCTCTGGGTTCTTCGTCGGGGAGGACGCGCTCCACCGAGCGGGCAGCCCGGCTCGCCGGTTCGCCGGACAGCTGTTCGCCGCGGGTCTCGTCGGGTTCGCCGTCCGGTCCCCGATCTCTCCCGCGGACGTGGATCGCCTCGTGGACGCCGTGACGGTGCTTCCCGCACGGCCGGGCCCCGAGGACCGTGAAGCGTTCCTCGAGACCGTTGCGCCCTCCGTGACGTTCCGTTGCATCCCCCTGGACGCCTCCCGGTTCCTCTCGGCCGGCTCTGGCCTGGTCTCCATGGCCGGCCGTTCGCTCTGGCAGGCCCTCGTCGGAGGCCTGACCGGCGGCGCGCTCGGCGCCAGCGGCGACGGCGGGCTCGATCCCACGGAAATGGCGCGTCTCGTGGAGGAGGCCGGCGATCCCACCGGGTTCCTGGAGCTCCTCGTGGAACACCTCCTCCGCCTGCTGGGCCAGGCCGAGCAACGGGGCGCCATGGTGGAGGGGCTGGGGCTGATCGGCTCGGCCGAGGAGATGGTCCGTGCGCTTTCCCCGGAGCGGCAACGGCTTGCGGCCCGGCTGATGGTGCAGCACGCGGCGCCTCCGGACTCTCTGGCCGCACGGCTGCCCGAGGTGCTGGAGCCGGGGCTCGTTCTCGACGGTGTGGATGCGCTCCTCGCCGCCGGCGTCGCGGTTCCGGCCGCCGTCCAGCGCCTCGTCTACCTGCTCGCGGCGCCGATCTCCGATGCCTCCGATCCGTGGCGGCGGCGGGGCCTGGAGGTCGATCCCGACACCATCGAGCGGGCCAGGATCCTGCTCCAGCGGATTCCGGGAACGGCGATCGAACATCCGGTAGCCGGGGACGACGAGCCCAGCGCACCGTGGGCCGAGCAGCCCGAGATCGCGGCGGTCCTGGAGGAGGCTGCGCCGTTCCGGGAGACGCTCGAAGCGGGACTCGGCGACGTCACGGTGCGGGAGGAGCTCCGCTGGATCCTCCAGGCGGTGCTCGATCCCGCCACCGGCCTCGGGGAACCGCTCCGCGCCGTGGCCGCGGAGGCCTTGGCCGAAGTGTACGTCGAGCACGTGGAGCTCGGTGAGTTCGAGGCCGCGCTGGAGATCGCCGCCCTGCTCTCCCGGTGGGGCAACGACCAGGCGCTCCGGCGGATCTCCGGGGAGGAGGGTCTGGCGGCGCTCCTCGAGGCGCTGACCACCTGGGGCAAGGAACAGCGGCGCGCCGTGCTCGCCATCGTCCACCACCTCGGGGAGCGGTTCCTCCCGGCGATCCTCGGCCGGCTTGCGGAGGAAACAGGGCTCTCCAACCGCAAGCGGCTCCTCGAGATGGTGGTTGCCGTCGGACCGGCAGCGATCCCGTACCTCCGGGACGAGCTCGAGGACGAGCGGTGGTTCGTGGTCCGGAACGCGGCGATGCTGCTCCGCCGGCTGAAGGATCCGGATCTCGCCGAGCGAGTCCGTCCGTTGCTCGAGCACGACAACCCCAAGGTCGTGGCCGAGGCCGTGCTCGGGATGGTCGTCGGAGGGGACCGGACCTGGATCCGTGGCGTGGACCGGCTCCTGCATTCGGACGACCCCGCCTGGGTCCACGAGGGGCTGCTCCTGGCCGCGAAGCTCCGGCACCGGCATCTGGGACGCCGGGTGGTGGAGCTCGTGCGGGGCAGGACCGGTGCCGCCCTCCGGGAGCCGGTGGCGCTCGAGGCGATCGAGACGCTGGGGCACTTCGAGGGCGAAGAGGTGGAGGCCGAGCTGCTCCGGCTCGCCGGCCTTTCCAGCTGGCGTTCCGGAGGCCGGATGACGCCCGTGTGGACGGCCGTGGCGCGGGCCGCGGGCCGGATGCAGGGCGAGGCGGGAACACGGATCCTCGAACGGCTCGCATCCCAGAAGGACCCGTCGTCCGAGCTCGCCAGGAAGCTGTTGGCCCAGAGGGAGGGAAAGGCGTGATGACCCGGGAGATCGACCTCGAGGTCACGGCGCAGCTCCTTACGGACCTGGCGATGGGGATCGCCGTCCACCGGCTCTACGGCTCGGACCATCCTCGAACGGGTCAGGTGCTCGCCAACGCCCACCGCTCGATCTCCCATGCACTGAACACCATTCCCGGCGGGACCCTCGTCCTCCTCGACCTCGACGGCGACCTCGTCGTCCACGACCAACCCATGGGACACTTGGGGTCCCAGGCACTGACCGTCGGCCGGGCGATGCGCCGTGCCGGGGTCGAGCGGTTCACGTTGCGGAAGGGGCTCCGGCCGGACGAGCTCCAGCGGATCCTCGCCTTCCTGGCCGATCCATCCGGGGATCCCCCGAACACACCCCACGTCACCGCCGGCCGCGCGAGACTGGCGGGCGGCGAGGAGGGCGGCGGCGAGGACGGCATCTCACGTCTGCCGCACACCGTGCTCCGGGACCGGGTCGCGCTGGCCGGTGAGGCGCTCGAGGCCATCGCCGCGGGGCACGTGGAGGGGCTGGCAGTGGCCGAGGACGTGGTGGAGGAGCTGGACCGTCTCGCCACGGATGGCCTGTCCGGACCGGCACTGCTGGCCCCCCTGGACGACCGGGAGGGATGGCCGGCGGTCCACAGCCACAACGTTGCCGCGCTGGCCGTC
Source organism: Thermoanaerobaculia bacterium (assembly GCA_027067575.1). GTDB lineage: Bacteria > Acidobacteriota > Thermoanaerobaculia > Thermoanaerobaculales > Sulfomarinibacteraceae > JAMOVQ01. The sequence continues at coordinate 8,279 of JAMOVQ010000119.1, read as the reverse complement.
TCGGTGGCGCGGCTGCTCGGGCTGCCGCGGGAGGCGTGCCTCGACCTCGGCATCGCCGCCCTGCTGCACGACATCGGCCGGTACGGCGCCCGGGACGAGTGGCTGGCCGACCTCGAACGGGAGGACGACGTGCTCGAGGGCGATCCCGAGCACCCCGTCACGGGCCTCGAGATCGTCCTCGGCCTTCCCGGCGTGCCCCGCCTCGTGCCCATCGTCGTCTTCGGCCACCACCGGCGGCTGGACGGTTCCGGCCGGCCAGCGCTCGCCGACTCCCGCTCCGCACACCCGGCGGCGGCGTTCGTCGGCGCCGTCGAGGCGTTCGATATCCTCCACACCGTGCGCGGTCCTTCAGGGAGGATGACGCGGGAGGCCGTCATCGCGTGGCTCCAGGAGCGGTCGGGACGCTCCATCGATCCGTTTCTCGTACGGCTGTTCGAGGCGATCCTCCACTGACATGCACGCTCGTGGTTGGCGGCCCGTGGCATCCGTCACGGGCGTTTTCAAAGATTCCAGGCTAGGATGGGCGGCATGAAGCAGGGGATTCTTCTCCACACGGCTCTCGTGGTCGGGTCCCTCCTGGCTGCCGTGCCACCCGCCGCCTCCCAGAGCGCGGGCAGGGCACCGGCGGCGGGCGAGCCGTTCGCCGGGGGGACGACCATCGTCGATCTCGAGCACCCCGTCACCGCCGCCGGGGAGCTCCGTGTCTGGCGTGCCCACTCCACCGCCGGTGCCAGGGTGATGCTCAAGGTCTGGCGTCCAGAGGGTGATCGCCTGGTGCTCGTGGGCGCATCCCCGCTGGTCACCGTCCCCGCGGGGACCACCGCCTCGTTCCGGTGCCGGATCCCCGTGGCGCGGAACGACCTGATCGGCTGCTACTGCCCCGACGCCACCTGTGTGGACCGGTTCACGGATGGCCTGGTGGAGACCGGAACCGGTGATCTCGGAACCGTTTCCCAGAACCTCCTGACCAACGGGAACGGCGAGCCTGCCATCGACGCCGCCGGCTCGGCGCTGGCGGACATCCCCTCACCGGTCGGCCGGGACCTGGTCCTGCCCGTGGCCGCCCGCACGCCCGGGGAGAACGGAACGCTCTGGACCACCAGTCTCGAGCTGTTCAACACGGCCACCACGACCACCACCGTGGCGCTCTTCTTCAACCGGAGCGGCGAGGACAACACGACGCCCGCGGCCAGTGCGCGGATCGAGGTACCGGGCCGCGGCACGGTGGTGGTGGACGATCTCTTAGCGGACGCCTTCACCCTGGACGAAGGCCTCGGTTCCGTGGACATCGTCGCCTCCGCTCCCGTCACGGCCCACGGGCGGATCGCCAACGTCGGAGGGGCCGACGGCTCCTTCGGCCAGCTCGTTCCCGCCGTGCCTGCCGAGTGGGCGGTGGCGTGGGAGACCGCGCCAGGGATCGATCCCGCCGTGGCGACCCTCTCTCTGTTCGAGGTCCGCGAGGACGACCTGTTCCGGACGAACCTCGGGATCGTCAACGTGGCGGGGACCGGGCTCGTGGCGACGGTCACGGCGCTGGGGCCGGGAGGGGTGGAGGGGGTGCCGATGGACGTCTCCCTCCCGCCGTACTCCCACGTCCAGATCGGCCATGTGCTGGACCGGCTCGGTGTCACTGGCGAGCCCCGCAACATCCGGATCGTCGTCTCCCCCGCGCCCGGAACCGGTGGGCGGCTGCTGGCCTACATCTCCAGGGTGGACAACGGGACCGGGGACGCGGTCTTCCTGATGGGCCACGGCGAACCGCCGTTCTGAGGGAGACCACCGGCGCGGGTCAGCGGGCTCCCCCAGGCCGGGCGGCCACGAGCGCCCGGGCGCGGTGCAGATCGACCGGCGCGGTGACCCGCCCGTCCTCCTTGACGGCCGTGCCGACGATGGCGCCGTTCGCGAGCTTCGCGAACCGTGTCAGGGTCTCCGCCGTCGCGCCGGACCCCACGAGGACCGGCACGGAGACGGCGGCGCCCACCTCGGAGAGGACCTCGACGTTCACGGGTTCCCCGGTGGCCGGGCCGGTGACCACCACGGCGTCGGCGAGGCCGCGCTCCACGGTCTCCTGAGCGGTCCGGCCCACGGGAGTTGGGACCGGCGGTTCGGCGTGCTTGACCAGGACGTCGGCCAGGATCGCCACGTGGTCCGCCCCGAGGTGCGCCCGGTCCCGGAGCGTCTCCCAGGCACGGCCCTCGATCAGACCCTGGTCCGTCCACATCGCTCCCGTGTGGACGTTGACCCGGACGAGATCGGCACCCGCTGCCACGGCCACCGCCAGGGCGGCGCGGGCGTCGTTGCGGAGCACGTTGACGCCGACCAACGGTTCGGATCCCACCACCCGCCGTACGGTCTCCGCCACGGTGGCCATGGCGGCGACGGTCCCTGGGGGGACCGGGCCGGGCAGAAACGGTGCGTCGCCGAAGTTCTCCACGATCACCCCGTCGAACCCGGCCTCCACCAGGCGCCCGGCGTCCCGGCGGGCCGCCTCGATGACCCCGGCCATGGAGCCGTCCCACCTGGGGCTGCCGGGAAGTGGTGCGAGGTGGACCATCCCGAGGAGAAGGAACGGCCGGCCGGGCCCCGCCAGTGCCTCCAGGCTCATGCGCCGGGGAGCTCCGCCTCGAACCAGTGCATCAGGCAGCCGACGAGCTGGCGCTCCGGGTCGAGGTTGAGCGCCACGGTGACCTCCGCGGCGCGGACGAGCGCTTCGGCCAGTCGGGAGAGGCCCTCGCCTGCCTCCCCGCCGATCTCGGTGGCGAGCTCCGCCGCCGCCAGGGCCGCGGCCTCGAGACCCGACGGTGAGGTCCCTGCCCGCCGGGCGGCGCGCAGCAGCCCGAGGGAACTTCCCCGGAACGCCTCGTCGAGTCCCTCGCGGACGGCCTCCACGGCCGCCGCCGCCTCGGCGCCCTCCTCGCCCAGTGCGGCGAGCTCGGCCGGTCCCTCCACGTCCGGGAGGAGCTCGGCCACGCGAACGGGACCGGGGAGCGCCAACGCCTGGCACCGCGACCGGATGGTGCCGATCACGGCGGAGGGGTTCGCCGCCAGGAGGATGAACCGCACGTGGTCCGGCGGTTCCTCGAGGACCTTGAGGAAGGCGTTGGCGGCGGCATCGGTCATCCGCCCCCGCTCGACGCCGTCGAGGATCCAGACGCGCGCCTGGCCCTCGTACGGCCGGCCCGGCGCCGAGGCCACCACGTCCCGGATCGGATCGATCTTGATGACGTTCGCCTTCCCCTCGCCGCGGAGCACCGCCACGTCGGGGTGGAGTCCTTTCCGGACCCGGACGCAGGCGTGGCAGGAACAGCCGCGCTCCCCGCCGTCGCGGCAGACCATCATGGCGGCCGCCTCCACCGCGGCGAGCTCCCGCCCGAGCCGCGGCGGGCCCACGAGCATCAGGGACCGGGGCATCCGGTCCCGTCCGATCGCGGCGGCGATCCGGTCAAGCGTCTCGTCCACAACCGGGCCGAGCCGTTGCGCGTCCAGAGTGTCTTCGTCGAACCATGAGCTCATCCCACAACCTCCTCCACGAGCGGCCACACCCTGGCGAAGACCTCGTCGGGCCCGCCCCGCCCGTCCACGAGCCGGACCCGCGACGGGTGGCGTGCCGCCAGGGTCCGGAACCCCTCCACCACGCGCCGGTGGAACTCGAGAGGGGCCGTGTCCTGACGGGACCCGCCCTCGCCGTCCCGGTTCCGGCGCCGTTCGAGGGCGGTCTCAGGATCGAGATCGAGCACGATGGTCCGGTCGGGTTCGAGCCCGTCCGTCGCCAGCCGGTTGAGGCGCTCCACCGTCGCGAGCGATACGCCCCCGACGATCCCCTGGTACACCGTGGACGAATCAACGAACCGGTCGCACAGCACGACGGCGCCCCGGTCCAGTGCGGGACGGATCACCCGCCGGACGTGGTCGCGCCGCGCCGCCTCGAGCAGGAACAGCTCTGTCAGGGGATCGGGGGCGAAGGTGGGATCCACCACGATCCGCCGCGCCGCCTCGGCCAGCGCAGTTCCCCCTGGCTCCCGGGTCGAGACCACGTCGCACCCCGTCTCGCCGAGGCGCATGGCCACGCGGCCGAGCTGGGTGCTCTTGCCGCACCCATCACAACCCTCGAAGGTGATCAGCCGTCCCTTCACGGTTGCAGTATACGTTCGGCCACCGGTCCGGACGCAAGAAGGCCCGCCCCGGCAGGCCGCCGTGGACGGACCATCGATCGTCTCGATCACCTGAGGGAGGGAACTACCCCTTCGCCTTCTCCTTGGCCGCCGCCCTCCTCATCGCCTGCCACTTGGCGACGATCTTGTCGATCCCCGTGTAGATCATGTCGCTGACCGCCTCGGGGTTCTCGGGCACCGTGCCTTCCATGCTGCCCCGCCACAGCAGCCGCTTGGTGTGGGCGTCCCAGATGTCGATGACGAGGGTGCCCTTGGTGTACGTGGTCACGTTGACCGTCGTGGTGGTCGGACCGTACCCCCAGGAGCCGTACCAGTACGGATCCCAGTACCAGCCGGGGCCGTAGGAGTACCCCATCGTCGTGGCGTTGAGGCTCATCTCCTCCTTGGTCGACGTGTAGTACGTCACGGAGAGATCCGGATTCTCCGGATCCTCGACGAGTCCCCCTGCCTTCATCTTCGCTTTGATGTAGTTGACGATCCGCCTGTGGAGCAGCGGCGACGTCTCCTCCAGAGTGAATCCGCTCTCGGGTTCTACCCAGGCGAACGTCTTGTACTTCGAGAAGTCGGCATCCCGGTCGTAGTCGACCCACACCGTCGTCGCCGTGCTGCACGCCATCGTGACGGCCACCACGAGCGCCACGACCCCCATTGTTCCATACCGCTTCATGACACGCCCCCGTTCGCTCGGTCTCGATGCACCATACCACGCTCCCCTCTCCCGGCAGGCGGTTTCGTGCCCGGGCGGTTCCCACGGCACTGCTCTTGACTGTGCCGTGGCATTTCTGTAGCGTGCTGTCATGAGCGAGCTCGAGCCCATCACCATGATCGTGACCTCGGTCGGCACCGAGCAACAGGCGGTGGAGATCTCGGAGGAGCTCATCGCCCGGCGCCAGGCGACCTGCGTCAACATCGTCCCGTGCCTGCGGTCGATCTATCGGTGGAAGGGGAAGGTCTGCGAGGACACGGAGTACCTGCTCCTCGTCAAGGCGCCGAAGCGCCTGTTCGACGAGATCGCCGAGACGATCCGCGAGCTCCACTCGTACGAGCTGCCGGAGATCCTCGGCATCCCCATCGACCAGGCGGAGGCGGCGTTCCACGAGTGGGTCCTGCGGATGGCCCGGCGCGAGCCGCAGGACGTGGACGCCTGAGTCGCCCTACTTCCCGGCGGTTCCGCCGAGGACCTCGGCCTTCTCGATGATCACCGGCTTCACCGGCACGTCACGCATTCCGTACCGCCGGCCCGAGCGCGGATCCTTCGCGGCGGCCGTGTGGGTCGGGACCCGCCCGATGGCGTCCACCACGTCCATCCCTTCCACGACCCTGCCGAAGACGCAGTAGCCCGCCCCTGCTGGGGTGCCATCGCGCCGGTTGAGCGCCGTGTTGTCCCGGAGGTTGATGTAGAACTGGGCTGTGGCGGAGTCGGGGTCCGAGGTCCTGGCCATGGCGATGGTGCCCCGGACGTTGGAGAGGCCGTTCGCCGCCTCGTTGGGGATCGGTGCGCGGGTCGGCTTCTGGACGAGGTCGGCGGTGAACCCGCCGCCCTGGACGACGAACCCCGGGATGACGCGGTGAAAAACGGTCCCGTCATAGAACCCGTCGCGAACGTACCGCAGGAAGTTTTCCACCGTCTTCGGCGCCTTCTCGGGCTCGAGCTCCACGACGAACGTCCCGAGGTTCGTCGTGAACCGGACCCGGGGCCCGACGGCGTGGCCCTCCGGGGAGGGCGTGCCCGCGAGGGCGGTCCCGGCGACGGTCAGGGCGAGCAGCACGGTCACGATCTCGGACATGGTCACCTCCCGGCGGGCGGCGTGGGTCTCGCGCCGCCCGGTGATGAGGGTACCGTGGAACCGCCCTTCCGGGGAAGCTCCGCCGCGGTCCCGGCGGCCGTGACGGTGACCCGCGTCCCGTCCCTGAGGACCGTGACGTCCGGCGGCCCCTCCCCGAGCACGAGCAGTGCCGGCAACGCCTCCCGGAACGCCGAGGCCGCTTCGCTGGCGTCGGCCTCCGTGTCCCAGACGGAGAGGATGTCGACCCTCCAGAGCGTCCCATCGCGGGAGCGGGAGACCCGGGTCCGGTCGCCGTCCCACCCCGCCGCCGCGCGCCTGGCCCGTCCGGCGGGGAGCGCCACGCCGAGCCACTGGACCAGCCCCCACTCACCGGTGGTGTCCGTGACCACCGGCTCCCACCCGGCCGCCGTGGGGAGCTCCGCCGCGGTGAGGGGGGTCGGGGCGTCGTGGCGGCGGTCGGCGTGGAGGAGCTGTTCGGTGGAGGCGGGCGGGTCGGCCAGCAGCGTCTCGACGGCCTCCCACCCGCCCTCCCTGAGCGCTCCGGCGACGAACCGCGTCCCCTCGCGGTACGGGAAGAGGAGCTGCTCGACGAACGGGCCCGGCACGCCGGTTCCGGGCAGACCGCCGCCCAGTGTGCCGAGCGCGTCGAGGATCGCCTCGGACGCGTCCGCCAGCTCCGCCGGCGACGGGTTCTCGGAGGCCACGGCGAGGGCGGCCATCACGAGGACCGCGTCCCCCTCGGCCACGGCGGAGGCGGCGAGCTGGGCGTCGGTGTCGCCCCGGAGCGAGAACAGGCGCGTGCCGAGGCGGTACCGGTGCTCCTGATACGCGTGCTCCACCTCGTGGGACCAGATGAGGGCGTCCAGCCCCGGGATGCCGGCGGTTCCCTGCTGCCCGGCGACGAGCACCACGGTGTCCCGGACGGGGTCGTAGTACCCGAGCACCTGCGAGGCGAGGAGGTCGAGCAGCGGTCCCTCCACCTCGTCCGGACGCCGGCCCCCGGTCAGCCCGAGCCGCCAGGCGATCTCGAGCTCCGTCTCCAGCGGCACGGGGAGGGACGCCTCGAGCTGGTGTTTGAGGCGGGCGGCCAGCTCCCTGGCCGGCACGGTCTCGCACCGCACCTCGAGACGGCCGGCGCCGTGGAGCCGAGCCACGGCGGCCGCGGCGTCCCGGACGCCCGGGGGGCACCCGTCCCCCGCTGCGGCAGGGAGCGCGGCCGCGAGGACGAGCGTCGCCGCGGCGAGACGGCTGGTATACTGCTTCGGGCCCATGGCTGACGGCACTCCTCTCTCGGCGGAGCTCGTTCTCTCCAGCACTTTCGGCGCACTGGAGATCGCGGAACGGGTCCTCGTGGACCTCTGCCGCATCGCCCGCTGGGACGACGATACATGCTACTGGCTCGTCACCGCCACCCGTGAGGCCGTGAGCAACGCGATCCGCCACGGCAACCACCAGCAGGCCGAGAAGCTCGTTCGGATCGAGTATCGGTTCGAGAACGGTGAGGTGACGATTCGCGTGGAGGACGAGGGCGAGGGGTTCGACCCCGAGACCGTTCCGGATCCCACGCTGCCCGAGAACTTGTTGCGCCCGCATGGGCGGGGTATCTTCTACATGCGGCGGTTCATGGACCGGGTGGAGTTCGGACGCACCCCGCGGGGTGGCACGGTCGTGACCATGACCCGGCGCCGGGACGGCGAAAGGAGTGAACGAGATGAAGACCGAGATTCGTGACGTCGACGACGTTCGCATCATCGCCCTCAAGGGCAAGATCTCCATCGGGGCGGGCGACGTGAAGATTCGCGAGCTCGTGGACGAGGCCCTCAAGAGCGGGAAGAAGAAGATCGTGCTCGATCTCGGGCAGGTCTCGGCCATCGACTCGTCGGGCATCGGCGAGATGGTCTCGTGTTATACGACGGTGACCCGGCAGGGAGGGAAGCTCGCGCTGCTCAAGCTCTCCCCGAAGATCAACGACATCCTCCAGGTGACGCAGTTGATTACGGTCTTCGACGTCTACGACAGCGAGGAGGAGGCCATCGCCGCGCTCCGTTGAGGCCGTCCGCGCGCTCCTCGACGAGCGCCGGGAGCAGGTCGACGGCGAGCTCGGCCGCCTCGCGGCGGTCCGGTTCGCCACCTCGTGCGGCCTCGACCGGGCCTGTGCGGAGGCGCTGCTGTCGCCGGGCAAGCGGGTCCGGCCGATCCTCCTCGTGCTCGTCGGCGAGCTGTTCCGCGTCGCCCCGGAGCGGTGCCTCGGGCTGGGATCGGTGGTGGAGGCCGTCCACACGGCGTCCCTGATCCTCGACGACCTGCCGTCGATGGACGA
>JAMOVQ010000118.1 GCA_027067575.1 Thermoanaerobaculia bacterium | reverse complement strand
CGCTCGAGCCGTTCGGCGCCGGGGCGGGTCCCCTCGCCGCCCTGGCCCGCGGGGTGGTGGACCGTGTCGCCTGAGAACGGACCCGGAACCGACTGGGAGTCGGCCGCGGCGCTCCTCCGGAGGCGGGGCTACCTCGGCGGGGAGGGGGCGGGGAGCCGGCGCCCTGGCACGGGGTGGCGCGGGGCGGCCTGGTTCGTGGCGCTGGCGGTGCTCCTGGCCCTCGCCGTGGCGGTGGCGGGCACCGTCCCGGCCTCCGCCGCCTCCCTCGCCTGGGTCGTGGTGCTGCTGGTCCCCTTCCTCGTTCCGGGCCTCGGTCTTGTCACGGCGGTCCTGGCCCGTGCCTTCGAGATGTGGCACCGCGCCGGCATGGAGGCCGGTCGTGCCTCGGCCGCCGCCGGGACCGGCGTGGCCCTGGCCGCCGGGGCCGTCTGGCTCTGGTCGACGTGGGAGGCTCCCGTGGGGCCCTGGAGCCTCCAGCGGCTGGCCGGAGCGGTCCTGGCCCTTGCCGCCGCGGGGGGGCTCGCCCGGTTTGCCGGCCACCGACTCGCGGACCGGCTCCTCCGCCGGACCTCCACCGTCGAGGTCCGCGTTCCCCGGCAGGCGTGGGCGCTCGCCGCCACGGCACTGGTCCTCATGGCCGGGATTCTCCTCCTGCCGCACCGAAGGGAGCACCGACGAGATGGGGCCCCGCCGCTTCAGGTGCGGCCTCACCACGGGCGGCTGGCGATCCTCGGCGTCGACGGCCTCCCCGAGGGCGACCTGCGGCTGGTGGCCGCAGACGCCGGGTCCCCCGTGGCCCGGTGGGGGGGCGCCCGCCTGGACGCCCGGGACGCCGGCGAGACGTTCCCTGTCGCCTGGGTCACCGTGGCCACCGGCGTGCGGCCCGCGGTCCACGGCGTGGTCACCGTGCGCCAGCTCCGGTTCCCGGGAGGCGGCCCGGATGTCCTGGCCGCCCCGGCGCTACGGCGGCTCCTCCTGCTCTGGCGGTGGTCGGGGGCGGTGGTCGAACGGGCCGTTCCCGCTGCGCGGCGCAGGGTGCCGACCGTCTGGGAGATGGCCTCGGACGCGGGGATGGAGGTCCTCGTCGCCGGATGGTGGGGCAGCTTCCCGCCGCGGCGCGTGACGGGGCTCGCCGCGAGCGTCCGGTGGTTGCTGACCGGCGCCGCGGATCCCGGGACCGTCTTTCCGCCGGAGGCCGCTGCACGGCTTCCGGAGGTTCCCGGCCGGGAACCCCTCGCCATGGACCGGAGGGCTGCGGTCCTGGCGTCCACGGTGCGGCCCGGCGGGGGGCCGGACCTCGTCATGGCGTACCTTCCTGGGTGGTGGCTCGCGCGCCGGTCGGTCTCGGGCGGGCCGCTGGCCGTGGCCCGGGCGCTCCGGCCCCACGTGGAGCTGCTCCTCCGTACGGCGGAGGCGCTCGAGGCTGCGGGACGGACCGTGTGGATCGTCGGCCTCGACGGCGACGGCGGGGGCTGGGTCCTGGCCTCCACGGCCTCCCCCGGATCGCCGCCCGTGCGCGCCGTGGCGCTCCTGCCGACCTGGCTGGACGCACTGGGGCTTCCTGTGCCGCCTGGTTCCCGGCCCCCCCGGCGCGACCTCTCGGGCGTGGCGGACGGTGCGCCGCCGGCGGTGGCTGACTACGGCCCGCCGCCTCCCCTGGCGGGGGACACGCCCCGGGGGGAAGGGGCCGCGCAGCTCGAACTGATCGAGACGCTCGGCTACCTGCGGTGAGCCCGGGCGTCGTCGTAAAGGCGCTGGATCCGCCGTTCGAGGTCCCGGGCCACGGCGAGGAACGTGCCGAGCTCCTCGCCGTAGGGATCGGGGATCTTCCACGCGATCCGCCGGACACCTGGGCGGGCCGGCACGAACAGGAGCCCTTGGCGCCCGATGAGGCTGACCACCGTGTCGATCTCCTCGAGCGGGACGGCGTCGAGCCCCTTGGAGGAGAGGCCGGATGGGTCGTAGCCCAGCCGTTCGAGCGCCTGGATCGTCCCGCGGGAGATCCGACCCGTCGGGGAGAGGCCCGCGGAGTACGCCGTCACCCGGTCTTCCCCGAGCCCCCGGGCGATGGCCTCGGCCATCGGGGAGCGGCAGGTGTTGCCGATGCAGAGGAACAGGATCGAGCGTGGCTTCATCGGGGCATTCTACCGGTTCGGGGGCAGTTCCTGCGGGGGGCGGACTCGCGGCGACCGGCGGAAAACGGACTCGTGGGGGTTCCGGAAAGAGAAGCCTGGCAGGGCGTACGGGATTTGAACCCGTGTTACCGGCGTGAGAGGCCGGCGTCCTAGACCCCTAGACGAACGCCCCGCAAGGGACGGGAATCCTACCACGGGACCGGCCCATGTGCAACCCCCCGGCCGCTGACCCTGTCGTCGCAGGGCGAGCCGGTGGCCGGCTCCCAAGCTCCGAACGAGCGGCACGCCTCGCCCGGAGCCGTGTTCCGATGGCGCCCCGCATGCACCGGAATCACCGCTGCCCGGAGAGCGGCGCCCACGGGTTGACGGGGGGAGGCGGGCGGCCTACGATGGATGGGTCCCACCTCGCTGCGGTACACGCAGAAGGAGCGAACTCATGGCAAGCACGAACCCCCAGAAGATGAAGGCTTTGGAAACGGCGATCGGGCAGATCGAGCGCCAGTTCGGCAAGGGCTCGATCATGCGTCTGGGCGAACAGCCCTCGATCTCCGTCAACGTCATCCCAACGGGCTCCCTCGCCCTCGACGCTGCCCTCGGCGTCGGCGGCGTTCCCCGCGGCCGGGTGGTCGAGATCTACGGACCGGAGTCCTCCGGCAAGACGACACTGGCGCTCCACATCATCGCCAACGCCCAGGCCCGTGGCGGGCTCGCCGCGTTCATCGACGCCGAGCACGCGCTGGATCCCGAGTACGCCCAGAAGCTCGGCGTGAACCTCGACGACCTGCTGGTCTCCCAGCCGGACTTCGGCGAGCAGGCGCTGGAGATCACGGAGACCCTTGTCCGGTCCGGATCGGTGGACGTCATCGTCATCGACTCGGTGGCCGCGCTCGTGCCCCGCTCGGAGCTCGAAGGGGACATGGGTGATGCCCAGATGGGGCTCCAGGCCCGCCTGATGTCCCAGGCGCTGCGCAAGCTCGCCGGGATCGTCGCCAAGTCGAACACTTGCCTGGTGTTCATCAACCAGGTCCGGCAGAAGATCGGGGTGATGTTCGGCAACCCGGAGACCACGACCGGCGGCCGGGCGCTCAAGTTCTACGCCTCCGTCCGGGTGGACATCCGGCGAATCGCCTCGATCAAGCAGGGCGACGAGGTGATCGGCAACCGGACCAAGGCCAAGGTCGTCAAGAACAAGGTCGCGGCACCGTTCCGGATCGCCGAGTTCGACATCATGTACGGGGAGGGGATCTCCCGGACCGGCGAGCTGCTCGACCTCGGGATCGAGCACCGGTTCGTCCAGAAATCGGGCTCCTGGTACTCGTACGGGGAGACGCGGCTGGGACAGGGCCGGGAGGCCGCACGCACGTTTCTCCGGGAGAACCCCGACGTGGCCGGCGAGCTCGAGGCCCGGCTCCGGGAGGCCCTGGGGCTGCGGCAGGTGCCGCCGCCCGAGCCGGCGGAGTAGTCGTACGGTTCCGGGTGGGGCCGCGAGGCCCCGCCCGGCCGCTCCGGCACCTTGCTAGACTGACGCGGGAGGTGCGATGACGAGACCGGTGACCGTCGTGTTGTTCGTGTGGACCTTGATCTTCGCGGTTCCCGCCGCGGCGGCGGACAAGGCCGTTCCCTCCGAACCCCACGCCGTCCGGTTCGCCCGGCAGCTCGCGTCCTACTACCCCGGCTCGACCTGGGAGCTGACGGAGGACACCCGGCACGAGACGCCCTCTGGGGCGTACCGGCTCGTCCGGGTCGATCGAAAGTGCGAGAGCACCTTCCTCTCCGGCCCCGTGGCGATGCTCGTGGACGAGGGCTCCGGAATGGTGTACCCGGGCTCCATCGGGCGGATGCCCGCCGACCATCCGAAGGGGTCGCTCGAGAAGATCAAGGCGTACGTCAGCGATTTCATCCCACAGGCCCTGGCCGAGTCGCTGGGGATCCGCTGCTCGGTCTCGTGGAACGAGATGCCCGTCCGCGCGGGTGGCGTGGTCCCGTTCGTGCTCAAGGTCGAAACCGGCTACGGGACGACCTCCCGGCCCGCCGCCGTAACCGGCGACGGCCAGTACCTCGTTCTCGGTGCCGGGATGCCGTGGGACTCCGATCCCCGGGCATGGCGGCGGGAGATCCTGGACGGGTCGGATCTCGTCATGTGGGACCACCCGGGGAAGGGTGCAAAGATCTCCATCGTCGAGTTCTCCGACTTCGAGTGCCCGGGCTGCAAGCGGAAATGGCCCGTCATCCGGAAGGCACTGGACACGTTCGGGAAGGCCGTTCGGCACGGCATGGTCAACTTCCCCCTCACCCGGATCCACCCATGGGCGTTCCGTGCGGCGGTGGCCGGATGGTGCGTAACGCGGCAGGACCCCGAGGCGCTCCTCCCCCTCAAGGAGCAGTACTACGCCATGCAGCGTGAGATGGAGCTCTCCCTCGTCCCCGAGGTCGCCAGAGACTTCCTCGCGGGAGCCGGGCTCGATCCTGAACAGTTCAACCGGTGCTACCTCAAGCCGCCGGCCATCGAGGCCGTCCTGAGACAGATGGCGCTGGGCTACCGACTCAACATCGACGCCACCCCGACCTACTTCGTCAACGGCATCCGCGTCCAGGGGCCGAAGGAGGACTGGTTCCTCGACCTAGTACAACGGGTGATGGCCGGGGAGAACCCCTGAGGGGCATCCGGTGACGGAACGTCGCTGCGGCCGCCGGGAGCTGGCGTGGGCGTTCCTGGCGTTCGTGGTGCTCGCGGCCGCCACCGCCCTCCTCTACCGGCCCGTCCTCGGCTTCGAGCTGATGGGCGACGACTACCAGTGGTGGCAGCACGCCCACCTGGCGATGCACCGGCCCGTGGAGCTTCTGACCGATCTCGACACGTTCTACCGGCCCGCGAGCACGTGGACGCTCGTGCTCGACCGGCTGGCGTTCGGCGATGTACCCGCCGCCTTCCACGCGACGAACCTCGCCCTGCACGTCCTCGCGGGTCTGTTGCTCGTCGTGGCCGGCCGGCGGCTCGGGCTGGCCCGGCCCGAGGCCTCGGCGGTCGGCCTCCTCTGGACGCTCTCGCCGTTCACCGACGAGCCGGCGATCTCGGTCGCCATCCGGTTCCAGGACCTCCTGCTGATCTCGTGGCTGGCCCTCGTTCTCGCCTGGCCGGCCCGAGGGGGACGGTGGACGCGGGGGCGCCTGGCCGCCGCCGTGGCGGCCACTCTGCTCGCCGCCGCCAGCAAGGAGAGCTGGGTCGTCACCCCGGCGCTCGCGGTCGCGCTGGAGGCGGCTCGGGGCGAGCGGAGGACGGTGCGGTGGATCCGGGCCGCCGTACCGTTCGCCGCGGCGGCGGCCCTGTACACCGCGGTCTACTTCATGGCGTTCCCGGGGGGCAAGGGGTACTTCTCCTCGGACCCGGCGGTGCTCGCCAAGGTCCCCCACGAGCTGGCGGCGTTCCTGAACCTCGAGCCGTTCACGCCCGTCGCCTTTCCGCTGACGTGGCAGGGCCTGTTCGCCGTGGCGTTCGTCGTGGGCCTCGCCGTCGGGGCGTGGCGCCGCCGGCTCGGGGCGGGGGTGGTGGGCTCGGCGTTCCTCCTGTTCCCGGCGTTGCCCACGCTGTTCGTGCCGTACCTGCCGACACGGTACACGGCGATCCCGTACGCCGGGTTCCTCATGCTGGTGGCGGCCTGGGCGGCCTTCCTGCGGACGGACGGCGCGGCGTCGGCCACCGTGCGGAGGGCGGCGCCGGCCGCGGCGGCCGTTCTCGCGGGTCTTGTCCTCGTGGCCGGCTGCCTGACGGTCCGGGCCGATCTCGTGGACTTCGGGCGGGTCTCCACGGCCCACCGGCGGCTCCTCGAGGAGGCCGCGGCGTTCTTGCCGGCCGTCCCCGCCGACAGGCCGGCGCTCGTCGTTCGGCTGGAACGGGAGAACCCCCTCGCGGCGATCGCCCGCGATCCGAAGGGGCTCCCCAAGCTGTTCTACGTCCGGCACGCGGACCCTTACGGCCTGATCGACGCCGCGGCGTTGTTCGAGTGGGTGGCGGGGCGGGAGGATCTGGCGTGGGAGAGGGTCGGTCCGCGGGAGGTCCAGGGACATCCCGGTGACGTGATCCTCCACGGGAACGGAGGGTTCCGGTGCGCCGAACCCGCCGGCGACCTGGCAGCGGCGGCGGAACGGTGGCGCGCCAACGGGTTCCCGTACCGGGTCATCCGCCCCGTGGCGCTGGCTCCGGAAGCTAGGGGAAGACGTCAGGATCCAAGGAGAGTGCCGGAACGGGGCTGAGGATGACGATCCCCGAGCCGAACGGGCGGAAGAACGCCTCCGGGTCCGGCGGCACCTCCCGGAACAGCCCGACATCGTGGACCAGGGAGAGCGCCTCCACGGGCGAACCGGCGAGTGCGGTGCGCGGTGCCGCCGTGCCTTCCCGCCGGAGCCTCCAGGTCACCAGGGCCGACAGCGACGTGACGCCGTACGGGTCGTCGGGACGGGGGAAGTACAGCTTGGGAACGCCGGCAGGATGCCGGAGCAACCAGTCGAGTGGTGCGTGGTCCGCCCCGCGGATCACGGCCACCGTCCTGCCCGCGCGCAACGCCTCCAGCACCGGTCCCGTCTCCGCCTCGAGGCGGCGCGTCAGGGCGGCGTAGCGTCCCCAGTCGATCGCGTCCCCCCGGACGGTGAGGAGGTCGTTCGCGGACACCGCCGCGAGTGTGAAGACCAGGGCCGGGATGGCGACACGGGGGAGCGCCGACGATGCCAAGGACCACGCTGCCGGCACGATCCCGGAGAGGAAGAGGAGGTAGGCGAGGAAGGTGTAGCGCGGCGACTGGAAGTTGGCGGGAAGCGTCGGCGCCAAGGCGACCACAGCAGCCGTCACGCCGAACGCCGCACGGCCATCTCCCCTTCGCCACGACCGGACGACGACGAGGCCGGTTGCCAGGGCCGCTGCGACGGTAGCGGGCCAGAGCGAGCGCAGCGCCTCGACGTACCGACCGAGCACCGGAGCGTGGACGTGCCAGAATGCGCCCCATGTCGTCAGGAGGTTTGGTGCCGCCAACCACGGCCTGGCGTAAAACCAGCCCGCCTCGAAATGGACGAGGCTCCGGTACGCCGCCAGGTAGGCGAGCGCTCCGATACCCCACGGAAGCGCTCTCCGCACGGCCCTCCTCACGGAGAGACGGAACAGCAGGAGATCCTGCAGAAACACCAGCGCGGGGAGGACGATGGCCTCCTCCTTGCTGGCAAAGGCGAGGATCGCTCCCGCCACCATTGGCCACGCCGGGGCAACCTCTTCCGCTCGCCGTCCCGAGAGAACGAGCAGGACGCCGGTCACGTATAACACCTGCTTCACCTGATTGGTCACGAACAGCACCTCGTCAGAGAACGGGGAGCCCAGCCACAGCAGCAGGGCAGCGGCAGCAAGCGCCGGCGGCATCCCCGCCGTCCGCCTGAGAAACCGGTACGCAAGAACCGCGAGACACGCCGCCGCCAGCAGTGCCACCGTCCGGTAGAGCCACCAGTGGTCCCCAAACAGGTTTGCCGAGACGGTGAAGAAGATTCTCCCGGCCGGTCGCAAGTGCTGGTGGAACGGCCGGAGGAAGCTCGAAGGATGGCGGAGCGTGATCCATCCCTTGTACGCCCACTGGAGATCCTCGCCCACGGGCCCCATGGCCAGCACCGGGGCGTAGAGCGCGAGGAGTACGGCGGCCGACAGCCAAGGGGCCGCCCTCTCGAGCCGGCGAGCCACAGGCGGGTTTGGCATGGCACGGATTCTACCCGTTCCGCTCGGGGGATGGCAGCCGGGCTCGTGTACGATCATGGCGTGTGGATCGCCCCTGTGCTGTTCCTCGCGATCTCTCTGGTCTTCTCGATGCTGGGGATGGGGGGGTCGCAGCTGTACATCCCGATCCTGTATTGGCTCGGGATGGACTTCGTCCACGAGGCGATCCCGCTGGGGCTCGCCCTCAACGTCGTGGTGGCCAGCTCGGCGTCCGTGACCTACTTCCACCAGGGAATGGTCCGGCTCCGGATGGCGGTGCCGTTCGCACTGGCCATGGTTCTGCTGGCGCCCATCGGCTCGCTGTTCGCCCTCAACGTCCCGACCCGCGTGGTCATCGGCGGGTTCGCGCTGTTCACCCTGACCGGGGCGCTGATCGTGCTCTCGGGGTGGCGTCCGCGGCGGAAGGTCGAGAGCCACGCCGCCGAGATCGTGCTGGGGATCGGGGCCGGCTCGGCGCTCGGGTTTCTCGTCGGCTTCACGGGGCGGGGCGGTGGCGCCATGGTGATGCCCGTGCTCCTGCTCGCCGGGTGCGATCCCCGGTGCGCGGCGGCGACCTCGTCGGTCATCGTCGCGGCGTCGAGCCTCTCGGCGTTCCTCGCACACCTGCCGGGCGCGACGTTCCATCCCGCTCTCGCCACGGTTCTGGTTGCCTCAGTGCTGTTGGGATCCCAGGCTGGATCGAGACTCATGGCGAGACGGATGCCCAAGAAGGCTCTCCGGTACATCTTCTCCGCCGTGCTCATCGGCGTCTCGGTCCTCCTCCTCAGAGACGCCCTCTTCGGCGGCGGCTGAACCGTCCCGCTCGCAGAGAAGGGGACACTCCCTCTAGCTTCAGAGACGCCCTCTTCGGGGGCTGAGCCGTTCTGCTCCCCGTCCTCGGAGAAGGGGACAGTCTTTTTCAATTGAGAAGGGACACGGCCCGTGTCCCGGAGAAAGCCAGAGAAAGGGACGCTCTTTATCAGGTTCATCGGGGGAAGGTGACAGCGCTTTCCCCTGCCGGTGGGTCCATTCCAGGCGTCCCGGCAATCCTCGGCCCGCCCCGAGCTCCCCGGGGTCCGTCCGGCTGGATCCCGTCCCCCCGGTCCCCGGTCACGCTGGCCCGCAGGGAGCCGCGCACCAGGCCGTCCAGGCGGACTCCGGCGAGGCGGAGACCGAGGGCGGCCATCCGTTCACGGACCTCGCCGACGGGGCGCTCCCCGTCGAACGAGA
>JAMOVQ010000117.1 GCA_027067575.1 Thermoanaerobaculia bacterium | reverse complement strand
AGTGGGATGTCATGAGCGGCGTCTCCCGCCGCGCCTGGGCACGGAACCCCAACGCCCTGGAGACCGTCGAGGCGTGGAACACGGCCAACACCGGCCGCGGCCACGTGACGGTCCCGCGGGTCGCGGACGACGCCCTGCTTGAGCGTCTCGTGGAGAGTGGCTCGGAAGGCTGACATCCGCGATCCGGCACCCATAGCCGGTTGTCTGGTGTCGGGAGATCACGCTTCTCAGCCAGTCTCCCGTGTGAGCAGCGTCCGGAGAACGGTTCCCGTGAGGATCAACGCGCCGCCGGCCACGGCCCACCCCCCGGGCCGCTCGCCATGGACGAGCCATGCCCAGACGGGGTTGAGGATCGGCTCGACCAGCAGAAGGAGCGACGTCTCCAGCGCGGGCACGCGCCGCATCCCGCGCGTCAGGAAGACGTAGGCGAGACCGATCTGCACACCTCCGAGGTAGAGCACCGCCGCGCCATCGGCCAACCCGAGTGGACCGAGGGGCAAGGCGAACGGCAGCCCTCCGGCAAAGGCGATCAGGTTGCCGCAGGCCGCCGCCGCGGCCGATGCCCCCGCATCGCCGTCCCTCGCCAGCCAGCGGAGGCCGAGGATCGTCAGCGCCCAGAAGAGACCGGCGGCAACGGCAAGGAGGTTGCCGAGCCGGGGATCGGGGGCCGTGGCGAACCGGCCGGGAGATCCCACGAAGAAGAGCACCATCCCCGCTCCGATCACACCGATCACGATGAGGTCGGACCGGCGGAACCGCTCCCGGAGCAGCACGGGGCCCAGGACGAGGACGTACAGCGGCGCCGTGTCCTGGAGGAAGATCGTATTGGCCGCCGTGGTCAGTTTGTTGGCGAGGACGTAGAGGATCAGCATCCCCGCGTAGGCGATCCCGACGAGCCAGGTCCGGCCGGTCCACCGGCGGCGGGCCTCCGGAACCATGAGCAGGATCGCCACCACCGCCACGCCGCTGCGCAGACTGGCAAGCTGCCATCCTCCGAGGGAGCACCACTTGATGGCCGCGCCCCCGGTTGAGAACAGTACGGCTGCCGCCACGATCTCGAGCCGTGGCAGGAACGCTCCGCCGTGCCGCTCGTCCCAGAACACCGCCGTCCCGGGATCAACCGCTGTAGTAAGGGTTCTCTCCCGCGCTGTGGTCGGTCTGGTCGATCACCCGCTTGATCTCCGGGATCTCCTTGACCAGGATCGCCTCGATCCCCATCTTCAGCGTCTCGTTGGCGCTCGCACACCCGACACATCCGCCGCCGAGCACGACGTACGCCGTGTCACCCTCGACCCGGTCGAGCTCCACCCAGCCGCCGTGCTGGGCGATGGCAGGAAGGACGCGGTGGTCCAGCACCTTCTGGACCTTCTGGGCCAGCGGATCGTCCCACTGCGGGCTGGCCGCCGGGTTGTCGATCTGGAAGCCGCTCTGGCCCCCGACCGTCACGTAGTCGATCGTCGATCCCTCCATCCACTCCCTGGTCTGGGGATCGACGAAGGCGCGGAAACCCTCTCCCTCGACCACCGTATCGTTCTCGTCCACGTCCTCCGCCCGGACAAGGTGAAGCTGGTAACGATAGGTGTAGCGGCCGAGCCGAAGCGCCCGGATCCGGAGCCCGGCCGTCCCCTCGCCCGCCCCGGCGATCACCTCACGAAGTTTCTCCGACGCGGCTTCCGTGAACCGAAGCATACCGACCTCCCGGCCCACCCATCGTGCCGCTCTGGGCAGGCCCGATCCAAGTATCCCCCAACCGGCCCTGTCCGCCAACCCCGGAACTGGATCTCCCTGCCCAAAGGGGAGTGTCCCCGGATCCGCCCCTCGGCCACAGGGTGAACCCCGCGGTATACTTTCTGTATGAAGGACACCATGCAAGCGCCACCGCGCACCGTGCTCGTACCCACCGATTTCTCGGCCACCGCCGATGCGGCCGTCACACTGGGGGGCGCCATGGCGGCCGCCGTCGAGGCGGAGCTTCACCTCCTGCACGTCCGGGTCCTCATGGCCGATCCGGCGCTCGACGACGGCCACCATGCCACCGTCGAGGAGCTGCTCTCCGCGACGGACGAGAAGGTCCTCGAGGCCCTGAAGTCCCTCCCCGCACACGACCACCCCGCCATCCGACACCATGTGGTCCGCGGGCTTTCCATCGCCGAGGCGATCCTCGAGGTGGTATCCAATGAAGGGATCGACCTGATCGTCATGGGCACCCACGGCCATCGCGGTGTGCGGCGCCTCCTCCTCGGCTCGGTCGCGGAGGAGGTCGTTCGCACCTCGCCGGTACCCGTCCTGACGGTCAGGGCGGAGGACGGCGTGCGGCCCGGCCTGCCCACACGCCTCCTCGTGGGGTGCGATTTCTCCTCGTCCTCCCGTTCGGCGGTGCGCTGGGCCGGTTCGTGGGCGCGGGCGACCGGCGGGACCGTCACACTCGCCCACGCCGTGGAGCCAGTCGTCTACCCGGAGTTCTACGCCGTGGACATCTTCCCGGAGGATCTGATGGACCGGATCGCCACACGCTCCCGCGAGGCGATGGAAGAGCTGGCGCACGAGGAGCTCCGCGGCGTGCCGTACACCGTCGACGTGCTGCACGGCTCACCGGTCGGTGCGCTGATCGACGCGGCGCGCGATGGGAATCACGACCTCCTGATCGTGGGGCACCGCGGCCTCTCCCAGCTGGAGGAGCTGCTCATCGGCTCGGTGGCGAGCGGCCTCGTCCGCAAATCCCCGATCCCCGTCCTCACGACCCGGTCCACGGACACCGCCGGGGATGGGGGCTCCGGGAGGTGAAGGGAGTTCCGGCCGGCCCCGGCCAGGACAGCGGACACTCCGACTGTGACGAGGTCCCCCCGTTCTGGCCCACCGTCCCCGATCACCTCCGGGGCGCGCTCCTCACTGCTGCAAGAACCGGATGAGGGCGGAGAGGTCGGCGGCGTCGAAGTCTCCGTCGCAGTTGACGTCCGCGCCCGGAGGCAGGAGGGTCGCACCGCCGAGGCCACTGGCCAGGGCGGGGAGGTCGTTGGAGTCCACCGTGCCGTTCCCGTCGGCATCGCCTGCGAGCCCCAGCGCGGCGTACGGCGAGGAGTCGAAGCAGTCGAACACCAAGCTGCCCGTGGCCCCCCCGGGCACACCGTCCGGCGCCCCGAGACGGACGGAGGAGACCAGTACTCCTCCGGTGTCCAGGTTCGCCACGGTCGCCGCCGTCACCCCGTCCAGATCGAGCTCCAGGCTCCCGTCGCCGGCCCCTCCGATCCACGCCAGCTCCACCGCGTGCCACCCGGCGGGCAGCGTCACCGGACCGGCCGAGCTCGTCCCCGTCCCGTCCACGGAGGACCCCAGCACCTCCACCCCGCCCCCGTTCTCCGCAAGCTCCAGCCACGTCACCGGCTGACCCCCGCCATCGTACGCCACCAGGATGGGTGCGCTCCCACCGGCGGGAAGAGTCAGCGCATCCGTGTTGACGTACACCCTCGCCCGGTACCGCACCGTCCCGCCCGGATGGTCGTCCTCTACCCACGCGCCCGTCCCGTCCGTGATCTGAACCTGGAGCCCGTACGTCCCCGTGTACGCCGCCGCCTCCGTCACGTGCAGCTCTCCGCCCACCGCGACAAGCGGGGCCAGCACCAGCGCCGCCACGCCCATCCAGCACGCCGTCCTCGGCCGGATCATGACGCACCTCCAAAGATCGTCCCGAGCAGGCATTCCAGGTCCCCCACGTCCGCCTCCCCGCCGCTCCCGTCGCAGTCCGGGTTCCCGGCAGGCGTGTACGTCCTCGAGCTGTCCGTCAGTACATGCACCAGCTCCGCCAGGTCCCGCGCGTCCCACTCGCAGTCCCGGTTCACGTCACCCGCCCTCCCGCTGGGATCCTCGTCCAGGATCGTCACCTCCGCAGGTGTTCCCCCGTCCGCGTGCTCCACCGACACGATCCGCACCTCGAACGTCTCGTCCGGCTCCACCTCACCGTCGTCCGTCACCCCGACGGGCACCTCCGTCACCAGCAGACCCGCCGGGATCGTCGCCGTCCCCGAGGCCGCGGGGAAGTCCTCACCCGCCGTCGCGCTCCCCGACACCGTCGCCCACTCGAACGTCACGTCCCACGCGCTCCTCCGGTCCAGCTCGAACCGCACCGGCACCGTCCCCAGCGACTCGCACACCTGTGCCGCGTCTCCCGACAGCAGCGCCCGCGCGTCGTCGTCCACGATCGTCCCCACACCAGTCCCCTGGCCGATCACCGCGTTCACCGGGTTCGACAGCACCACCATGAACGTCTCGTCCGCCTCGTCCTCCGTGTCCCCGATCACCTCCACAGGCACCGTCGTCGCGGTCTCTCCCGGAGCGAACTCCACCGTCCCGGACGCCGCAACGTAGTCCTCTCCCGCCACCGCCGTCCCGTCCACGGTCGCCCAGTCCACACGGACCGTCTGTCCCGCCTGACGCGACAGCGCGATCGGAATCTCAAGAACCGCCGTCCCCGTGTCGCCCTCCACCGCCGAACCGTTCCCCACCGACACCCGAACGACGCTCGGATTCCCCACGGCGAACAGCATGTCGTCGAACCACACGTCGAACTCCGAATCCGAGCCATCCGGCAACACCGCCCGGTACGACACCAGCGCCGAACGCGCCACCGTCGGCATCGCCGCCCCGTCGTGGAACAGCTCGATCCACGTCCCTCCCGTGTCCCCGCTTCCGGCGTTCGTCGTCACCTCGTCCCCGATCTGGCTCCCCTCACAGTCCGGATCCGCGAAGAAGTCCACCGCACCCATCACGGCCACCGGCCCCTGTGCGTCCGGCGACTCCCACACCGACACGAGGCCGAGGAGCACGTACGGCCACCCTCCCATCCCCGTCAGCTCCACGCACTGCGAGATCGACACCGACGTGTCCATCCCGGGCACCCGCCGGATCCGGATCGCCCCCGAGACCGGCTCCCCGTGCGCATCGTCTCCCGTGAACTCGGTGGCCCCCGGGTCCGACAGCGCCCACCCCGCAAGACCCTCGTCCGCGTTCGGGTCCAGCAACAGGTTCGAACGGATCACCTGGAACGGGAGCACCAGATCGCCTCCCGGACTCCCATCCCGGTCCCCGTCGAACACGTTCCCGGGCAGGTCCCTCAACCCCGACGACCCGCACACCAGCACCGCGTACGGGCCCTTCTCCAGCCCACGATCCACCCCGAGCGCCAGCGCCGCCGTCAGCTCCGTCGGCTCGTACCGCACCGCCGTCACCGGAACCACCACGTCGTCACCCGCCGGCGCGCCGCACGCCGCCGTGTCCACCACACCGTCCGGCCCACCCGACACGACGAGGTACGACCCGGGGTTCGTCACGTCACCCGGCGTCGCATCCTCCGCCGGATCCCACATCGCCTCGCTGTACCGCACCAGAAGCTGCGTCACCGCCCCCACCAGATCCTCGCCCGGCTCGATGTCGTCGTCATCGGGCGGCGCCACCGCGCTGATCGACGTGGCCCACGGCGCCGTCTCGTCCGTCCCCACGATGTACGGTCCCACCACAACCGGCGCCCCGACGTTCCCCACACCGTCCACCGCGCAGATGTGGAAGTACCAGTGCCCGTCCGCAAGCGCCCCGCTCGAGGTCGATGTGACCGCAGGACCCAGGTTCACCGCACCCGGACAGTACACCGCCGGCGAGTGGTCGAACGCCGCAGCGTACCCACCGAGACCGCTCTCCCCGTCCGTCGCCGCCGTCCACTCCATCGCGATCGCGTCCACGTCGTTCGGCACGCCGACCACATGGCTCGTGCTCTCCACGTCCGCCGGCCCCTCCGGACCCGTCGTGTCCACCAGGTACGGCCCCGCATGGATCGTCCCCGAGCAGTTCCCCGCGAAGTCGCACACCCGGATGTGGAACCACCACTCCCCGTCCCCCATCGGCCCCCCGGAGTACGCGTGCGGATCCGTCCCGTGCGCCATCTCCAGCGTCGTGTCCACCACCGTGTCCGGATCGTTCGTGAACTCGTACGAGTACCCCGCCACCCCCGACCCCACCGGCCCGTCCGTCGCACCGCTCCACTCCATCCCGATCACGTCCAGCGCCGACCACGCCCCCTCCGTGTGCGTCGTCGAGTGCACCACCAGCCCCGCCGGCGGCTCCGTGTCCCTCGCGAACACCGCCACCGCGTCGTCCAGGTACCCGGCCACGTACACGTTCGTGTCGTCCGGCGAGACGGCGAGCGCCACCGGACCCCACAACCCCGTCACGCCCCCGATCCCCTCACGCTTCGTCTCCCGCCACGTCAGGGCCCCGTCCCCCGCACGCAGCAGCACCGTCACCGCCTTCTCGCCCCACGAACCCACATACACCAGCCGCCCGTCCCCCGACACCGCGATGGACGACGGCCCGTCCAGCCCGGGCACCCCGCCCGGTCCCCCCGTGATCGTCCCCACGGCTTGCAGCGTCCCGTCCGCCTGCCGTGCGAACACCTGCACCGCGTCGTCGTCCCACCCCGTCACGTACACGTTCGCATCGTCGGGCGACACCGCAACCGCCGACGCACCCTTCATCCCCGACGCGCCGCCCGTCCCGTCACGCACCGTCTGCACGTACGCGATGTGACCCAGCGACCCGTTCGCCGTGCTCACGTCCCTCCGGAACACCACCACCGCGCCCTCCGCAGACCCCACCGCGTACACCCACCGCCCGTCGTGGCTCACCGCCACGTCCACCGGACCCCCGAGTCCGGTCACCGTCCCGCTCAGGTCCCCGGCGTCCGCCTGCCCGTCCACCTCGGCCTCCTCGAACGACAGCTTCCCCGACGATCCATCGATCGAGAACACCGCCACCGCCTGGTCCACGAACCCCGCCGCGTACAGCGTTGCCCCGTCCGGGCTGATCGCCAGCGCCGTCACCCCGGCCAGACCGTCCACCTCCGGACCGCTGTCCGTCTCGTCGTCCGTTCCGTCCTTCTCCTTCTCCACCAGCTGCAACGTCCCGTAGTCCGGCGACCCCGGATCGTCGTTGCGTGCGAACACCGTCACCATCCCGTCGTCCGCCGCCGCCACGTACACGAACTTCCCGTCCGGGGAGACCACGACGTCCTCGGGGCCCCCGAGCCCGTCGCGGTCCGTCGACCCCAGCGGCTGGATGTTCACCGGATCGTACGATGCCACCAGCGTCAGCCCCCCACTCGCCGCATCCCGCGCGAATACCAGCAGCGCATCCAGCGCGTGGCCCGTCACGTACACGTGGGCCCCGTCCGGGCTCACCGCCACCGAGAACGCCCCCGCCATCCGCTCGATCCCCGACGTCTCGTCGCTGATCGCCTCCACGAACCGCAGCACCTGCGCCGCGTCCACGATCGTGCACGTCCCCCTCCCACGCCCGATCGTCCCCCCCTGCACGTCCACCACGTCCAGGGAGAACGCCTCGTCCGCCTCGTCCTCCGAATCCGCGTACACCTGCACGTCCACCGTCGCCGCCGTCGACCCCGCCGGAATCACCACCGTCCCGCTCGTCGCTCCGTAGTCCGATCCCGCCTCCGCCGTGCCGTCCGCCGTCGCGTACGACACCGTCACGTCCTCCTCCCACGCGTGGTCCAGGCTGATCGTGAACGTCGCGACCTCCGTCCCGGTCTCCGGCTCGATCACCGACAGGTCGTCCACCGACACCTCCGGCGGCGTGTCGTCGTCCAGGATCGTGCACACCCCCTTCGGGTCCAGCAGCGTCGCCTCCTCCGGCGAGGACAGCTCCACGGTGAACGACTCCTCCTCCTCCGGATCGTCGTCTCCACACACCTCGACCGTCACCGTCGTCGACGTGTCCCCGGGCGCGATCCGCGCCACGCCGCTCACCTGCTCGTAGTCCACCCCGGGACCACACTCCCAACCACCCACGGCCGTCCCCGGCCGCGTCACCCAGTCCACCCGCACCTCCTCCGTCGTCGGCTTCGTCAGCCAGATCTCGAACACCGCCGCGACCGCCCCACCGTCCCCCTCCTGCACCGTCACGTCACCGATCGAGATCCCCGGCGCCGCACGCGCCCCCTCCGTGTCCACGTCCAGCCGCTGCGCCGTCCCCATCGCCCCGATCACCACCGTCCCCGCAGCCTGGCCGCCGACGTAGATCGTCCCCCCGTCGCCCTCACGCGCGTACCCCGGCGTCCTTTCGCCAACAGGCTCCTCCATCGGCACCCGCAGGATGAACAGCGGGCCCACCGAGGGATCCGAACCCAGCGTGTACGTCGCGACGGGATCCGTCTCCCCGTCGAGGACCAGCGTCACCTCCCCCTCCGACACCAGCTCCCCGTCCACCCGCGGGGTCCCGAAGATCACGTGGTCCGGTCCCGGCACACCACCCAGCACCACCCCGGCCAGTCCCACGGCCGCCACGAACACCGCGGCGGTGGCGATACGGCGAATCCTCGAGGTCTTCATCACTTCAACCCCTCGTACGAGTACGTCTCGAACACGATCTCGATGTCTCGAACCCCGTTCCCGTCACGCCCCGAACCGTCAGGAAGCTCCTGTCCCTCGATGAACGTGTCCAGCGCCTGGTCCGCGTCCGACAACAGCTCCGCCCCCGGAATCACCAGCAGCCACTGGGAGTTCCAGACCGAACGTGAGATGAGCCGCGTGTCCATCGCCAGCTCGTTGTCGTCGATCTCGCCGTCGGTGTCCGCGTACGCACGGAACGCCGAGTACCGCCGGATATCACCGAAGGAACCGCTGAGCGCATCGGCCAGCGGTGTCCAGCCGGCCTGCGCCAGCTCGTCCGTGTTGAGCGGGTACGGCACCGGCAGGATCTGGTCGATGACCTTCCACTGGCGAACGGGGTTCTGGTCCGGCTCGTTCGTGGGCGCTCGCAGGTAGTCATCTCCAACGGGCACCAGGTACACCCGCGGCGTCGCGGAGAGCGACAGCGCGTCGTACCCGTCGAACCACACGCCGAGCCCCCGGATCCGCGTGGCGAACCGTGAACTGTCGAAGGCGTGGTCGCCCGGCCCCAGCGGCCACCCGAACAGGTCCAGGTCCCACGACACCGTCGTCGTGAACGGGATGACGATGGCCGGCTGCGGTCCCGCCGACTCCGGCGCGAACGGCCGCATGAACCGCCGGAACTCCGGCACCGACCACAGGTCGTCCACCCGGTACGCCTCCAGCTTCTCCCGCCACGCCGCATCGCCGTCGGCGTCGTCCTTGAGCCGGAACAGCTCGTGCCGCAGGGAGATCCGGTCCGTCTCAAGGGCGGGGTTGTCGAACCCCATCTGCCCCTTGAGCACCTCGAAGTTCAGCTTCATCTTGCCCATGGCATCGGCCAGACCCGGGGTCCCGGGAACCGGCTCGTGGTCGAGCACCTGCCCGAGCGAACGCTGCTTGACGATGTCGGTCAGGAACTTCCGGCCCGCCTTCCCGTCGGTACCGAGCAGGTTCGTGTCGTAGTCGTACGCCGACGCCGCCAGGTACGTGTACCGCGCCGCCATGTCGAACATCGCGTGGTACTTCTGCAACGCGTCGTTCCGGAAAATCCGGAACGCCATGTCCTCGTACCGGTACTCCTGCACCGCCGCAGCGGTGTTCTTCCGGGACGTCATCAGACGGCTGAGGAGCCTCTCACCTTCCGCGAGTGCCTTGAAGTATGCTTGCTCCGCCTGCTTGAGCTGCTGGGCCCGGGCGTAGATCTCCATCGCTCTGACCGGCTCCTGGCGGAGGAGACCGGTCAGCTCGTTCTTCAATGTGAAGTCCTCGAGCTCGACATCCTTCCTCCGCAGTTTCAACGCCCCCTGCCGCTCCACTGCAGCCTTCTCGGTCTCTGTTTGTTCGGCAGCCTCCTCGAAAATCGCCCCTCCCGCTGAGAACGCGATGGATATCACGTTCCCGGCCTCTTTCACGGAACACCTGTCCACGGAAAGGACGTCACCTCCATCGGCGGTCCCGGCGATCTCGTTTCTCGGAATGCAGTCCGCTGAGATCTCGAACGTCTTCTCGACGCTCTTGCCGACGACCTTTCCGACAAGTGCCAGACCCTTCTCGACGAGCATCCTTGTATCGAGACTCGAGAGCTCTTCTTTGTCCTCATCAACGATCTCGATCTGTTCCGCCCGGATGTTCGCCGTCTCGGCGATCTGGTTCACCTGGTCCTGGATGTCGCCTCGCAGTGCGTTGTACTCGGTGATGGCCTTCTCTAGCGCGATCTGAGCGCTGAGCATCTGGGCGATCGCCTCCTGGATCTTTCCCGTGGCCCGGCGCCGTCCCGTCCATTCCGGTGGCTTGATCAGCATGAAGTGACCATTCTTCGAGCTCCAGGCGACGTACTCCACCCGTTTCTTGATCTCCTGAGGATCGCCGAGGGAACAACCGTCGCCCATCGGATAGTCATTACAGAAGTCCGCAAGGTCGCCCTCTGCCTCCTTGTCGAGGTTGGCGAACCCGATGCCGCTCTCCATCGGTTCGAACTTCGCAGTGAACCGGGTCACCCGGCCGCCCTTCTCCTCGTCCGTCTCGATGCCGGTTCCCGCAAGCTCCGCCCCGTCGACGTACATGTAGTGGTAGAGGTCGGGACCGTCGTACCCGTCCGGGTACGTCTTCCCGGGACCGATGTCGTCGGAGTACGGATACCCGAAAATCTCGATCAGACGGTTCTTGAAGTCCGTCTCCGTGCTGTGGGCGTTGACCCGCATCTTCTGGACGTCGTCCTGGTTGAACCGCAGCATCCGGTTGAGCTCGTTGGCGTAGTCCCACACCTGGACCGCGCTGTCCAGCGCCTGGGCCGCCCGGTCGTACACCTGCTCGAAGTGGGTCTTGCCCTGGTCGACCTGGGCCGGATCGATGTCGAACGGCACGACACCGCGAGCGAGACCGAGCGGGTTGAGCCCCCTGTCCGCGGCGTCCATCTCCGCCTGGATCGCCTCGGCGTGGGCGATGATCTCGTCGAGTTCAAGGACCGTGGTCCGGTCGATCTTCTCGATCCCGGTGTGCTCCGGGTTCGGATCCACGTCCGGCAGGATGGCGTTGCCCGTCACCCAGTCGAAGTACACCGCCATCCCCGAACGCCGTCCCCAGCCGTCGAGCCCCCACGCCCTCTGGCGATCGGTATCCTTGTACCCCTGCCACTGACCCTCGGGATCCTCCGTGTACGCGTTCTTGTAGGTCAGCTCGACGATCCGGGAACCCGTCAGTGCTCGCTGCGCGGCGACCTTGGCGAACTTCCGTTCGTCGTAGTAATCCGCCTGGACCGGGATCCCCGCGACGAGCACGGCCTCCGGCCTTGGAACCCACGTGAAGTACGGGTGCCGCAGGAGGTCGTAGTAGTGCGTCATCGCCGTCAGCAGGTGACCCCACGCATCCCCATGGCCCTGCGGAAACTGGATCTTGGCGTCCTTCGCGTCGATGAACCCGTCCAGGTTGATGTCCTGGATGTCGTAGGAGAGCGTGTACGCTACCTCCCCGTTTCCGCCCGTGAAGTTCCAGTAGAACCGGTTGTACACCGGCGGCGCCGTCACGTTCTCGTGCTCTCCGTCCCGCCCACGGAGGAGGACGAGCTCTTCCTGGAGCAAGTTGGGAACCTGGTTCTCGAAGTTGAAGATCGACGGCGCCAGCGACCCGATCCCGAACTGCACCTCGTCCGTCGTGATCCCCACGGTCGGGTCCTCGGCGTCCGCGAACGCCTCGTCACCGAGCAGTTTGTAGAAGTCCGCGATCCGGGACGTCACGTTGAGGATCTCGTTGTTGGCCGGCCCGTAGTCCACCGGCGGCGTCCCGTCGATGGACAGCATCTTCGCGCGGTGCAGCACCGTCTCGTACGCCTCGATCAGTCCGATGGAGTTCAGGTTCTCCGCCGAGGGGTTGAGCGCGATGTCCCCCTCGTACCGGGGTCCAAGCTGCTCGATCATCGAGGCGTAGGTGTTCGTCGCCGCCTTGTGGAAGTCCCTGACCCTCGCCTCGAACGGGTTGAGGCCCTCCTCGACCCGCTTGACCCAGCCCTCCACGAGCTGGCCCCTCGGGTCGAGTGGCGTCGACCCCGGCTGGCCGGTCCACAGACTCCACTTCGTCTCGTTGTCGCACGCGCCGAGCCCCCGGTACCGCACCACGTACCAGTTGTCCGACAGCGTCTGGAGGTTCGCTCCGCCGATGGTGACATCCTGGGCGCCACGTGGATCGCTCACGGGAACCTCGATCCAGCCGTTGAGCTGGCCGTGCTCCGGATCGGGCAGCGGCTCCGGCGGCGTTCCGTCCTCGTCCGGGTGGTAGAACCACTGGAATTCGACCTTGTCCATCCAGCCGCCGAAGTCACCGTTGAAGTGCAGCGTCACCGACTCGTCGAACACGTTGTCCGGCAACAGCACCTTCACCTCGCCCTGGTACGGCGCCACGATCTCCGGGTCCGCCGGCGGTTCGGGATACTCCAGACAGCCGACGCGGATCACCTCGAGCGACACCGGAAGGTCCCCGAGGCTCGGGTCGTTGTTGAACGCCACCGTGACGTACCCGCCCGACCTCGCTCCTCCAGCGGTCAGTGCGGGGTGGCCTCCCAGCGCTCGCAGCGTCTCGAGCAGGCCGTCCTGGTTGTCGTCCTTCCAGCCGATCAGGATGTCGTCGTCCGTGACCGGCCTGAAGGCGGCACACTCTTCCCCGACGACGACGCCGAAGAGTTGCACCCTGTCCACGTTGGTACAGATTGTCTGGACCCCGTTCGGATTCCTCGAGAGGCGGTAGAGCGCCCAGACGGCATCCTGCCAGTCCTCATCGTTGCTGAGGGCCAGGAGCTGGTCCCGTTCTCTGTTCGACATCACGTCGAGCATGACGAGCGGTTCCCCCGCCTCCGAGTCGTCGAACAGTCCCCGAAGCGTCAGGTTGCTGTCCATCGTCTCGTACCGCAGACGCTTCCGGAGCGTGACCGGGAGGCGGATCGTCCCGTCGGAGGAACCGAGGATCTTGAGGTTGCCGTCGTCGTCCGTCTCCGTGGCGATGTCGAGGGGCACGGCATCGAGGGAAACTCGCCGCGGCTCGAACGGCTTCACCACCTGGGCCAGCACCCAGTCAGGATGTTCCTCGGTGGAGCCGGCACGCTGCGTCTCCCACTCCTGGTCGTAGATGACCTCGACCGCGGCCTGATCGTAGATGTCGGGCAGGCCGCGTTTCGGCTTGAACAGGCTCTCTCCAGCCTCGAGCAGCGGAACGTCGGACGGCCAGGTGATGGTGTAGTGCACCGCGATGGGGTCGTGGGGGCTCGCGGTCCCGCCCAGCGATTCCGGCAACCGGGCCATCCAGGGGATGCACTGGCCCGTCGAGGCGTCCGGCACGTCGTCCCCGTTGAGGTCGTAGAAGAACCCGGCTTCCAGCGGGTAGGCGTAGAGGACGTTGCCCTCCCCTTCCGCCGCGGCCCACAGTTCCTCGTGCACGTCTTTGAAGAACGGAGGCGGCACCGGGTCGTCCGGGGAGTTCTGTCCCTGGATCCGTGTCTCCTCACAACCAGGGAGCAGCGACAGCGGGTACGGTGGCTGGACCCTGTCTCCCGCGACTCCGGGGAAGCTGAACCCCTGGTAGTCCGGACTCGTGGCCAGGACCTTGTAGATCCGGTAGCCCCATCCACCCGACGGGTTCTGGTACTTGACCACCACGTAGGGATCCGAGGCATCGGTACTGTGGGGATCGAGCTCGCGACCGAAATCCGCCCTGAGCGCAAAGACGGCCTCCATCCCCGTCCCGGCGTTGGAGGGGAAGAACATGGCGTGCTCGTCGTTGGGGTTGTAGCCGGGAAGGTTCGGATCGTCCTGGTGGTAGATGAACGCACCGGGGTAGTTGACGGAGTCCAGAGGGGTCTGACCCCTGACCTCGCCACCGAGCTCCGATGCGACGATGATGACGTCGGGGTCGAGCGGCCAGTAGCACGAGTACCGCATGGGCCGTTCGCCCCAGTAGACGCGGTTGTGGTTCCGGCGGTACCAGACCACCACCATCTCCTTGTCCTGGTCCTGGGTCCGGTTGGGGTTGACCCGGTTGACCGGGACGATCTGCCCCGTCCGGGCCTGGCGGTCGTACGCCGCCTGGCCACCCACGCCGTCGTAGAACGCCTTCTCGTTGACGACGTACCCGGTCCGGCCCGGTTCGTCGTGGAAAGCCTCGGTGATGGGCGTCCCGATCTGCCAGGGAACGTTGTCCGCGAAGTCCGGAGCGTTGGCGAAGTCGAACGTCCGGACCACCTCGAACGTCACCGGGTACTTCGTCGCGTCGGGAGTGTCGTGTTCGACGTACTCCACGACGGCCCAGCCTTCCTGGTCCGCGTGGAACACGCTCTGTTTGATCACCGCTGCGCTCGAACCGTGCGCCGGAAGCTTCAGCCCCAGGATCGACAGGTGGTTGTCATCCGGGATCAACTCCACCGGAGCTCCGGTCACGTGGACTTGGTAGCACGCGCCTGTCGAGCTCGGCTGGCACCGGTCGGCCGGCCAGACGACCTGCCCGACGCTGACCACGCGGGAGGGATCCGACAGATCGGAGGTCCTCCGCCACCGCAGCTCGACGCTGTCGAGCGGGACGAGGGCGTACAGCTTCCCCTCCGGACGCGACGGAATGGGCGGACTCCAGAAGAAGTAATCTGCGAGCGGCTTCTCCCGACCATCGATGTAGAGGTCGGGTACCGCCGTCTCGGAACCGACGTACGCCCCGGGCGGTGGAACGACTTCCTGACCGACGATCCACGTCTCCGCGTTGAACCAGTGGCCCTCGGTATCCAGCTCGAGGGCCACCGCATCGTCACCGCCGGCGGAGACGACCTGCTCGTCGTCCCCGAACACGGCCGTGCCGCGGAAGCTCCCCCCGATGTACAGGCCGGATGTGCCGATGGAGATCCCGAGGCCCCAGTCCTCCTCCGGCCCCCCGCTGCGGCCCGGGATCCGGTCCGCCGCGTCGTACGTGTCCCCGCCCGTGGCCCAGCGCCAGTTTCCTGCGGCATCGAACGATGCCGCCACGATATCGTGCGCCCCCGTCGAGGTCAGCGTCTCGGTTCCGTAGGTCCGCGTCCCGTCGAAGCTTCCCACGAGGTACACGTTCCCGTCTGCATCCCGCGTCACGTCCCCGGGCTCGGCGCCCTCCAGCCGCTGCCCCCAGTTCCACTGGTCGCCCGATGAACGAAGCTCCCCGAGAATGGTCCCATCGGGTGTCATGTCGCCGGCCGGCCACAGCTGAACCGCAACGGGCCCGACGAAGTTGTCCGGCGACGGGACGCCCTTGCCGAGCACAACCGGGTTCCCCGAGGACGCATCGATGGCCCTCAGATCCCAGGCCAGGGACGTCTCGTGGACCCAGGCCCAGGTCGGCGACGAGCCAGAGCCGTTGGTCAGTGCCGCGACGAGACCGCGGGGGTGGTCCTCCATGTCGGCGAAGAACAGGCGCCTGCCACCGCTGGTGTCAACGATGGAGACGTGGTCGATGGCCCAGTAGGGAATGACGCCCCCGGGGTTCTTTGTTCCCGCGTTCCACCGGAAAGCGATGGCGTGTCCCCTGAACGCCGAGAGATCGATGCGAACCCAGTGAGTCGTCCCCCCGGCGGGGAACAGCCAGACATTCTGTCCGTCGAACGGGTGGCCCGGGTCGCTCAGATGTGTGTCGTATCCTCCCTCGAGGAAGACGCCGCCCGCATCCACGATGTTCTGATAGGCGTTCCCATCGACCGAGATCTCCAGAATGCCCGCGACATCGTTGCCTGGATCGCCGTCCCGGCCGTGGATGAAGGCCAGTACCGGCGTTCCCGTCGCCGGCAACGTGATCCCCGTGTAGAAATCGAGATACTCTCTCGAGTTGTCGAGGCGCCACGGCAGGATCCACGCGTTGTTGGCCGCAGGGAACCACTCCTCGAGGGTCCACGAATCTCCCACGAACGTCGGTTCCCCGAAGTGGACCGCCGTCCTTCCACCCCAGAAATCGTAGCCCGCGAGGTGTCCCTTGCCCTCTCCGCGCGCCGCGACGTAGATTGTCCCGTCGGGAGCGACGGAGAGGTCGACGATCCGCACCGAGGACGGGTACGCCCCCCCCCCATCTGTCAGCCAATGGACGTCGCCATCGGGATCGACCGCAGCGACCACCGGATCGTCTCGCCCCGAGGGGCAGGTCGCCTGATTGAGGGAATAGCTCCCAAACGTGATGTCACACCGGTAGCTCCCGCCGACGATGATCCTCCCCGGGACAGGAGGGACCGCGTCGGGATCTCCCGGCAGGAACCCGGCGGACGTCAGCTCGTCGTCCTCGGGCCCCGTGGCCAGGAGGACCCACCGCCACGAGCCGTCCGCGTCCACCCTGGCGAGGAAGCCATCCTCGGCGCCGTCGCTGTGTCCCGGCACACTGACCCCCCCGAACCGGACCGTGCCATGGATCGTCCCGACGACGTAGGCGTTGCCCGAGTCGTCCACCGTCACGTCCAGGGCCCGATCCTCCGAGACGCCTCCCGCCGCGACGACCCACTCCACACCACCGGCCAGGCCGTACTTGACGACGAAGATGTCGCCGAGCCCCTCCGAGCGGAGCGTGACATCCCCGAACGTGGCCGTGCCTTCGAAACGCCCGACGGCGTACACCTCGCCCGTCGGTCCAACGGCCGTGGCCACGGCACGATCGTTGCCGCTTCCGCCCCCGGCGGACGGCCAGAACGCTTCGGAGGACCGTGGTGACACGGTGGCCAGAGCGAGGCATGCCGCGGTGATGGAAAGGAGACGGATCGATCGCTTCGTGTTCATCACGCCCCCCTACTGGTTCAGCACCGGAATCGGCGAGACGAGCTCCATTCGGAACGTCCCCTCGACGAAGATCGGGTTGCGGTGCAGGCCGGTGATCTCCTCGGAGTAAACACCTCCGAGGATCGTGTGGCCCCAGTTCGGGTCGTCGATCCCCCAGGGATCGGTTTCGGTGAATCGCCAGTGGATCCGGCGGGTGATCTCGTACGACTCGGCCTTGAAGTTCAGGAACTCCGCGTCCAGGTTGTCGTGGTCGGGGTGGTACCGGTCGAAGAACGGGTTGGTCGGGAACCCGACCGGCAGGACGAGGGTCGCGTCCAGGTTTCCCCTCGGCCCGATCGTTCCCTGGGCCTCGAGCTCCGTCCCCTGGAAGTCGTAGGCGATCGTGCTGATCCGGACGGGGACGACGGCATCGCCGTTGAACTCGACTCCCTTGAACTGATCGAAGAGGCTCTCATCCGTGACGAGAACGTAGTGGCCGGGCTGATCGGTGACGTTGTACCCGGACCCGCCGGGATCGGGCTTCGTCGTGCCTTCCTTCCACATCTTGGTCACCTCCTTGAGCAGGCGGACCTGCCCGGAGGCATCGACGTGGAGGAGGAAGCGCAGGGGATAGCTCGACTTCGTCGGTTTCGGCGTCGTCCCACCCTCCTGCGCCATGCTGACCTTGTTGACGCGTGCGATCCCGACCCACAGGCCCGAGAAAGGAGTGCTTGCATCCCGGGCCGACTTCAGCACGGGCTGGTAGACCGACTGCACGTGGACCCAGACCAGCCGCCGGCAACCAAGCCCGTTCGAGACACTCAGAACGTCCGCTGCCTCGAGCGCTGCGAGCCGTGCGCGACGCACGCCGAAGTCGAGCCGTGCGCCCTTCCCCGCGCCAACCTCGATCCTGTAGGCCGCCGGAACGTCCGGGTAGCTCCTCTTGACCGTCTCGGGATCCATCACCTCCACCACGAGCGGCACGTCGCCCGGGTTCTGTCGCGTGATCGTGACGTCCACGTCGATGTCGAGTGCGTTCTCGATGTTCAGGCCAAGGGTTCGCACCGCTTTACCGAAGTCAAGCCCTTCCAAGAGTTCCGGCCGGACGACCAGCGGTCCCTGGTAGTCGCTCTTGCCCTGGCAGTACACCCAGTAGGCGGCGCCTGCGCGGATGGTGGTGCTGTACGGGTCGGTGACCTCGCGCCACGACCCGTCGGCGGTCATCTCCCAGATCGGCTGCCCGTCGTGCGCCGCCGACGGCTTGAACCACTCACCCAGTGTCGGCGGAGCCTGCGGGTCCACGTCGAACCCCACAAGGTTGTACGAGTCCGGCAACCACCTCACCGTCTTCATCCCAGGCCGGCCGCACACCCGCCACATCACCGGCACCTCACCCTCCAGCCGGATCAGGTAGGTCTGTCCCGCACGGAACGTGAACAGGTTCGTCGTCACGTGCTCCGGCCTCGACGGCGGGAAATACCCGTACCACCCGTCCGTCCTCAGCGTCTTCTCGTTCGGGTCCCGGACGTACTGGATCGTCTCCGTCCCCGCCTTCAGCGTCCACACGCTCGCCACGGGCACCCCCGCCAGCACCGCCTCGATGTCCGAGGGGTCCGGCTGCACCTCCAGGTACACCGCGTTCCACCCCGGGTGCAGCTGGATCGTCTGCTCCACCTCCCCGGGCCCGGCCCCCAACACCGTCCCGCACGCCAGGAGGGCGGCCGCCATCACGGCGCCCGCGATCCGTGTCCCGTTCCGACGAACCGTTCTCCGTTCCATCGCCGTCACCTCTTCCCCTGGCTGTCCGACCACCGCGACGTGTCTCCCGTCTCGAACCCGTCGCTGAAGTACCGTCCCACCCGCAGCGGGTCGGCGTCCGTCGCCGTGTTGTCCTCCGGGTGCGCGTCCGCAAGCCCGTCCGCCGACACCGTCACCGTGTTCACCACGCTCCCCGCATCGGTGATCGTGGGATCCACCGTCGCACTGAGCACGTACACCACCGCGCCACCCACGGGGATCGACGCCACGTCCGCGATGTCGCCGCTGCCGGATGCCGCACCGCACGCCGCGCCGCTCTCGGCCGCGCACGTCCACGTTGCGTCGATCAGCTCCGGCGGTACCACGTCGTCCACGTGCACCGACGCCGCGTCCGCCGGACCCAGGTTCTCCACACGGATCGTGTACTCCACCGGCATCCCCGTGCCGACGAAGTCCACGCCGTTCGTCTTCGTCACCCGCAGGTCCGTCCCGGGCAGCACGTCCGTCTCCGAGGTCGCATCGTCGTTCGTCCCGTCGGGATCCACTGCGCCCGTCGTCACCGTCGCCGTGTTCGTGATCGTCGTGTTCGCCGGCGCCGTCACGTCCACCAGGATCCGCACCTCACGGCTCCCGTACGCGGGCACCGTCCCCACCGTGCAGTCCGGCGTCCCGTTCGGGTCCTCCGCGCACCCGATGGTCGCCACGAAGTCCACCCCCGACGGCAGCACGTCGTGCACCACCGCGTCCAGGATGTCGTTCGGCCCCGCGTTCGACACCGTGATCGTCCACGTCAGCCGCCCGCCCTGGATCACCGGGTCCGGGGCGTCCTCCTTCGTGACCGAAAGGTCGCCGATCCTCCGGACCGTCGTGTCCTCCGTCGCCGTGTCGTTCGAAGGATCCGGGTCCGTCGTATCCGACCCCACCGTCACCGTGTTGGTCAGCACCTCCCCGTCCCCGACCGACGCGTCCACCTGTGCCGAGATCTCATAACTCACCGACGACCCCGCCGCCAGTGGCCCCAGCGTACACACCGGAACCCCCGCGATGTCCTCGTCGCACCCCGACGTCGCGATCAGCGCCGTCCCGGCAGGCAGCGTGTCCGTCACCGTCACGCCCTGGGCATCCGACGGCCCGTCGTTCGTCACCGTCACCGTGTAGTGGATCACGCCCTCCAGCGGCACCGGGTCCTCCAGATCGACCTTCGTCACCAGGAGGTCCGCCTCCGGCGTCAGCTGATCCACGTCCGTCGCCGTGTTGTTCAGGAGGTCGGGGTCCGAGATCCCCTCGTCCACCGTCACCGTGACGGTGTTCGAGAGCGTTCCCAGCGCCGCCGGGCTGACCGTCCCGGTCAGCGTGAACGTCACCGACGAACCCGCAGGGATCGCCACCGGCACCCCGGCGAGGCTTCCCGTCCCCGAGGCCGGACACGACGCCCCCGCCCCCGCCACGCACGTCCACGTGGCGTCCGGGACCGAGCCCGGCACGATGTCGTCCACCGTCCCGGACCCGTCCGACGGCCCGGCGTTCGTCACGACGATGGTCCAGGTCACAGCCGTTCCCGGGATCACCTCGTCCACGCCGTCGTCCTTCGTCACCGCGAGGTCCGCCACCGGCACCACGGCGTCCGTGTCCGTCGCCGTGTTGGTCGCCGGGTTCGGATCGCTCCCGCCGCTCTCCGGAACCACCGTCACGGTGTTGGCCATCTGCCCCACGTACGACCGGTCCACCGTCCCCGTCACGTGAAACGTCACCTGGCTCCCCGCCGGAACGTCCACCGTCGCTGCGATGTCCCCGGTCCCCGACCCGGGACAGCTCGCTCCCGGCCCCGGCGTGCAGGTCCACGCCGGGCTCAGCAGCTGGACCGGCATGGTGTCCGTCACCGCCGCCCCCAGCGCGTCCGCAGGCCCCGCGTTGGTCACAACGATCTCGTACGTCGTTGGAAGGCCGGCCACCACCGTGTCGTCACCGTTCGACTTGGTCACCGTCAGGTCCGTCACCACCTCAACCGTGCTCGTGTCGGTGGCGGCATCGTCCGTCGGGTCGTTCACCACGCCGGAAGGAACCGCGATCTGGGCCGTGTTCGAGAGCGTCCCGCGCGAGGACGGGTGCACCGTGCCCGTCACCGTCAGCGTCACCGACGCCCCCGCGGCCAGGTCCATCTCCGCCTGGACGTGGTTCCCCGACCCACCCGCCGTGCACGCGCTCTCCGGCCGCCGTTCCAGCACCACCAGCGAGTCGCTGTCACGGCCCGACACCACCAGGTGCGGGCTCGACGGAACCGCCACGATCCCCACCGGACCGTCCAGCCCCGCGGGACCCGCGTCCGTGGAACCCAGCACACCGAGCACCGCAAAGGTGTCCGACGTCCAGTCCCGCTTCGCCACGACCACCGCGTCGTCGTTCCGGCCCACCGCGTACAGGTCTGACCCGTCCGCAGAGAACACCACGTCCGACGCCCCGTCCAGGCCGTCCACGCTTCCCGTGCCGTCCACCACCGTCTGGATCAGCGTCAGCTCACCCGTCTCCAGGTCCCGCCGGAACAGGTCCACCGCGTCCGACGCCAGCGCCGCCGTCGCCACCAGCCGCCCATCCGGACTGACCGCCACCGACTGCACCAGACCGAGACCCGTCACCTCCGGCAAACCGCCGGACTGCGAGTCGCCCTCCATCACCGTCTGCACCCACGTCAGGCGGCCCGTCTCCTGATCGCGCGAGAACACCGACACCGCGGCCGCGTCCTGCGCGACGGCGTAGAGCGCCGTCCCGTCCGGAACGATCGCCAGCGAGCGGATGCCGTCCAGCGAGGACAGCGGCACGCCGTCGTACCCCTGCCGGATCCGCATGACCCACGCGAGGGTGCCGTCGTCCGCACGTTCGAGCACCGCGATGGTCCCGTCGCGCCCGCCCGCCACCGAGAGGAACCGTCCCGCGGAGTCGAACGCCAGCGCGGCGGGCCCGCCGAGACCCGGGGCGTCTGCGTTGCGGACCACTTGGAGTGGCGAGAGCGTCCCGTCGTCCCCATCGCGGGCAAACACCGCCACGGCGTCGTCGTCGCGCCCGGTCACGTACACCGTGGCGCCGTCCGGCGACACCGCCACCGCCGACGCTCCGGCCAGGCCGTCCACCTCCGTCCCGTCCACCGTGTCCCCGTCATGAACCGTCTGCACGATGGCCAGCGTCCCGTACGACGGGCTCGCCGGGTCCGCGTCCCGGGAAAGCACCGTCACCGCGTCCGAACCCTCCACCGGCACGTACAGGAAACGGCCGTCCGGGCTCGATGCCGCACGCCCCGGCCGCTCCAGACGCCCGTCCGGATCACCCGCCGCGATGGAACCCACCGTCCAGAGCGGCGCCTCCCCCTCGCACGACCACGACGCCGTCCCGTCCACGAGTCCGGCGGCCTCTCCCGGGAACACCGGCAGTACATCGTCCAGCGTCACCCCCGCCACGTCCGATGGACCCGCGTTGGTCACCGTGATCGTCCACGTCTCCTCGGTCCCCGCCCGGACCATCGCCGCGCCGTCCGTCTTCACCACCGACACCTCGGCCTCGGCCTCCGGATCGATCTCCAGCACCGCCACGTTGTTCGAAAGGTCCGGCTCCTCCACCGCGTCCGGCGCGTCCACCCGCGCCTCGTACCGCAGCGTCCCCGACGCCGACGGCGCAATCCGCCCCGTCACCGTGAACACCACGTGCCCGCCCGGCGACAGGTCCACCGTCCCCGACGGCACGCCCACACCCTCACGCGCCGGACACGACGCCCCCGGCGCCACCGCCAGCACGTCCAGAAGCCCTCCGGCACCGCCCGCAACCACCAGCTCGTGGTCCTCGACCGTCAGCGCGATCCCGCCGATCGCTCCCAGCCCCACGACACCGGTCGCCGCGTCCGCCCGCGCCACCCACCGCGGCGTCCCGTCCCCGTCCAGCGACAGCACCACCACCGCCGCATCGTCCGGCCCCGCCACGTACAACCGGTCAGACCCCTCGGAGAACACCGGCGACCGCGCACCGCCCATCCCCGACACCGTCACGCCGTCCTGCACGTCGCCGTCCGCGATCCACCCGGCGAACTCGAGCTCCCCGGAACTTCCGTCGCGCGCAAACACGGCCACGGTCCCCTGCGTTGCACCCGTCACCGCCACGCGGTTCCCGTCCGGCGACACCGCCACGCCCGACGCCCCCGCCAGGCCCCGCACCTCCGGTCCACCCGAGCCGTGCGGCTCGTCCCCTTCGGCCAGCACCTGCCGCACCTCCAGCGACTCCCCGCCGGTCCGCGCCATCACGATCACCGAGTCCGTCACACCGCTCGCCCCGTAGAGGAACCACCCGTCCGGCGAAACCGCCAGCGCCTCGACCCCATTCAGCGAGCTCTCCCCCGTCGAGACCCCCGTCACGCCGAGGAACGACGGCGCGCCGCTGCCGGAGTCCACCCCGAACACCGTCACCGCACCGTCCACCGGCGACGCCACCCACAGCGCCCCGCCGTCCGGCGACACCAGCACGTCCGCCGGCCCGCCCAGGTCGTGCACCCCACCGACGCCGTCGCGCACCACCCCGCTCCACGCGAGCCGCCCCGTCTCCCCGTCCACCGCGAACCACGCAACCGCGTCCTCGTCGCGACCCGACGCGTACAGGAACCGGCCGTCCGGAGACACCGCCAGCGACGACAGCCCCCGCAGCCCGTCCACCACCGCGTCCACCGTCCCGTCACCGTCGAGATCCTGGGACATCCCCTGCTCCACGATCTCGACGAGCGCCAGCGTCCCGTTGGCACGGTCCCGCGCCAGGACCGCCACCGCGTCACGCCCCGACGGCGACAGCCCCGCCGCATACACGTACCGCCCGTCCGGCCGTACCGCCACCGCCCGCGGCGCTCCGATGTCCGCCGCCGACTGCACCAGCTGAAGCAGACCCGGCGCAGGCTCCGCCTCGCACGTCCACCGCACCTCCGACAGCGCCGCCGGCACCGTCAGACCCACGGACGCACCGCTCACCGAGCTCGGACCGGCGTTCGCCACCGTCATGGTGACCGGGAACTCCGTCCCCGGCACCGCCACCGCCGCACCCGCCGCAAGCGCCACGGACAGGTCCGACCGGTACCCCACCACCGTGTCCGAATCCGTCGCCGTGTTGTTCGACTCGTCGGGATCCGCCACGCCCGCAGGCTCCGTCGCCGACGCCACCGTCGCCGTGTTCGTCAGCACCCCAGAGAACCCCGGACGCACCGTGCCGCCCGCAAGGAACACCACACGACCGCCCGCGGGCAGTTCGACCAGCGTGTCGATCGATCCCTCACCCGCCACGGGACACGCCCCGCCCGCCTCGCCCGAACAGACCCATCCCGCACCGATCAGCTCCGCAGGCAGCACGTCCCGGACCCGCACACCACGGGCGTCCGCCGGACCCAGGTTCTCCACCGTCACCGTCCACCGGTTCTCGGATCCCGCCGCGATGGCCCCCGACCCGTCCGACACCACCTGCTCGAACTCCAGCCGCCCCTCCCCCGGCCCGGGGTTCGCCGCCGTGCCGCGGTCGAACACCACCAGCGAGGCATCGTCCGTGGACACCGCGTACAGCTGCTCCCCGTCTCCCGGGAACGCCACCCCGGCCGCCCCGGCGAGGCCGCCCGCGCCCGAACCGTCACCGTTGGCATGGCTCTCGACGAACGTCAGGTGACCGGTGGACGGATCCAGCTCGAACACGAGCACGGCGGCCGCATCCGACGCCGTGACCGTCACGTGCGCATCGTCACCTGCGAAGAGCGCGACTCCCGAGGCACCCTCCAGCGCCCCGACATCGCCCGTACCCAGGGTCTCCACGAAATCGAGCCCGCCGGCCGTGCGTGAGAACAGCGCCAACGAGCCGGGATCGCTGCCCGTGGCGAAGACGAACGCTCCGTCCGAAGTCACCGCCACACCGGAACCGCCACGCAGCCCCGTCACACCCTCCTCGCCGTCGGTCAACGTCGTGCGGTAGGTCAGCGCACCATCCGATGCCCGATCGAACACCACCAGATGTCCCGTCGCCGAGACCGCGTAGAGCCGATCCTCGTCCTGGCCCATGGCCACCGCCTGGACCCCCACCAGCCCGGAGAGCCCGTCCTGGTCCTCCAGGGCGAGTCCCGACGGCGTCAGCTTGCCGAAGTCCGGATCCGAGGCGTCCGTCACCCGGTGCAGCCACGCTACCGCGTTGTCGTGGGACCCGGCGACGTACAGCGTCGCCCCGTCACGGCTCATCAGCAGGTCCGCCGCGCCACCGAGGCCGCCGGCACCACCCACACCGTTGGAGACCGCCTGGATCAGCGCGAGGGACCCGTCCGCGGGATCGATGGCAAACACCGAGATGGCGTTGGAGACCGCCGCCCCTGCGTACAGATGGGCGCCGTCCGGCGAGATCGCCAGCGCATCCACGCCCTGGAGCTCGGTCACACCGCCCTCGCCCTGCTCGACCGCCCCGAGGAACTCCACCGAACCGTACCCCGGCGAGGCCGGGTCGGTGTCACGCCGGAAGATCGCAATGGCGTTGTCCTCGGCTCCCGCCGCGTAGACGAACCGGCCATCGGGCGTCACCACGGCGTCCTGGGCCCCGGAGAGTCCGTCGACCAGGGCGTGGTGATCCGTCTTGGAAATCGCCAGGTCTGCCCGTCTCGAGAGCACGTCCCGGTCCGACGCCTGGTTATCCGATGTGTCGCTCTCGAACGGTCCATCGACCGTGGCCGTGTTGGTCACGCAGGCAAGGGTCGCATCGGATGGACACGGCGCACCCGAGGCATCCGAACGGACCCGGGCATGGAGCGTGAACCGGACGGCACCACCCGCCGCCACGAGGACGCGGGCATCCGACACAGGGCCGCTTCCAGCAGCCGCGCAGGACGACTCCTGGCCGCGGCGCCAGACGCCCACGGCCCCCGCGATCATCCCAGAGGAGTAGAGGTACGCGCCGTCCTCCGACAGCGCCATCCGGCCCGCACCGGCGAGAAGCTCCGCGTCCCGCGTCGCGTCGAGGAACCCGAGGTTCCAGTCGTCGTCCATGCGGCGAAGCAGCACGAGCGCGCCGCTCCGGTGGGCGGACACCTGCACCTGCTCCGAGCCCGGAAGCACGATCAGGTCCACGGGCCCGGCCATCGATTCGACGCCGTCGTGGCCGTTGCGGACGACCTGGACCGGGTCGAGGGTCCCGTACCCCGGAGCGCCGGCCGTCGCGATCCGCGAGAACACCACCACCGCGTCGTCGTCACGCCCCGCCACCAGCACCCGCGTCCCGTCCGGCGTCACCACCGGCGATGTCGCGCCCCTGAGTCCCGCCGTCGAGGAGGCGTCCTTTGCCTCCAGGAAACTGAGCGCGCCCGTCGCGTGGTCCCGCTCGAACACCGCCACCGCCCCCGACACCGACCCCGTCACGTACAGGTGGTCCCCGTCGGGGCTGATGGCGAGACCCGATGCGCCGAGAATGCCGCGCACCGTGCCGCCCGCGTCCGCCGGATCGTTCGCGCCGTCCCGCTCGGCCTCCAGGAAGGTCAGCGTCCCGTTGTTCCGGTCCCGGGCGAACACGGCCACCGCACCGTCGTTGGAGCCCGCGACGTACAGGAAGTCCGTCGACGCCGCCGGATCGTTCTGGACCAGCAGCAGCGCCACCGCCCGGTCCAGCCCGTCCACGCCGCCGACGCCGTCCCGGACCGTCTGTACCGGCACCATCGTCCCCGTACCGAGGTCGATCTGGAACTCCGTCACGGCGTCGTCGACCTCCGCCGCCACGTAGAGGTACAACCCGTCCTCGGACGCCACGACGTCCCGCGCACCGTCCAGCGCATCGGCGGGCGCTCCGTTCACCACGTCACCGTCCCGGACGGTCTGCACGACGTTCAGCTGGCCCGACGAGACGTCGCGGTGCATGATCACCAGCGCGTCGTCCGAGACGGAGACCGCGGCCAGCGCCGGCGGCAGCGGCCCCGAGTTGTCCGGATCGGCCATGGGCGCCACGGCGGAGGCCCCCGCAAACCCCGTCCCGTCGAGGGTCTGAACCGCCGTCAGCCGGCCCGACCCCACGGCGTCGCACGTCCAGGAGACGTTCTCGAAGTCCGCCGGCGGTGGCGTGTCGTCGACGCGCACCAGCGGCGTCCCACTGAGATCGGTGTCGATGGCGTCGCTGGGCCCCCGGTTCGTCACCGTGACCGTCCAGGTCAGGTCCGTCCCCGCCCCCACGAGCGTCACGCCGTCGTCTTTCGAGATGGCGAGCCCGGTCACCGGCGTCAGGTCGGTGTCGTCCGAGTCCGTGTCGTTCGAGGGATCGGGATCGACCCCGTGGGACGGCACGGCGACCGTCGCGCTGGCCGTCAGCGTGCCGCGCGCCGAGGGATCGATGGTGGCCCGGATCGTGTAGGTCACGGTCCCCGACACGGCAATGGTGATCCGGTCGTGGACGTCACCCACACCGCCCGCGGAGCAGGCCGACTCGGAGCGCTTGGCGAACGCCGCCAGCGCGCCCTCCTCGCCGCCCTCGCCCCCGCCGACGAGCGCGGCAACGTACACGTTGCGGCCCGAAGGCGCCACGGCCACGCCGTACGGCTCGTCCATCCCCGAGACGTTACGGTCGCCGTTGGTCCGCACCTCCATCTCGGTCAGCGCGCCGAAGGTGGCACTGT
This sequence comes from Thermoanaerobaculia bacterium, assembly GCA_027067575.1. Taxonomy (GTDB): domain Bacteria; phylum Acidobacteriota; class Thermoanaerobaculia; order Thermoanaerobaculales; family Sulfomarinibacteraceae; genus JAMOVQ01. The sequence continues at coordinate 7,124 of JAMOVQ010000117.1, read as the reverse complement.
CGGAAGCGTTGTCACGCTGGAACAGCGCGATGTCGTCCCCATACTCCGCGACGAGGTACACCCACGCCCCATCGGGACTCACCGCGACGGACCGGGCTCCGTGCAGGCCCGTCTCGCCGTTCGCACCATCCGTGTGGACCTCGAGCGGCTCGAGCAGCCCGAACGTCTCGCTCGACGGGTCGGCGTCCCGCGAGAGCACGACGAGGGAGTTGCCCGATCGCGCCGCAACCAGCACGTGGGCGCCGTCCGGGGTCACCGCGATGCCCATTGGCTCCTCGAGTCCCTGCGGAACCTGCGCCGCGTTGACGAGCTGGACCTGACGGAGACCTCCATCCGATCGGATCTCGAAGACTGCGACGTCCGAACCGGTGGTCGCGGCGGCGTAGAGGTGCTTCCCATCCCCGCTGATCGCCAGCGACGAGACGCCCGCAAGCCCGGTCACACCGCCTTCGCCGTCGTGCACACGCTCCCTGAACGTCAACCTTCCATCGGTGGCCCGGCCGAAGATGGCGATCGAGGAGGCCCAGTGCCCCGCGACGTACACCGTCCGCCCGGAGGGATGGACGACGACGTCGAGCGCCCCGGCAAGGCCGTCCGCGCCATCGCCGTCGGCGACGGACTGCACGAACCCCAGCTTCCCGTAGTCTGGATCCGTCGGATCCGACACCCGCCCGAAGACCACGATGGAGGAACTCTCACGGCTGGCGACGTACAGGTTGCGGTTCGCGGGGTCCGGGCTCGTGGCCAAAGCCACGGGGCCGTCCATCCCGGTGATCCCGGCTTCGCCGTTCTTCACGGACTCCAGGAAGGAGAGGTGCGCCCCGCGCGTCGCCTGCGAATTGCCTGCATCCTCGTTCCGGACGAAGACGGCCACGGCGTCGTCGCCGTACCCCGCGACGTAGACGTGCCCCCCGTCCGACGACACCAGGACGTCCCACGCCCCGAACAGGCCGTCCACGGTCCCGCCGGAGTCCGCCGGATCGTCCCTGCCGTCACGCTCCACCTCGATCTGGGGAAGCATCGGCTGGGGGCCCTCGCGGTCGAACACACCGATCCCGCCGTCCCCCGGCCCGGCCACGAGCACGGCGAGCCCGTCCGGAGTGAACGCCGCCGAGGACGCCCCGGCCAGACCGTCCACCACGCCACCACCGGTGAGCGGGTCCCCGTCGGTGATGGTGTCTTGCAAGGTCAGCGTTCCCGTCTCCGTGTTGCGACGGTGGATCGCAATGGCGTTCCCGCTGCCCGTCGCGGCCAGCACGTGTTCCCCGTCGGCCGAGACCGCCACCCACAGCACCTCTCCCGGCGCACCGGCCGGCACGCTCTGGGAGAACGACAGCTCGGAGTCGTCCGCGTCGAGATCGAACACGACGATGGAGTCGTCTCCGTGGGTGCCCACGTAGACCTGTTTCCCGTCCGGAGAGAACGCCACGCTCCAGGGCTCGTGCATGTCCTGCACCGGCCCTCCCGGATCGCCGGGATCGTCCACGCCGTCGGTCTCGAGGTCCGCCAGGGAAACCGTCCCGTCCGAACCGTTCCGCTCGAGCAGAACAACCGTGTCGTCACCCGAACCCGTGACGACGACCCACGCACCGTCCGGGCTCACGGCCACCCCGCGCGGCTGCACGAGCCCGCTCCCACCGATGTCGGCGCTGCTCAGCTTCTGCCGGAAGCTCAGTCTCCCGGTCCCCCCAGCGATGTCGAAGACGGCGATGGCATCACCCGATCCGCCCGCCACGTACAGGTTCTTCCCGTCCGGACTCACCGCCAGGGCCACCGGGCCCTCCACACCGTCCACCGCCCCACCATCGTCGCCGGGATCGTCGGCGCCCTGACGCTCCACCTCGATGAAGTGGACCGTGCCCGACGTCTCGTCGTAGTGGAACGCCGCAATGGCGTCCTCGCCCGTCCCCGCCACATACACCGTCGAGCCGTCGGGAGTCACCGCGACGGCCGAGGCTCCTTCGAGCCCGTCCGCGGTCGTCCCCGGATCCGACGGATCGTCCTGTCCGTCCACCTCGCCGTCCACGTACGTCAGGCGGTTGAAGTCGGAGCCCGGCGTGGTCTCCCGGCGAAACACGGCCAGCGCGTTGGCCGTCGCCGCCGCCACGAACACCGACTTGCCGTCGGGCCCGACGGCGAGGCCGGTGGCACCATCCGTCGTGCCGGCCCAGGAATCCTCCTCCAGGAAGGTCAGATCGCCCGGGATCGGCGAAACCGCCGAACAGGTCCATGTCACGTTCCGCAGGCCGGCGGGAAGCACCGTGTCCACCGTGGCGCCGTCCGCGTCGGTTGGGCCATCGTTCTCGACCTGCACCGTGTAGACGATGGGCTCGCCCGGTGTCGCATCGGTCTGCCCGTCGTCGATGGTGATCCCGAGGTCGGCCTCGATCCCCACGTGGGAGACATCGGTGTCCGAGTCGTTTCCGGAGACCGGATCCCCGGTCGCCGACGCCGTGGCCGTGTTGGTCAACGTCGCCGGCTGGTCGTTCGTCCGGACGAGCCCCTGGATCACGAACCGGGCCGTGGCGCCCGGGTCGAGATCGACCGTGGTCACCACGTCACCCGTTCCCGATCCCGCGCCACAGCTCCCGGTCCCCGAGACCACCGTGCACGTCCAGGCCGCCGTTCCACCGTCGATCTCCGGCGGGAGCACGTCCTCGACCTCCACTCCCTCGGCCCGGCTCGGCCCCCCGTTGTACACCGTCACCCACCACTGAACCCACGTATCGAAGTTCGTCGAGCTCCCGGGGTCGTCCCGCCACATGGACTCCAGATCCTTGCGGACGGCGACATCGGGCTCCGGCTCGAGCACGGTGTCGTCGTCGGAGGCGGTGTTGTTGGAGGGGTCGGTCTCCGCCACGCCGGGCGCCTCGGAGACCGTCGCCGTGTTGACCAGCGTCCCCGTGGCCGACGGGTGCAGCACGCCCTCCAGCGTGAACCGTACGCTCCCGCCGGGTGGCAGATCCACCGCCTGCGAGATCGAGCCCGTCCCCACCACCGGCGCCACCGGCGACCCGCACGGCCCCCCGACCTGGCAGCACGCACCGCCCTCGGCCACGCACCGCCACGTCACCGTCCCCGTCTCGTACCCCGCCAGCACCGTCGCCCCGTCGTACACCGGCGGGTCGTCCGTCACCACCGCCCCCGTCGCCCTCACCACCCCCCGGTTCGTCACCACGATCGTGTACGCGTGCCGCTCCCCAGGTACCGCCGACGTCGCCCCGTCGTCCTTCGCCACCTCGAGGTCCGTCGCCACGATCACCGTGTCCGCATCCGACGCGCTGTCGTTCCCAGACGACGGATCCACCACGTCCGGCGGCACCGTCGCCGTGGCCGTGTTCGTCACCGTCCCGGACGCCGATGCGGACAGCGAGACCCACGCCGTGTACTCCAGGTGCGAACCCGCGGGGATGTCCACCGTCTCCGCGATGTCGCCGTTTCCACTCTCCGCAGGGCACGCCGTCCCTACCGTCGACGCGATCGTGTCCAGCGTGCTGTTCGTCGACGCCGTCACGCCGATGCCACGCCCCCGCGGCCACCACACCACGCGCTCCAGCCCCTGAAGCGACGCCACGCCGAGATCACCGGCACCGAACGCCCCGATCCACGTCGCCGTGGACGTCACGCCGTCCCAGCCGATCACGCCCACGCGCTCCGCCGTCCCAGCCACCACCGCCACCACCGTCCCGTCCGGGCTCCACGCCAGACCGTGCACGCCCCCGAGACCGGACACACCGTCCACACCGTCCACCACCTCGACCGCCGCCGTCAGCAACCCCGTGGACGGGTCCCGGCTCCAGAACGTCACCGCACCGTCCCCGGGCGCCGCGGCCGCCACCACCGTCCCGTCGGGGGACACCGCCACACCGCGCACCCCGCCGAGGCCCACGCCCACGTGCGTCTCCACGAACGCCAGCGACCCGTCGGCTCCCACCGAGAACACCGTCAGCGACCCGTCGCCCGGCGCCGCCGCGTACAACGAACGCCCATCCGGCGACACCGCGAGACCCGACACACCGTCCAGCAGCACCGTCGCGTCCCCGACCGTCGTCTCCTCCCACGTCAGCTGTCCCGTCCCGCGATCCCGCGAGAACCGCACGATGGCGTCGTCCGCCGCCGACGCCACCCACACTGTCCCCCCGTCCGGCGACACCACCACCGCACCGGGGTCCGTCATCCCGCTGATACCGCTCCACCGGCCGACCTCCGCGAGCGACCCGTCCGCCGGCGAGATCGCGTACCCCACCACCGCCTGCTCGCCCCCGGCCGTCGCGTACAGAAAGCCGCCGTCCGGCGAGACCACAAGCTCCCGCGGCCCGGCGATCCCCGTCTGGAGGCCCTGGTACTCCAGGTGCCCGAACGCTCCGGGCGTCGCCGAGGGCGCCGGCCCGAACCATGCGATGGAATCGTCCACCGTCCCCGCCACGTACGCGGAGACACCGTCCGGCGTCACCGCGAGACCCGACGCACCCTCCATCCCCGCCACCTGCGGGCTCCCCTGGTTCTCCTCGTACCGCGCAACCGCCTCCAGCGCCTGGGCCTCCTCGCACGTCCAGCACGGAACCGACGGATCGCCGCACTCCACGGGGTGCCCCAGCAGCTCCGCCGGGAACACGTCCGACAGCCCCACGCCCCGCGCCACCGACGGCCCGCTCCCGCCGACCCGGATCGTGTACCGGTACGACTCCCCGACCACCACCTCGGTCCGCTCGTCCGTCTTCGACACCCACACGTCCGACTCGAACCCCAGCACCGTGTCCGCATCCGACGCCGTGTCGTTCGTCCCGTCCGGATCCGTCACCCCGTCCGGCACGGCAACCGACGCCTCGAGCTCCAGGCACCGGCCGCTCCCGCACGCCACACCCTCCGCCCCCGGCGCCACGAACCCCGTCACCGTGAAGGTCACCGCATCGCCCGCGCCCAGCGTCACGGATTCATCGATCCGCCCCAGTCCGGCAGGACGCCCACACGCCCCAGACCCCGCGCTCGTCACGCACTCCCACCGCACCGACACCAGGTCCGACGGCGGCTCGAACCGCACCACCGCACCGTCCGCCGTGCTCGGTCCCGCGTTCGAGACCACGACCGTCACCGTCTCGAACGACGACCCCGCCGTTGCCGCCGTCGCACCGTCGTCCACCGTCACCGACAGGTCCGCCACCGGCGTCACCACCGTCTCCTCGTCGTCGGTCTGGTTCGACCCGTCCGGGTCGTCCTCGTTCCCCGAAACCGACGCCGTCGCCATGATCGTCCCGCCCTCCGCCGGCGCCGTCGCGTCGATGGTGAACGCCGAATCCGTCCCCGCCGCCAGGTCCGGGCCCGTGCACGTCACCGTCCCCCCGCTCTCGCTGCACGTCCATCCGGCACCCGAGAACCCCGCGTACGCCGAGTCCGCGTCCAGCACCACCGTCGCCGTCACACCGGTCGCCGTGCTCGGCCCCGCGTTCGACGCCGTCACCGTGTACGTCACGACCCCCGCAGCGTCCACCGGGTCCGGCGCGTCCTCCAGCGTCACCGCGAGATCCGCCACCGGCGTCACCGTCACGTTGGCCGTCGCCGCATCGTTCGTCCCGTCCGGATCGTCCGTCGCCGACGACACCGTCACCGTCGCGCTCGCCGCACCACCCTCGTGCGCCGCCTCGAACACCACCGCCACCAGCGTACTCGCCGAGGCCGAGAGCGATCCCCGGAGACACGTCACCGTGCCCCCCGCCTCACTGCAGCTCCACTGATCGCCCGAGAACCCCGTGTACGAGAACCCCGCCGGCACCGGGACCGTCAGCTCCAGGTCCCGCGCCGTGCTCGGCCCGCCGTCCGTCACCGTCGAACGAAGCTCCACCGCCTCCGCCGCGTCCACCGGATCGGGATCGAACACAGCCTGAACCGAAAGGTCGGCTCGCGCCTCGGCCGTCGTCGACGCCGCCGCCGTGTCGTTCGAGGAATCCGGGTCGTCCGTGGCCGACGAAACCGCCGCCGTCCCCGTCAGCAGCTCGCTCCCGTCCGCCGGGTCCGCCGGCGCCGCCGCCGTGACAACAGCCGTCGCCGTCGCCCCCTCCGGAAGCGTCGCCCCGTTGCACGTCACCACCAGGCCGGCCTCGGTGCATGACCACCCGGTCGGCGCCGTCACCCCCGTGTACACGACCGGCGACGGCAGCGTCACCACGAGAACCGGACTGTCAGCTTCTTCGGAAGGGTCGGTGTTCTCCACCGATGCCGTCCACGTTGTCTCCTGAGCCGCGGTCACCGTGGGCGCCGGCGCGACCGTCAACGACACCGCGAGATCCACCTGTTGCGCCGGCGCCAGTGCAGGAACCAACAGCGCCAGGACGGCGAACGAACCGAGCCGCGACCGATCTCCCATGCGACCTCCCGAGAGCCTCCGACGACTTTCTCCCGCCTCCCCGCCCACTTCGGGTCCCCACGGACCCTCCCCGCGCCCTCACAACCGACGCGTCATCGAGGTCGCCCCAACGCAGCAGCCTCACCAATCGACGATCGGGAAGAACGCTCCTGATCCGAGCCTACGCCCCCCTTTCGAAAGCTGTCAAGCTTGTTACCAGATAATGACGTGACCATATGTGAAACTTGCTTTTCAGCCACTCAATACCGAGCCGCACGGAGAGAGCCGCTGCAACTCGACACATCCCAGGCAAGGATCAGAGAAGCGACCCCTCCGTACAACACGAACGACTCAGCGTCCCTCCCACTCAGTCAGCCACCCTCCCCCCTTTCCCGAAACGAGCCACTCCCAGCACCCAACCCACCCGACCACACAGGGACCAGCGAAGCGACGTCCCGGCCGGCGCCTCGGAGAACCAGGCCCTTCACGATTGGGACTGTCCCCACAACGGAGCCCTCCGCCATCCAGCGATCGAGAGCCCATGAGGAACGGGCAGGCGTGGGGGCGGGGCGGTCCGGTGACGGAGGGGAGGGCAATCCCCGTGGAGGCGTGCCCGGGCGGCGAACGCAGACGGCTTGGCCCGAGAGGGTGGGTGGGTGGGGGAAGGGGAAGGGGTCGAACGGTGCAGGGAGACCGGCGAACGGTCGTTGCCGAGGGGGTCGCAGGCCCGTCAGGGCCGGAGAGGGCGGGTGGACGGCTTACGACCGTCCGGTCTCCCAAACCG
>JAMOVQ010000116.1 GCA_027067575.1 Thermoanaerobaculia bacterium | reverse complement strand
GCGGGGGTGCGGGTATTCGGAGGTGAACTGCGGGCTTCGGTGCACGCTGGATCATTTCGAGCCGCAGCTTCGGCTGCCGCTGGGGCTGGAGACCCGGGACAAGACGGCGATCCGGCACATGCACTACTACATGGACATGGCGTACCGGATGTACCTGGCGGGGAGGTGTTCTGGGGATGCGAAGTGGTTCCGCTGGGCGGCGATGGCGCTGGGGCACGCGCTGCACCTGGTGGAGGACATGGGGTCGCCGCAGCACGTGCGGCCGGAGAATCATGCACCGTATCCGCTGGGGCATGGGAAGAGCTTCTGGGAGGGGTGGGGGCTGCACGCGTGGGTGCCGGTGATCGGGTATTCGCCGGACGGGCAGGCCGTCCGTCAACTGGGTCACCTGGAGGCCGGGGCGTTGCGGGCGAGCGAACCGTTTCCTCACGGTTCGGCGGATGAGGTGATGGAGCTTCTTTCGACATTCTCGCAGAGCGTGGTGTCGTCGTCGCCGTTTGCTCCGGGGACGGAGGTGCTCGCGTCGACGCTTGCCGAGCGGTTTCCTGACTCGTTCAGAGGGTTCGGTCCGCCGGGGTCGACGCCGGACGAGTTGAACCTGATCCGGTTCTGGCAGTACCCGCCGTACTACCGGCCGATCGACAGCGACCATCCGTGGGCGAGGTATGTCCATTCACTCTTCTCGCAGGTCGACGCACAGTTGTACGAGTCGCTCCCGTACCCCGATTTCTACGCGTCCGGACGGCTGACGGATCCGGAAACGGTCCTCAGGACGAAGAGCGACGAGATCGCCCTGAGGTGGTGGGCGGAGCATGACGAGCTCGCCGCGGGCGGGGCGAGCCGCCCGATTGAGTTCGATGACCGGTACAAGGAACAGATCGAGATGACGACGGATGCGGTGATGGGGGCGATCCTCTGGTTCTGGGAGCGGGTGAGGCGGGAGTGTCCGTGCAACGACGGTAATGTGAACCCCTGCCGGATGACGGGGTTGTTCGGAGGCGGGAGCCGGGATCTGAGACTTGCGGATGGGGGGCGGGATGCGTGTCCCATGCCGGAGCCTCCGGCGTTTCCCATCCCTCCTGGGGCGGACCACGTGGACGACAACGCGGGGGTGGTCGGGACGGCGGCGGTGGTTGCCGGGGGGGAGGAGCCGCTGTCGATCCTGGTGGACCGGCACTGGCGGGAGCTGGGTGGTCTGGGGGTGGAGCGCGGTGAGCCGGCGCTGGTCGATCTGTGGAAGACGATGTGGCTGTTCGAGCAGGGGGAGCGGGGTGTGGACGAGGAGGGGGAGGCGGAGCTCTGGCGGGCGATGGGGCGGATCAAGGGTGTGTACTCGGGGGAGGCGGTGCGGCCGGCGGCGGTGCTGGAGCGGGCGCCGAGGGTTGCGGTGCTGAACAACGGGTTCGCGGGAGGGGCCGAGGCGCTGCTCGAGCGGATGGGGCTGGTGTACGCGGTGATCGACCCGCTGTTCGACCCGGGGAAGGCGCTGGCGCACGACGTGCTGCTGGTTCCGTCGGGCGGGCTGTACGGGATGGGTGAGAGCGAGGGGCTGAGGGAGCGGTTGCGGGCGTACGTGGAGGGCGGGGGGACGCTGATCGTGATGGCGCAGATGCGTGGGGAGGATTTCGGAGCGGTGCCGGTTCCCGAGGGGGAGGCGCTGGAGGTGATGGGGTGGCTCGAGGACCAGAGCTGCTGGTGGGGGAGCCTGGTGCAGGCGGCCCGGCACCCGGCGCTGGCGTCGGTGCGGGGAGGGAGTGTTCCGGAGCCGGTGGACGGGTCGATCGTGCGGTGGCCGGCGGGTTCGGTGGTGCTGCTGCGGCGGGCGTCCGGGGGGGCGCCGGCGCTGGTGGAGTACGGGCTGGGTTCGGGGCGGGTCGTGGTGGGGACGCTGTACGGGGACTGGGCGGAGGCCAACGGGGGCGAGCCGATGGACGGGTACCGGGTGCTGCGGGACCTGGTGCTGTGGGGGATGGATCCGGAGATGGAGCGTCCGGTGTGCCGGGTGGGGACGCCGTGTTCTCCGGAGATGCCGGTGACGGTTCGCAACGTGGGGGGCGAGGATGCGGACCGTGTGGTGTGGGAGGTCCGGGAGCTGTGGCCGGCGTCGGAGAGCTGGACCGGCTCGGAGACGCTGGAGCTGCCGGCGGGGGAGTCGGCCGCCGTGACGGTGCGGCCCCGGCTCGGGCAGGCCGGCGGGAGCTCCCAGTGGCCGGGGCTGCTCCCGCTGCGGTACCGCCTGGAGGACTCGGAAAGGACGCTGCACGAGACGTGGACCGTCGCGCCGTGGCTCGTCCAGCCGTGGGCGATGGCGGGGCAGTTGCTGCTGGTGGACTGGCCGTCCGAGGTGGACACGTTGCCCCAGGTCGGAGTGACGCTGACCACGCCGCAGGAGGACTGGCCGGAGAATGCGGTGGTGCCGGTGCATCTGGCCGTGGTGGCGACGGGGGATGCGCCGGTGTCCGGGACGGTGGCGATCGACTTCACCCCGGGGCCGGCCGCTTGGGGGGGCTGGAGACGCCAACGCACCGTGACGTTCACGGCTTTCCCTGGGACGCCGTACACGGCAGATCTCCAGGTCGGGCCGCTGGAGCTGATCGTGGGCCACGGGGGGAACGCCGGTGGCGGCACGCTGCGCGCGCAGGTGTACTTCCCGGGCGACGACGAGCCGGCGGTGACGGCGTTCCGGTCGGTCTTGCGGAACCGGCGGCAGATGGCGGTGGCGCTGTCGGCCGCGCCGGAGCGGGCGGCTCCGGGGGATGAGGTGGTGCTTTCGGCGACGTTGACGAACCAGACGATGGCGGGGTTCTCCGGGCGCTACCGGATCGTGGTGCGGAACGAGTACAACGTTCTCGGAGCCCCACAGCAGCGGACGATCCGGTTCCCGTGGCAGCCGTTCTCGGTGAACTTGGGGGGGAGTTTCAGCCTGGAGGAGTCGTTCACGGTGCCGGCGGACTGGCAGGGACGGGGGGACGTGTTCCTGTACTTCTGCTACCCGTACCAGGATTGCTGGGAGGATGGGAGCGAGTACCACGCATCGGAGAGACCGTCACGGACGCGGTTCGATATGCCGCTGGCCGATGCAAGCGTCTCCATTGGTCGGCCGGCGGTGGTCTCCGGACCCGCGTTGCGGGTGCCGGTGACGGTTCGGAACCCGAGCCCCAGGCCGCTGGAGAACGGCCGTCTCGATGTCTGGATCGAGGGGGAGGGTTCGCACCGGACGTTTGGCCCGTTCACGATCCAGGGAGGAGGGGAGGCGGCGTTCTCGGCAGACCTGCCGTTCGGCGGGGACAGCAGATGGCCCAGGACGTTTTCGCTCAGTGCCAGGACCAGCCAGGACGGCGTGCCGTTGGTCGGGAAGCGATCGGGACGGTGGGTGCGGTACGGGTTCGATCTCTGGGTGACGGAGAGCCCGAGGGTACTGGATGGAGCCCGGGAGGGGACGCTGGGTCTCGAGATCGTCAACCCGGGCAACCTCCCGGTGTCCCTGGAGCTGCGGGTGGATGTGCCGGACGTTGGATTTCACGAGGTCCGGACGCTGCCGCTGCCGGCGGGGCAGCAGATCGGCCAGTCGTTCACGATCCCCGTTCCGGAGAGCCTGGGGTACGGGTGGCACGAGGTGGTGGCGACGCTCTCGGACGGCGTGTCGTCCCGATCGAGGCCCACGTGGCTGGCACATCCCGAGCCCAGACCTCCTCTGGCGGTCCGAACGGCCGGTGTGCGGCCGGTGGCCGGGGGGACGGTGACCGTCGAGGTGGAATGGGGTGAGGCGACCGTTGCCGTCCCGGTCCAGGGTACGTTGGAGGTCGCCGTGCCGGATCTGGGGTTCGCGGAGAGCCGGGCGGTGACGCTGGCGGCGGACCAGGGGGGACTCGAGCGGTTCACGGTGGCGCTTGGGTCCGATCTCGAACCGGGCGATTATCCGGTCCGGGTTCACCTCGCGGGGCCGAACGGCGGCGGGGAGGTGCGGGAGACGTCGTTCTTCCTCTCGAGTCCGGAACCGGTGATCGAGCGGACGGGTGCCGACCCGGTGGCCGGGGGTAGTCTGACCTACCGCGTGACGAACATCGGCGGGACCGAGGGACGCTGGGGGGGCTTGTGGATCCTCCGGAGCGGTGGTGTGGAGCTGGTCTCGCGGGATCTCTCCATGACGGTCGGGCCAGGCCAGTCGGAGGAGCTCACCATGGATCTCCCCGAGGGTCTGGCGACGGGCCGGTACACGGCCTCGATCTGGGTCGGATCGGCCTGGCTGTCGGAGGCGGTGGACGTGACCGGGACCACGGCGACGCTTTCCGTGGCGACCTCCCAGGAGGTGTACCGGCCGTGGGAGCGGATCGACGGGACGGCGGTGGTGGGCGCCGGTCCGGCCGGCCTCGCCGGCGCCGCGGTGCATCTCGAGGTCGTGGACGCCCACCGGCGGGTGAAGCCCTGGGGGGTGTACCAGGGGACCGGGGAGCGGAACGGCGTGTCGGCGGGGACCGGCCCGGCTGATTTTTCCGCCGTGACGTGGTTTGGAGGGGAGTCTGGGATCCGGAGCGCCGTGGCGGGGGATCTCGACGGGGACGGGTACGACGATCTCGTGGCCGTGACCGACCCGGACGGTGGAGTGCGCGCCCCCGACGGCCTGATGGTCTTCCGCGGGCCGTGGATGGATCCGGGGCCCGGGTTCCCGCTGGATCCCGGGGTGGAGGCCGCCACGGCCGGCGTGGAGGACACGGACGGCGACGGGGCGCCGGAGGTGTACCTGTGGACGGCGGCCCCGGGAGGGGTGACGGTGCGCCGTCTCGGCCCGGGGCTGGGCGAGGTCTGGAGCCGGGATCTCCCGGGGCCGGCGAGGGAGGCCCTCGCATCGGACGGGGGGCCCGTCTTCGCCGACCTGGACGGCGACGGGGTCGAAGAGGTCCTCGTCACCTCGGACGGGGCGGTCTCGGCGCTCCGGACGCAGGACGGGACGGTGCTCTGGGCGGTGGCGGGAACCCCCGCGTTTCCGGACGGGGCGGTGGTGACGGGGACGGCGGTCGGCGAGGTGGACGGTTCACCGAGGGTCCTGGTGGCTCTGGCGACAACGGACGGCGGGGAGGTGGTCGCCCTCGATGGTGGCGGAGGCGTCGTCTGGAGCACGGCCCTCGCCGCGCCGCCGGCCGGGTGCCCGGTACGGTTCGGGACGGCCGACGCTCCCAGGGTGGCCGTCGTGGCGACTCCCGGGGACTCCTCGGAGAGCAGCATCCTGACCGTCGTCGATGCAGCGGACGGGGCGGTCCGGGGATCGAGCGGCGTCTGGTTCCGCTCCTCCTGGCCGGCGGCTGCCGGTGACGTGGACGGTGACGGCGCGGCGGAGCTCGTGGTTGCGTGCGAGTCGGGGGTGCTTGCGTTCGAGGCGACGGGGGCCTTGCTCTGGGACGCTTCGACACCGATGGGGGCGCTGGGGCCGCCGGCGCTGCTCGACTGTGACGGTGACGACCTGCCGGACGTGATCGCCTCCTCCGGCGACGAATGGTTCGGCGAGCTTCGGATCTTCCGCGGGACGGACGGTTCCTCCGTGGCCGGCCCGTCGGAGGGGACGGGTCCTCTGACGGTGCTGGATGCCGGCGGCGACTGGAAGGCCGAGCTGTTCGCCGTCGCTTCCACGGGCGGCGGCGTGGTGTACGGCCTCGATGGAGGGAGTCCGTGGGTCCGGGCGGTAGACCGGCGGAAGGTGTTGTGGAGCTGGGACGGGACGGTGGACGTCGCGGCCCAGGCGACCATGGCGCTCCATCACGTGCTGGATACCGGTTCCGAGCTCGGCCAGTTCCTGTTCCGTGGGAGAGTCCGCAACGTGCTGGGACAGCTGCTGGCCCAGGCTCAGACGCCGTTCTCCGTGGAGGACGAGGTGGCGGAGATCGTCCTGGACCCGGTGCCGGTCAGCCGGCCCGGCGTCTCGGTGACGGTGGCGGGCCGGGTGGGACTGCAAACCGGGCCGAAGGCGGAGCTCTCGATCGAGCTCGAGGTGGACGGGGTGGCGGCCGGGGAACGGACCGTGAACGTTGATCCCGGTGGGACGGCGCCGTTCTCGTTCGGGATCACGGCTCCCGGGCCGGGCGATCATGCGGTCCGGGTTCGGGTCCGGGACGGGTCGGAGGTCATCGGGACCGCCGGCCGCCTGCTCGAGGTCCAGGTTCCCGATGCCCGGGTCTCGGTGAGGACGCCGGAGCGGACGGGGAGCCGCCCGTTTCCGGTGGAGGTCGAGATCGTCAACCCCACCGGACTCGAGGAGCACCTGACGGTCCAGCTCCTCCCCGGGGACGAGGCTCCCCGATCCCTGGACCTGGCGCCTCACGGGTCGCGCACGGAGCTGTTCGAGCGGACCGTCACGGAGGATACGGAGCTCGTCGCGGTGCTCTCGGGTGACGTGCAGACCCGAACGGCGGCATCCGTCGACTTCGATGCGGAGACGGTGCTCGTGCCGCCGCAGGGCGGGGATCTTCCCGTGGGTGATCGGGTTCTCGGTGCGACGGTTCGCAACACGGGGACGCGGTGGTTCGAGGGTGAGCTGACGTGGCGGGTCGACGGATCGGGTACGGGCTCGGGCGCCGTGCCGCTTTCCCTGGCCGGTGGTGAGTCCCGCGATCTCGATCTGGAAGTCGGCCTGACCGGCGGGCCCGCCCGTCTGATCCTCGATCTGGCGGGCCATCACGAGGAGGTGGCCCTGAACGGCTACGACGGCGGGATCGGCACGCTCGGGTTCGACGTGGTCTCGCCCGCCGCGGCGGGGGAGGTCCCGGTGGAGGTGACCGTGAGGAACACGGCCTCGTTCGATGGCCGGTTCCTCGTGGAGCTCGATGCCGTGGACGACACGGGCGCGGTGGTCGGCCATGTGCTGGACAGCTGGACGGTGGGTGCGGGCGAAGCCAGGCCGGGGACGTTGTGGCTCGACCTGCCCGAGGGATCGTTCACGATCCGGGGCCGGCTCAACGGCCTGGATGCGGGAAGCCGTCGGGTGACGGTTCTTCCCGCCCGCCGGGTCGAGGCGGAGGCCGGGATTGCGGCTCCGGATGCGGACGGCATCTCGACGCTGGAGGTGACGGTGTCGAACGAAGGCGCCGCTCCGGCGTGGGTCGTGACCACCGTCGAGGGGCCAACGGGGCCGGAGACGTTCGATGGCGAGATCGCCCCCGGGGAGACACGGGTGGACGCGGTGGCGCTCCGGGTGGACGAGGCGCTGGATGGGATCCTGTCCGCCCACGTCTCAGTGGGTGACGGTGGCGACGGGATCGACCTCGAGCGGGACGTCTCTCTCGAGCTCGCTCCGGGACGGCTGGAGGTCGTGTCGGCACCCTCCCTCGTGGAGGCGGCGGCCGGGGGACAAGCCGTGGTTCCCGTGGAGCTCCGGAACACGGGGTGGCGGCCGGCCTCGTACGAGATCCAGGTCGAGCTGGCCGGAGGCGGCGCCGGGAGGGCAGTGTCGCGAGGGGAGCTGCCCGGCGGCGCGACGGTGGCCGTTCCCGTGGCGGTGGCGGTTCCCGGAGATGTGCCGACCTCCACGGTGGAGGGCCGTTACTGGGTGATGAGCGATGCCGACGGTGAAGGCGGCGGGGAAGCCGCGGCGGGGTTCTTTCCCGTTCGCATCCGGGGACTCGATCTGGACGTGACGGCGTCCCTGGACCGGGATCACGCGGCGTCGGGCGAGAGCGTCACGCTGTCGCTGACGGTCAGTGCGCCAGCGGCGGCGGCACCGGTGGAGCTGGCGTTGCGGGTCGGCTACGGGAGCTTTTCTTCCGATCAGCCGGTGACGGTGGGGCCGGCGCCGCGGTCGATCGACGTGGAGGTCCCGGTGGACCGTCCCGGCGGCGATCTCCGGTTCGGATTCTTCTGGCCGTCGGGACGGGCGGCGTACCTCGATCAGCGGACGGTGCACTCCAGCGAAGGGCCGGTGGTCCTGAGCACGGACAGGGAGACCTACCTCCCGGGTCAGACGATGCAGGTGACGGCGGCGATCCCCGAGGGTTCGTCCCTGGAGGTGGCGGCGCCCTGGGGGGTGCTGGTCTTCGAGGGAAGTGGAACCCAGAGCCTCGAGATTCCGGAAGGGACACCGTACGGGCGGTACCCGTTGCTCTGGACGCTGGTCGGAGGTCCCGAAGGGGAAGGGAACGGGACGTACGACATCAGAGTCCGGGGTCCGCATGTCCGGATCCTCCACGTGGAGATGCCGCAGGAGGTCCAGGCGGGTGCAACGGTGTCCGCGGCCGTGACGGTGGCAAGTGACAGCGACGTCGACGTGGTGCTGCGTCCGTGGATCGTGGCTCCCGGCGGTGGCTCGGATGTGGCCGCCGACGTCCCTCTCCTGCTCGTCGCGGGGGATCTGCGGCGGGTGAGCGTGCCGTTCACGGCTCCGGGCCGGGGCGCCGGGACGTACCGTCTCGTGGTGGAGGCCGTGGATCCGGCGGAACGGACACTGGCCACGGCGCAGGCGTTCTTCGACATGGGTGGGACGGCGGTGCTCGGGATCTCGACCGACCGGCCTGCCTACCTCGCCGGGGATCCGGTGACGGCGCTGGTGACGGTGAGCGGATCGGGAACGGGCGGTCTCACGGTTCGGCTCGACGGGGACACGGTCCACCAGGGGACGGTGACGCTGTCCGGGGTGGAGAGCGTGACTGTGCCGCTTGGGCCTGCCGCCAGGGGTGAGCACACGGTGGAGGCCGAGCTGGCGGCCGGTGGAACGGTTTCCCGGGCTGTCACGGCGTTCGAGGGCGCTACCGAACCGCTCCGGATCACGGCGGAAGGCGTGATCGACGGCGGTGTGGTGGGCCAGCCGTACAGCCGGACGCTGGAAGCGGTGGGCGGGGTGGCACCGTACTCCTGGGAGCTTGCCAACGGCGAGCTGCCGCCGGGGCTTTCCCTCGATCCCGCCGGGGGAACCCTTCAGGGAACGCCCTCCCGGACGGGCACCTGGGTCGGGGTGGTCCGCGTCCTCGATGCCGGCGGGAGGGAGGCGACCGCCGGGATCCGGATCACCGTGGCCGCATCGCCGCTCGAGATCGTGACGGAAACCCTGCCGGCAGCCGTGGCCGGAGCGGAGTACACCGTGATCCTCGGAGCCGAAGGCGGGACGATGCCGTACCTCTGGCACGTGACCGACGGCGCTCTTCCGGAGGGTCTGGTGCTCCACGGAGCGTCCGGGGTCATCGAGGGCGTCCCGGAGGAGCCGGGTGCGGCCCTCTTCACCGTGGAGGTCCTGGACGGAGGCGGTCTCAGTTCGGAGCGGGCGTTCGAGCTCGTGGTCAACGAGCGGGCTCCGGGCATTCCCGCTTCCGGGCGCTGGGGAACAGCGTTCCTGGTCCTGCTCCTGTCCGGTGCGGGGCTTCTGCTCCTCAGGAGACGGTCCGCCGGGCAGTGATGCGGTATCTTGGTGGTAGAATGCCCCGCGGGGAAGCGCATGGGGCCTGGTGGCTCCCGCGGACTTCAAATCCGTTGGGCCGGCCCCGGAGGGTCGGTCGGAGGGTTCGATTCCCTTGCGCTTCCGCCATCGTCCGGAACCGGAAAGGTGGAACGGAATGGGGACCGAGGAGTTCGTCTTCAGGGGAAATCTCTCCGAGACGCCCTTGCCTGAGATGCTGGCGACCATCTACCGGTACCGTGTGCCCGGCGTCATGGAGGTGACCTCCGGTCAGACGACGAAGAAGGTCTACATTATCGGTGGTGATGTGATCTTTGCCTCCTCCTCCGACCGTTCGGAGTCGCTCGGCGAGTACCTGCTGGAGGAAGGCAAGATCAGCAAGGCGCAGTACCGGGTCTCGGTGGACGAGCTCAGACGGAACCCCGGCAAGCGCCACGGGACGATCCTGGTGGAGATGGGGTTCCTCAAACCCGGCGAGCTGGCGCCGCTGGTCCGGGACCAGGTCCAGCAGATCCTGTGGAGCCTTTTTGACCTCGAGGAGGGGTCGGTCACCTTCCGGGTGGGCCGGTTCCGCGACGACGAGGTGATCAAGATCCGGATCCCCACTCCCCGGGCGATCGTCGGCGGATGCCGCAGGATCGGTGACGGGAAACGGGTGACGGGGCGGATCGGTGGACGGTCCACGGTGCTGAGGCCGCTCCCGTTTCCGGAGCATCTTTCCGGGTTGCGTCTGGAGTCCGGGGAACGGGAGCTGCTCCAGATGGTGGACGGGAAGAAGACGCTGGTCGAGCTGTGCGAGAGCGGGCCGTACTCCGCCGGCGTCAACGTCCGGATTCTCTACGCGTTTCTGGTGCTCGGTCTCGTGGAGCGAAAGGGGGAGGGTGGGGGGATCCGAATCCAGGTCCGGCGCAGCGAGGACTGAGGCCGCTGCCGGCTCGTTCCGGGACGAATCAGGGAAGACGAGGGGGGTAAGAATGCCTCTGTACGAGTACCAGTGCCGTGAGTGCGGACGCCGCTTCGAGCGGCTTCAGAAGGTGGACGATGCTCCTGTGACGGAGTGTCCCGACTGCGGGGGGCCGGTGGACCGGCTCCTCGGGGTTCCGGCGCTCCAGTTCAAGGGGAGCGGGTGGTACGTCACCGACTACGGCCGGGGCAATGGCCGGAATGACGACTCGGGTTCGTCAACGGGCGCTGCGGACGGGGGTGGGGAGAAGAAGACCGCGGATTCCGGCCCGGGCGCGGGCGGAAACGGTGGCGACGTGGGGAAGGACGACTGAGGCGGCTTCCCCTGGAGAGCGGGCCGTGGCGGGAAACGCGGAGGGCGCCGTTCCGGTTCACTCCACCGGATAATCCGGGACCCGGGAGAACGCGATGGTGACGCCGGGGGCGATGCCGTGGGCCGCCGCAGTTCCCGCCGTGACTTCGAGGACGGCCCGGGCGTCCTTCTCCGGGACGTACTGCGGGCACGGTTCGGCCCGGCACGGGGGAACGTCCCGGAACACCTCGACGACGGTCCCGTGGCCGTCGAGGAAGACGATGTCGAGCGGGATCCAGGTGTCCTTCATCCAGAACGGCCACTGGGCCGGCTGATCGAACAGGAAGAGCATCCCATGGTCCGGTCGCAGTGCCGTGCGGAACATCAGGCCACGCTGCCGTTCCTCGGGCGTTACGGCCAGCTCGAGCCGGATGACCGTGCCGTCGGGCAGCGTGGCGTGGGGCGGTTCCACGAGCCTTCGGGATGTCTCCGGTGGGGACGTCGGCTCGGCGGTTGTGCCAGAGGGCGTCCCGCCGCAGGCCGCGAGCAGGGTGAGCATCAACACTGGAAGGAGCGTTCTTCGTCGCATCATCGGGTGTCCTCGTCTCCCGGCGCCAGGCCGAGCTTCGCTGCATGATACCGGAACCCGCGGTACGACATCCTGAGGAGACTGGCCGCCTTCCGCTGGTTGCCGCCGGTCCGTTCCAGTGCCTGGCGCATCAGCGACCGCCGGATCCCGGTCAGGAGCTCCTCGAGGTCGGTGCCGTCTTCCGGAAGGGGGATGGGATCGGCGGGTTCGCTCAGCAGGGTTCCGTGGATCTGGTCTCGTAAGGCTCCGGACGTCAGGATGTCGGAGCTCTCCAGCACCATGGCCCGTTCGAGCACGTTCTCGAGCTCGCGGACGTTCCCCGGCCACCGGTACGCCTGGAGGAGTTGGAGGGCGTCAGCGGTCAGCCGTTTTTCAGGAATGCCGAGGCGTGCGCAGGTCCGGGCGACGATGTGCCGGGCCAGGTCGGGGATGTCGTCAGGACGTTCGCGCAGCGGGGGGAGATGGAGGTGGATGACGTTGAGGCGGTAGTAGAGATCCTCCCGAAACCGGCCTTCCCGGACGTCCTGTGCCAGGTCCCGGTTCGTCGCGGCGAGGAACCGCACGTCCACGAGCGTGTCCGAAGTGCCGCCGACGGGCCGGACACGGCGGTCCTGGAGGACGCGGAGCAACTTCACCTGGACCGCCGGGGTCAGCTCCCCGACCTCGTCGAGGAACAGTGTGCCTCCCTCCGCCTGCCGGATCAGCCCCGGGTTGTCTTTGACGGCCCCGGTGAACGCGCCCTTGACGTGCCCGAACAGCTCGGACTCCAGCAGCCCTTCGGGCAACGCGCCGCAGTTGACGGTCAGGAACGGACCGTCGGCCCTGGGGGACTGGTAGTGGATCGCCCGGGCGAGCTGCTCCTTGCCGGTGCCGCTTTCTCCGGTGATGAGCACCGTAGACGGCGAGGCCGCAACCTTGGGCACGAGCTCCAGGATCCGCATGATCGGGCGGGAAGAGCCGACGAACTCCGGCATCTCCGTTCCCCGCTGCGGCGTCTCGGCCCGGGCGAAAATTTTCGTCAGGATCAGCTTGAGGTCCTCGACCTCGAACGGCTTGGAGAGGTACTCGGCGGCCCCGGCCCGGAGCGCCTCCAGGGCGTGCTGCGGTGTGGTGTGGGCCGTGATGACGACGAACGGCGCGGTGACGCCCGTGGCCCTGGCGTGGGCGAGGATCTCGAGTCCGTTGCCGTCCGGGAGCTTGAGGTCACAGATGACGAGGTCGTACCGGCGGCCGGCGAGTAACTCCCGCGCCTCGGCGACGTCTGCGGCGGTATCGGTTCTGAACCCTTCCTCCTCGAGGAAGATTGTCAGGAACTCCCTGAGCGAGCGTTCGTCATCGACGATCAGGATCCGCTGCGTCATCCTCTCCTCCCGTTCCGGGTGCCGGGAACCGCACCGTCACCCGCGCACCGCCTTCCGGTGCGTTCTCGAGCTCGATCGTCGCGCCCTGGCGCCCGAGGGCGGCGTAGACGACGGCGAGGCCGAGGCCGATCCCGTCTGGACGGGCGCTGACGAACGGCTCGAACGCCCGCTCGAGGATACCGTCTGGGAACCCCGGTCCGTCGTCCGTGAACCTGAGCACGATGCCGCCATCCGGCTCGCGGGCGCCCTCGACCCGCACCGTGCCGCCGTCCGGCATCGCCTGGATCGCGTTCCGGCAGAGGTTCCAGAACACCTGACGGAGCGCTCCCTCCTCCGCCGTCACCACGAGATCGTCCGGAACGTCGACCTCGACCCGGTGCTCCGGCCCGAGCTCGGGAGAGGCCGCGAGAAGCTCGGCGCAGTCCCGTGCGATCCGCGACAGCGTGACCGCCTCCCGCCGGCTCTCACCCGGCCTCGCGAAGAGGAGGAAATCCTGGAGGATCTGGGAGAGCCGCTTCGACTCCCGCACCACGATATCCAGGAGGCGCCGGGAGGTGCCCTGACCGGTTGCCGGTGCGTTCGCGAGCAGCTGGGCCGCTCCGGAGATCGACGCCAGCGGATTGCGGATCTCGTGCGCCATTCTGGCGGACAGCTCACCCACGGCGGCCATCCGTTCCTGCATCCGCTGCCGTTCCTCCTGGCGGCGGACCTCCGAGAGGTCCTGGAACGCCACGACGAACCCGGTGCGGTTGCCACTGTCGTCGGTCAGCGGCCCGATGGTCAGGCCGAGGTCCATTCCGGAGTCCGCTGCGGTGTCCTCGAGCCGGCTGACGTTCCGGAGTCGCGCGCGGCCGAGAAGGAGGGCCCACCGGTACCGCTTCAGCGGCAGGACCTCCTCGACACGGAGACCGACCAGGGTCTCTGGCTGGTCCTTGCCGAGCAAGTGCGCGGCAGCGGGGTTCGCCTGGAGCACCGTGCCGTTCCGGTCGAGGGCGAGCATTCCCGACGTGATGGAGCGCAGCACGTGCTCAGCGAGCGCCTCCGCCTGACGGCTGCGGCGACGTTCCGCCGCAAGACGCCCCGCCATCCGGCTGACGGACTCGGCGAGGTAGGCGGTCAGGACCGCGACCACCAGAAACCCGACGATGTTGATGAACAGCTGGACGAGGACCCCTGACATGGGCATGGTGATCCGCGTCCCGACGAGGTTCGGCGGGATGGGGACGAGGCCGAACACCATCAGGTCGATCATCCCGCCGTACGCCACGCTCGCCAGGCCCGCGGCCAGGAGCCCGCCCCGGGGGAAGAGGATCGCGGCGACGACGATCACCGCGAGGTAGAGGAAGGAGAACGGGGAGTACAGTCCTCCCGTCACGTAGACGAACCCCGTCACGACGGCGATGTCGCCCAGCGTCTGGATGATCGCCTGGACCCCGGGGCGGGCCCCGAGGAGGTACAGGGCCGCATACCCCAGTGACAGCACGTACGTCACCAGCGAGAGAACGTAGATCCCCTGGAGCGGCAGGATCATCCGGCTGGCGACCTGGACGATCATCGAACCCAGGAACAGGGTCGTGATGACGACGAGCCGAAGCCCGATCAGCCACCGGAGCACGCGCGGATCCGGTCCCCTGCGGTGCGAGGCCACGCCGGGAACGCCGTCACCGCCGTCCCGGACCGCCGGCATCAGCCGATCTTGCTGATCAGCGTGAACATCGGCAGGTACATGGCGATGACGATCGTGCCGATGACCACGCCGAGGAAGGCGATCATGATCGGCTCGATCAGCTTCATCATGCCGTCCACCGCCGCGTCCACCTCGTCCTCGTAGAAGTCGGCGATCTTGGACAGCATCGTGTCCATGTTACCGGTCTGCTCGCCGACCGAGATCATCTGACAGACCATCGGCGGGAACTGCTCCGATCTCTGGAGCGGATCGGCGATGGTCTTGCCCTCCTCGACCTCCTTGCGGACGGCCAGGATCGCCTTTTCGATCACCGCGTTGCCCGAGGTCCGGGCCGTGATGTCGAGCGCCTCGAGAATGGGTACGCCGGAGCTGAGCAGTGTACCCAGCGTCCGGCAGAACCTCGCCACGGCGATCTTGCGGAGGATCATGCCGAGGACGGGTGCCTTGAGGAGCATCGCGTCGATCTGGTACCGGCCCTGCGGCGTCTGGTAGTACTGGCGCAGGGCGATGATGCTCGCCGCGACCAGGAGGAAGATCAGCCACCAGAACCGTCCGATGAACCGGGAGGCGGCGACGACCGCCGCCGTCAGGAACGGCAGCTCCGACCCCAGGCTCTCGAACAGGCTGGCGAAGACCGGGATGACCTTCCACAGGATGATGTAGATGACGATCGCCGCGATGGAGACGACCGAGATTGGGTAGATCATCGCGGACCGGACCTGGGTCTTCAGCTTGACCGCCTTCTCGATGTAGACGGCCAGACGCTGGAGGATCGTGTCGAGGATACCGCCGGCCTCGCCCGCGGCCACCATGTTGACGTACAGGTCGTCGAACGCCTGCGGATGCTTCCGCATGGCGTCGGCCAGCGACGCGCCGGCCTCCACGTCCTGCCGGACCTGGAGGATGACCTTCTGGAACGTCTTGTTCTCCTGCTGCTGGCCCAGGATGTCGAGGCACTGGACCAGCGGGAGACCGGCGTCGATCATGACGGAGAACTGGCGCGTGAAAACCGCGATGTCCTTGGAGCTGATCCCCCCGCCGAACTTCGGGAGGGTGATCTCCTTTCCCTTCTCCTTGACCGTCGTGACGACGATCCCCTGCCGTCTCAGTGCGGCGATGACGTCGTCCTTGGATTCGGCGATCAGGACACCGGACTGCGTGGCACCCTGCCGGTCGCGCCCTTTCCATTCGAAGCTCGGCATGGATCAGCTCCTCCTCGTCCGTCCCGCGGGCGTCGCCTGGGGCGTGGCGCCGATCCCCCGGTTGATCATGTCCTGCAGCTCGTCGGGGTGGGAGGAGATGGAGAGCGCCAGCTGCAGGGAGATCATCCGCCGGTGGTACAGCGTCGCCAGCGACTGGTTGAACGTCTGCATCCCGTGCTTGAGCTGCCCGGACTGCATCATCGAATAGATCTGGTGGATCTTGTCCTCACGGATCAGGTTCCGGATCGCCGAGTTCGGCACCAGGATCTCCGTCGCCAGGACCCGCCCCTTGCCCGACATCCGGGGCAGAAGAGTCTGGCAGACGATCCCTTCCAGGACGAAGCTCAGCTGGGCCCGGATCTGGGACTGCTGGTGCTCGGGGAAGACGTCGACGATCCGGTTGATGGTCTGGGGGGCGGAGTTCGTGTGGAGGGTGGCGAAGGTCAGGTGTCCGGTCTCTGCGATCCGGAGCGCGGACTCGATCGTCTCGAGGTCCCGCATCTCGCCGACGAGCACCACGTCGGGGTCCTCGCGGAGGACCGACCGCAGGGCGTTGGGGAACGAGTGGGTGTCCGAGTGCAGCTCGCGCTGGTTGACGATCGCCTGCTTGTGGGAGTGAAGGTACTCCACGGGATCCTCGATGGTCACGATGTGCACGGGCCGTTCACGGTTGATCTTGTCGATCATCGCCGCCAACGTCGTGGACTTGCCCGAGCCCGTCGGCCCGGTGACGAGCACGAGGCCGCGGGGCTTCTCACACAGCGACTCGATGACGTTGGGAAGCCCGAGCTCCCGGAACCCGAGGATCTCGTACGGGATCATCCGGAAGGCGCCGGCCACTGCGCCGCGCTGCATGAACAGGTTGGCCCGGAACCGCGCGAGCCCCTTGATCCCGAAGGAGAGGTCGAGCTCGAGGTTCTCCTCGAACCGGTGTTTCTGGGCGTCGGTCAGGATCGAGTAGGCCAGCTTCTTCGTCTCCACGGCGGTCAGCGGCGGAAGGTTGAGGGGGATGAGCTGACCGTCGATACGGATGACCGGAGGCGAGTTGGTGGTCACGTGAAGGTCCGTGCCACCCCGCTCGACCATCGTCTTGAGAAGCTGGTGCAGGGTCACTGTCATGTCCGGCCCCCGACTGTCCCGCTCAGAGGACTGTTTCTCTCACCACCTCAGCGATCGTGGTGGTCCCTTCCTTGATCTTCTGCAGCCCCGACTGCCGCAGGGTAATCATACCCTCTTCGATCGCCTTGCGGCGCAGCTCGATCGCCGAGGCGCCGGAAAGGATGAGCTCCCTGATGTCTTCGGTGACCTCCATCACCTCGAACAGCCCCACACGTCCCTTGTACCCCGTGTTGTTGCACACCTCGCAGCCGCGGCCCTTCATCACCTGGATCGTCGGCGCCTCGGCCTCGGAGAACCCGATGTCCAGCAACGCCTGGACCGGGACGTCCTCCACGTCCTTGCACTTCTTGCAGACACGCCGGACCAGGCGCTGGGCGCAGATCAGGTGGACCGAGGTCGCCACGAGGAACGGCTCGATCCCCATGTTCATCAGCCGGTTGATCGTCGACGGGGCATCGTTCGTGTGCAGCGTCGAGAGGACGAGGTGGCCGGTGAGCGCCGCCTTGATGGCGATCTCGGCCGTCTCGAAGTCACGGATCTCGCCGACGAGGACGATGTTCGGGTCCTGCCGGAGGAAAGAGCGGAGGGCCGCGGCGAAGTTGAGGCCGATGTTCTCCTTCATCTGGACCTGGTTGATCCCCTGGAGCTGGAACTCCACGGGGTCCTCGGCGGTCATGATGTTGACGTCGGTGGTGTTGACCCGGGACAGGGCCGAGTAGAGGGTGTTGGTCTTGCCAGACCCCGTCGGGCCGGTGACGAGGACCATCCCGTACGGCTTGAGGATCGCCTCCTCGAACTTCTTCAGGCTCGCCTTCTCGAAGCCGAGCTTGGTCATGTCGAGCTGGAGGTTCTCCTTGTCCAGCAGCCGGAGCACGACCTTCTCCCCGTGGAGGGTCGGGATCGTGGAGACGCGGAAGTCGAGCTCCTTGAGCTTGCCCTCGTGGCGCATCTTGAGCTTGATCCGGCCGTCCTGGGGGAGCCGTTTCTCGGCGATGTCGAGCTTGGCCAGGATCTTGACGCGGGAGGTGACCGCCTCCTTGAGCCGGATCGGCGGGCTCATCTCCTCGTACAGGATCCCGTCGATCCGGAACCGGACGCGGTAGCTCCGCTCGTACGGCTCGATGTGGATGTCCGAGGCGCCCTTGCGGATGGCGTCCGAGAGGATCAGGTTGACCAGCTTGACGACCGGCGCCTCCTCGGCGCCCGCCTCCAGCGTGGCCACGTCCAGGTCCTCCTCCTCCTCGAGAACCTCGAGCTCCGCGTCGTCCGCCGCCGCCAGGTCGTCGATGACCTTCTTGATCTCCACGGCGTGGGTCGTCCCGTAGTACCGGTCGATCGCTTCGCGGAGCGCCTCCTCGGAGGCGACCACCGGCTCCACCCGGTACCCCGTGATGAACGTGATGTCGTCCATCGCGAAGACGTTCGTCGGGTCGGCCATGGCCACGGTGATCGTCGCGCCGCTCTTGGAGACCGGGATGAACTGGTACTTGCGCGCCACGTCTGCCGGGATCAGCTTGATGATCGACTCGTCGATGTCGAAGTGGCGCAGGTTGATCGACGGGACGCCGTACTGCTGGGAGAGGCAGTCGAGGATGTCCTCCTCCGAGACGTACCCGAGACGGACGAGGTGTTCGCCGAGCCGTCCGCCGATCTGTTTCTGTTCCGTCAGGGCCTTCTCGAGCTGTTCCTCGGTGACCAGTTGTGCCTTGAGCAGGAGCTCTCCGAGTTTTGCGACCATATGTCCGATCCGTCCGTTTCTCCGGCGCTTCCCGCGGTCATTCTACCACCGCCGCTCCGTCCTCCGGCAGGGGGGCACTCCGCTCCTTTCCGAGCAGCTCCAGCGCCGCGTCCGCGATCTCTCGGGCGCCGGGGATCCGGAGCATCCCCGTCCGGGCCGCCGCCCGGCGTCCGGTGCCGGGGCGTGCGCCGGAGACCACGGCGACGCGCGGGCCGAGCGGCGCGTTGCGGACGGCGTCGGTGGTCAGGTGGACCCCCACCGTCGGGGTTCCCAGGCTGGCCGCCAGGTGGACCGGCCCCGTGTCCGCACCCACCGCGACCGACGCCCGGGCGAGCAGCGCGGCGAGCTCCGGGATCGTGGTGGGCGGGGCGACCTCACCGTTGCACAGGCCGGCGATCCGCCCGGCACGGTCCCGTTCGCCGGGCCCCCACGCCACCACGGGCCGGAGCCCCGAGGCGGTCAGCCGGCGGCCCACCTCCGCGAGGGTCTCCTCCGGGAGGACCTTGCCGGGCTGCCCGGCCCCGGGCAGGAGCACCGCGAGGCCAGGATCGCGCCCGGGCGCCTCCGGTCCGAGGAGCCACCGCCCGTCTGGCGCGGGCGGTCCGGGGAACGCCGGCGCGCCGAGGGCCGTGGCGAAGGCGAGGTTCCAGCCGACGACGTGGGTGGCCTCTGGCGGGACCGGGATCGTCTCCGAGTAGGCGAGCCCGGCGAGCCGTTCCCGCCGGTACGGGCGGGCGAGGCCGACCCGGCGTCCCGCCGGGACGAGCCGGGTGACCAGGGCCGACTTGGCCACGCCCTGCGGGTCGATGGCGAGGCCGGGATGCACGGCCTCGAGCTCCCGCCGGAGGGCCCGCAGGCCGTCGAGCGTCGCGGGAGCGAGCGGCCTCCGCCGCCACGCCCTGGTGGTGACCGTCACCACCCGGTCCACCGCCGGATGGCCCTCGACGAGGGGGGCGAACGGCGCCTCCACGACCCACGTCAGCGACGACGCGATCCCGTGCGCCTTCAGGGCCACCGCCAGCGGCCAGGTGTGGACGATGTCGCCGAGCGCCGAGAGACGGACGAGGACGATCCGTTCACCCATGGGCTCACGGGGCGCCCGGGGCGAACCGGGACACGATGGTGGCGATGATGTCGGTGCTGGCGTGGTCCTTGGGGTCTCCGCAGATCACCGTCCGCCCGCCGTAGGCGGCGACGACCTCCCGTTCGGGGACGGTCTCCACCGTGTAGTCCGTTCCCTTGGCGTGGATCTCCGGCCTCAGCCGTTCGAGCACCGGCCCGACGGTGGGCGTGTCGAAGAGGAGGAGCCGGTCGACCATCCGCAGGTGGGAGAGCAGCTCCAGCCGCTCGGCCTCCGGGACGACGGGCCGCAGCGGGCCCTTGGAGGCGCGGACGGAACGGTCGGAGTTGACCGCGACGATCAGGACGTCGCCGAGCGCCCTCGCCGCCGCCAGGTACCGGACGTGCCCGACGTGGAGCATGTCGAAGGCGCCGTTGGCCAGCACGACGGTGCGCCCCTCCTGGCGCCACCGCTCCCGCTCGGCGGCGAGGGCCTCGAGGCCGGTGACGGCGGCGGTCGGCTCCGGCGGCACCGCCGTCACCCCCCGTCCACGGCGGCGGCGAGCTCCCCCGCCGTGACGGTGGCCGTCCCGCGCTTCATGACCACCAGGCCACCGGCGATGTTGGCGAGGAGGGCCGCATCCGCGGCGGGGGCGCCGGCGCCGAGCGCCAGGGTCAGCGCGGCGAGCACCGTGTCGCCCGCGCCGGTGACGTCGGCCACCTGGTCGGTCCCGTGGATCGGGATGTGCCGGGGCGGGGCGGACGCCTCCACGAGGGTCATCCCCTCGTTGCCACGGGTCGCCAGGACGAACCGGGCTCCCAGCGCCTCCCGCAGCGCCTCGGCGGCGTCCGCGATCTCCCCGGGCGAGCGGAGCCGCCGGCCGGCCCACGCCTCCAGCTCGCCGAGGTTCGGCGTGGCGGCGTCCACGGGGCGGAGCTCCCCGAGGCGGGAGCGGGAGTCCAGCGTGACCCACGCCGGCCGGGAGGGGAGGGCGCCCAGCTCCTCGAGGAGCTCCGGCGTCACCGTTCCGTACCCGTAGTCGGAGACCGCCACGGCGTCGGCGTCGGCGGCCAGCTCGAGCAGGCGGCGGGCCAGCTCCTCGCGCCAGGGGCCGGGCGGGGGCGGGTCGGGCTCGATGTCGTACCGGGCGACCTGGTGCTTGAGCGACACCGGGCCGCCGCCGAGGATCCGGACCTTCGTCGGCGTGCGGTACCCGCGGACCGTGACGACCCCGTCCACCGGGATGCCCCGTCCGGCGAGGGCGCCCCGCAGCGCCGCCCCGGGTTCGTCGTCGCCGACGATCCCCACGGGGACCACCGGGCTGCCCATGGCGGCCAGGTTCGCCAGCGCGTTGGCGCCCCCTCCGGGGATGTCCTGCTCGCCCTCCCACCGGAGGATGATGACCGGAGCCTCGCGGGAGATCCGCTTGGGGGTTCCCAGGACGTACCGGTCGAGGACGAGGTCGCCGTAGAGGACCGTCCTCGTCGCCGGGAACCGTTCGATGATCGGAAAGAGGCGCCGTGTCGCGTCCATGGCCCGAGTCTACCTCACGCGAGCTCCACGGGCAGGGTGCCCGTGACGGTGCAGCGGGGAGGATCGATGGTCACCAGGAGCGCGGCGACCTCCACCCCCTCCGCCGCCGCGGCGGCGAGGCCGTCGGCGAACCGCGGGTCGATGGACCGTGCGGGCCGGAACGCCCGGCAGTCGGTCCGCTGGACCATGAACAGGACCGTGGCCCGGTGGCCCAGCCGCCGGACCGTGACCAGCTCCCGCAGGTGCTTGAGCCCCCGGGCGGTCGGCGCGTCGGGGAATGCGGCGTACCCGTCGCCGTCCACCATCGTGACGTTCTTGACCTCGACGTACCGCAGCGAGGGCCCCGGCCCGGCGACGAGGTCGACGCGGCTCTTCCCGTACCGGACCTCGCCCAGCAGCGGGGCGTCCGGCGCGATCCCGGGGACGGCGCCGGAGCGGATCGCCTCGGCGGCCAGCCGGTTGGCCCGGTGGGTGTTGATCCCGATCCAGCACCGGCCGTTGTGGACGAGCTCCCACGTCCACTCGAGCTTGCGGCGGGGTGAGGGTGCGTGGGACAGGAGGACGGGCCACCCCTGCCCCAGGCATCCCGCCAGGGAACCGGAGTTGGGGCAGTGGGCCGTGACGATCCTGCCGTCGTCGAGCTCGACGTCGGCGAGGAACCGCTTGTACCGGCGGATCAAGCGGCCGGGGGTCAGGGGTGGGCACTCCAACGGACACCTCCTCGCGGGGTATACTAGCCGGGACGTGAACGCCGCCGTGATGCCGTTCGTGGAGTGGGACGGGGCCGTGGTCCGGCTCGATCCGGTCCGGCTGGAGGCGATGGTCCTCCAGCGCCTCCGGGCCGTGGATGCCGTCCAGTGGCTCCACCTGGAGGGCGAGGGCGACAGGCTGCGGCTCGAGGTGGTGTTGCGGCTGAGGCGCGTCCCCGTGCACGCCGCGGTGGAGCTCGCGGAGCTCAGGCTCGCGGCGGGGTGGGTCGGCTGCCGGCTGCTCCGGGTGGAGCTGCCGGGCGGGGTGGCCGTCCCGTTCGGGCTGGTCCGGCGCATCCTCGGCAGGATCGGCGCGGTCCGGACCCGGGTGTTCCCCGGCCCCCGGATCGTCCTCGCGGACATCCGTCCGTTCCTGCCCGACGGGGTCGCCGCCACGCTGCGCGACCTGCGGATGTCGGGAGGGGCCCTCCAGGTCACGCTGGGGCCCGGGCTCCTCCGGGACCTACCCCCGCTCTGATCACGGCCGCTCGCTCGATCTCGGGTTCCCCCGTCGGCAGCCCGGCCACCATCGCCCGGATGCTCGACTTCTCCGCCCGGCACGGGATCGCCCCGACGGTGGAGGCGTTCCCCATGTCGGCGGTCAACGAGGCGCTCGACCGGCTGCGCGCGGGCCGGGCCCGCTACCGGATCGTCCTCGAGGCGGACTTCGACGCGGCCGGGCGGTGACCGGGCTCAGTGGCGACCCCGCCCCGGGGCGGGATCGCTCCCGGCCGGAAACCGGCGCGCCACCACGACGGCGCCGCCCTCCGGCGCCACCCCGACGCGGTCTGCGGTGGCCTCGTTGGAGATCGAGGGCCGTCCCGCGGCGTGGAGCGGCGCCGACCGGACCGGCCAGCGGACGCCGGAGAGGGTGACGCGGACGGCCGGGTCGAGGGTCCAGAACGACCAGGTCTCGCCGGGTACGGCGGGGAGCTTTGCCGGTTCGGCGAGGGCGAGGACGATCCCGGCGGGTTCGCGGAAGACGAGCCGTTCGCCGAGGGCGTACCGGCAGAGCAGCCCGAGGTTGCCGATCTCGTGGTCCGGCCGCCCGCCCAGGGCGGCGAGGACGGTCAACCGTTCGAGGTCGAGGGCGTCGAAGGCATGAATGAGCGCCTTCTCGAGGTCCGTCCGGTCCTGGTCCGGGCGGCGGACGATCCGGTCCTCCCCGACCCACGCCCGCGTGGCGGGGGAGACGGAGTCCATGTCGCCGATCAGGATGTCGGGGCGGAGGCCGATCCGCGCGAGGTGGTCCGCACCCCCGTCCGCCGCGAGCAGCGGCGAGGCCGCGGCCGCGAGGGCCGCGAGCGTCTCCGTCCAGCGGAGGGGCGCGTTCGCCACGAGCAGGGGACCGGGACCGTCCACGACCCGATGGTACACTCCGGGGGAGATCCAAGGAATGGAAGAAGACGATGGATCCTCGGGTCGGAGCGTCACGACACGCCGAGCCGTGTCCGCCGCGGTCCCGGGGGGTTGATCGGCCGCCCGTGCGCAGGATGAGCCTTCGCTGGGGTACAGCCGGATCAGAGGCTCGCGGCGTCCGTCAGCCGTGCATGGCGAGCCAGCGTGAACGCCGCAGCACCCAGCGGGACCAGGAGCCCGAACGCCACGAGACCCGCGAGGAGCGTTCCGGGCGCCTCGATGGCGGGCAGGCCCACCGTGGTGGTCAGCCGGCTCAGCCAACCCGCGCCGGCCCGGGTCGCCGCCGCAGCCAACAGGCCGGCGGCCAGGCCCGGGATCGCGGCCGAGACGAGGTAGGGGCCGCGGATGGCGGGTTCGGTGGCGCCGACGAGCCGCATGATGGCGATCTCGTCGGCGTGCCGGTACAGCTCCAGGTGGACCCAGATCGAGGCCAGGAGGAAGGCGATGGCCACGAGCGCCACGGTGATCGCCGTCAAGCCGGCCTCGATGCGGCGTGCGATGGAGGCGAGCGTCCGGTGGATGGTGGCCACGGGGCCGACGGCGAGCACCGCCGGGCTCGCCTCCAGGGTCCGGACGGCCGCGGGGTCGGGGGCGGTGACCTCGAGCAGCGGCGGCAGCAGGGCCTGCCCCTCCTCGGCGAGGAGTTTTCGCAGGTACGGGAACCGCTCGCCGAGGGAGGCGGCCAGCTCGTCGGGGGGCACGCGCCGGAACCGCCAGTCCGGGTGGGCCTTCTCGGCGGTCGCGAGCCACTGGTCGAACACGCCGCCCTCGAGGTGGGGCCGGAGCAGCACGGCCACGGCGACCTCGCCGGTCCCCGATGCGAGGATCGGACGGATCCAGAGCGCCGCGCTCAGCGTCAGGCCGCCGAGCGTCAGTGCGACGGCCAGTGCGACGGTCAGGCCGGCGCTGACCAGGGGCCGCTCCTTGAGGAGCCCCATCCCTTCGGCGACGAGGTGGCGGATCATGGCGGCCAGATCCCGTCGTACCCGATGCCGCCGCGCTCCAGGACGAGGACCCGGGCCGGGATGGCGGCCAGGAGCGACTGGTCGTGGGTTGCCACCACCACCGTCGCGCCCTGGTAGTTGATGTCGCACAGCAAGCTCATCAGCTCCGCCGCCAGCTCGGCGTCGAGGTTGCCCGTGGGCTCGTCGGCCAGGATCAGCCGGGGCTGGTACGCCAGGGCCCGGGCGATGGCGACCCGCTGCTGCTCGCCGCCGGAGAGGGTCGCCGGGTACGCCGACTGCCGGTGGTGGAGCCCCATCCGCTTGAGTGTCAGGTACGCCCGCCGGTGCGCCTCCTTCGGGGACAGCCCGTGGAAACGCAGGACGAAGGTGATGTTCTCGAGGACGGTCTTGCGGGGCAGCAGCTTGAAGTCCTGGAAGATGACACCGAGGCTCCGGCGAAGCCTCGGCAACTCCCGGTGGGAGAGGGTGTCCACCCGGAGACCATTGACCCAGACCTCGCCCTCCGTAGGCCGTTCGGCCGCGTAGAGGAGCCTGAGCAGCGTGCTCTTGCCGGCGCCGGAGGGGCCCGTCAGGAAGACGAACTCTCCGGGTTCGACGTTCAGGTCGATCCCCCGGAGGACCCGGCGGCTGTTGTAGCTCTTGTGAAGGTTTTTCAGCCGGATCACAGGGCGCACCCCTCCGGTCCCCGCCGAGGGAGAGGAGACTGCGGGCCGGCCGTCGTGTGGAACCCCTTGCCGTCGAACGTGATCACGCCCCTCCTCCGGGCGCGCCATTGTACCATCGGAGTCAGATGACCGATGGCGGCTCGGGCACCGTGACGGTTCCGTGGGAGGGGGGTGAGGCGCTGGCCCTTTCCCGGGGCGGCGCCGTGCTGGCGTTCGGAATCGGGCCCCGGTTTTCCGGGACGCCCAGGGAGGAGCACGCTCTCCGCCTCGCCGAGGCGGTCGCCCCGGGGGTGCGCGCCGTCCGCTGGTGCCAGCAGGTCCACGGCACCGTCGTCGCCAGCCTCTCCGCCTCTCGGGAGCATCCCGTGGATGGACCGGCGGCCGTGGGGCGGTGCGACGGGCTGGTGACGGACGAACCGGGGCTGGCCCTCGGCGTCTGGACCGCCGACTGCGTGCCGGTGCTCGTCGCCGGCGGAGGGGTCGTGGCGGCGCTCCACAGCGGGTGGCGCGGAACCGCCGCGGGGATCGTACCCCGCGCCGTCCGCCGGCTCCTCGTGGAGTACGGCGTGGCCGCAGACCGGCTCCACGTGGCCCTGGGCCCTGCCATCGGCGGCTGCTGCTACGAGGTCGGCGCCGAGGTCGTGGCGGCGCTCCGGGGCCGCGGCGTTCCCGAGGCCGTGTGGCGGGAGGAATGGCGGGTCGACCTGCGCGCCCTGCTCCGGGCCGAGCTCCTCGCGCTGGGTGTTCCCCCGGGGCGGGTCGAGCTCGTCGGCGGCTGCACGGCCTGTTCAGAGGCGCTCGCGTCCTACCGGCGCGACGGGCCCCGTGCGGGTCGCCAGCTCTCCTTCGCCGTTCTGCGTTGACGGCTGGGAGAACGGCATTCCCGGCAGAGACCGGATTGAGAGGCGGTTTTCGGCGGGCAGGAGGTCACGAGCGGGCGCGGTCCCTTCATGTCAGGATCTCACCGGGATGGCGCGCCGCCGCTGGTGCGGCCAACTGCTCCGGCCAGTGGATCGTGGTGGCGTGCCTCGAACAGGAGCGGGTCGATCCGCCGAAGTGCATCCAACGCCCGGTCGCGTTCGGTTTCGAGGGTGTTCCGGTCCTCGCCGGCCGAGAGTGCTGCCAACTCGTTGGCGAGCTCGGCCCGGACGAGGAGCGCCTCGCCGAGTCGGCCGTTGGCGTCCACGGCGGCCCGGGCGGCCTCGATCCCCTCCCGGAACGACGCCGCAGCACCCTTCAGATCCCCGTTCCGGGTGCGCCACAGCCCCCGGATGAGAGCGGCCCTTGCCCGGAGCGTGGCGGTGAGCGCATCATGAGGGGAGATCTCGGCTGCCGAGTCGAGGTCCCTGGAGGCCCGTTGGAGCGCCCTCTCCGGCGACGTTCCCGAGAGGATCCGCCGCGTGGCGGCCTCGAGCTCCAGTGCGGCGCGGTCCCGCAACGCCTGGACGAACCCCGGGTGGAGCTCGAGCGCCCTCGTGGCGGACGTGATCCCCTGGTTGATCCAGCCCGGGACGAGGCGGCCCGTCCCCATCTCGGCCCGTGCACCCTCGAGCAGCAGCTCGGCGCGCTCCGCCCAACCCTCGGCGTTCCGGGGGTCGGCCTTCAGCGCCCTGTCCGAGCTGGCAAGGCCCCGCTCGAGGATGGGGAGGGGATCGCCCCGGGAGAGGCGGGCGTACCGTGCGGCGAGGGTCGCGGCGATGGCCCGGAGAAAGTGGATGGTGGGGAGGTCCGGGTTGATCGATTCGGCGCGGTCGAGCGCCCGGCCTGCCCGAACCAGGAGCGCCGTCGGATCCTCTCCTCTGGCCAGGCGGGATCGCGCCTGTTCCACGAGAGCGTTGGCGAGGTTGGCAACCGATGTCGCCTCTGTGGCGTTTTCGGCGAGGGCGGCGTAGGAGCGTACGCACCGCTCGAGCGCGGCCTCGGGATCGAGCCCGTGTTCACGCTCCCAGAGCGCCTGGATATAGGAGAGGTTGGCCACCTGGTTGTGTCCCATGGCGTAGCCGCGGTCGACGAGGGGGCGGGTCACCTCCAGCCCACGCCGGATCCAGTCTCTGGGATCGCTGCCCGACCAGTACGACTGCATCGCCGCGAGGTAGCAGCAGTTGCCCGCGTGGGGCCGGGCGTTGACCATGCCAGGGTTGGTGCGGAGAAGGCTGGTGAATGCGTCGAGACACCCCTCAAGGGCATCGGATGCGTCCATTCCTCGCCGGATCCGTTGCCAGGCGAGCTGTTCGGAAGCGATCCCGGCATAGTACTGCACGGAGGCTTCCCGCGGATACCTGTCGATCAGATTGCGGGCGTTTCTGGCCGTCTTCTCCAGCAGAGGGAGGGGGTCCTCCCCGCGGAGTCCGGCCTCGACACCGGCTGCCACGTCGAGCTCGATTCTGGCGGCCGCGGCCTGCCCACTGTCCGGATCGATCCGAAGCGCCCGGGCACACGCCTCCCGCGCGCGCCGGAACTCCGCGGGTTCCACGGTCCGTGACTGGGAGAGCACCAGGTTCTGGATGCGGCCCACACGGTCTGAACAGAGCTGGGTGGCGACCTGGGGGTCGCTCCGGGCCGTCTCCAGCGCCTCCTCGAGTAGCCGGACCGAGCGAGAGTACGCCGTCTCCACGGCCACCGAGTCGTTCCGGAGGGCGAATGCGAGGTTGCCCCGGCGCTTCGTGGCGTTCGCCCGGAGCAGGAGCGGCTCGTAGAACCATGGGGGCACGTCCTTCAGCCCGTTCAGGATCCGTTCGCAGTCGTCGAGCCGGTCCTCGTACAGTGCGACCAGAGCCGCAATGTAATCAGGAGGGATTCCGGCGACCCTGCCGGCCGAGGCCAGGTGCGTCAACGCCGGATCGCGGTACTCGCGGGCGGCACGTTCTCGTGCGTCCCGGGCCATGGAGGGGTCCCGGATCCCCTCTGCCTCAACGAGAGCCTGTCGGTAGAGGTGTCCGAGCACCTCGCCGAGAGCGTACTCCACCTCGGGGCCTCGGACGCCGAGCTCCCACGCCCGCTCCAGGGACGCCCGCGCCCTTCCGAACTCACCGAGCGCCAGCCAGCCACGTCCCGCCGCGGCGGCAGCAGGACCCTCGGCGAGACGCCCGATCCGGTGTGCCTCGCCGAGGATGAGGCCGATTCTACGTTCCACGTCCTGCCGCGCCGGCCGGATGTCGTGTTCGGGCGCCAGGTGTTCGGCGCGCATCCGCCACTCGATGGCCGTGGCCTGCCGGGCGAGCCGCTGGGCGATCCGGGCCATCCGGCGGCCGCTGTACGTGGTCCAGACCACCGCCGTCACGGCGCCAAGGACGACGGCGGCCATGGCGGCCGCGGCGATCCGGCGCAGGCGACGGCGTCTGAGGATGGCGGGACGGTCGAGGAACCGCCGGAGTCTTTCCGCGGTCTCGGCGGCGCCGGGTCGCCTGCGGGGGTCCAGGTCGGTCAGGTCGGCGATGATCGCGGCGAGCTCCCGGTCCACCCCCTCGGGCGGGATAATCTCGGCCCGGGCCACCCGCATCATCAACTCGAGCTCGGAAGTCTCACCGTACGGGTTCGAGCCGGTCAGCAGCTCGTGAAGCATGATCCCCAGCGAGTAGCAGTCGGAGGCCGTGGTCAGCGGGAGGCCGTGGATCTGCTCCGGACTCATGTATCGGATCGTGCCGATCACGGCCCCATCCTCCGTGGCGAACGTCCCGTCCAGCGGGGTCGTCCCACTGGCCGGTGGCTCGGGAAGGTCGGTGTCCATTCGAAGGGATGTGGCCGGGCGGATTGGAGCCGCCGTGCTGCGGGCGATTCCGAAGTCGAGGATCTTCGCATGGCCCCCGGAGGTCACCATGACGTTGTCCGGCTTGAGATCCCGGTGGATGATCCCCTCGTCGTGGGCCGCGGCCAGCGCCTCGGCGACCTCGGCCATCAGCCGTGCGACCTCTTCGACTTCGAGGTCACGGGCAAGCGCCCGGAGCGTGTTACCCTCGATGAACTCGAGGATCAGGCACTCGGTGCTGTCGATCTCCACGAGGTCGTGGATGCGGCAGATACCCGGATGGTCCAGCTTGGAGAGCAGACGCGCCTCGCGCAGGAAACGCGCCCGCGACGCCTCGCTCAGGCGGGCGTGGGGAGCCAGAACCTTGACGGCAACCGGGCGCTCGAGCACCTCGTCGTATCCGAGGAATACCTCGCCCATCCCGCCCCGCCCGAGGCGGCGCTCGATCCGGACGTGGCCGACCCGCTGACCGATCTCCATCCGCTGTCAGGATCCTCCTGTGAGGTGTGGCCAAGTCCATTATAGTACGCGAAAGGTACCGGGAAGGCCCGATGTGACGTCACGCTCGGGATGGTTCCGGAAGCGGAACCCCGAAATCGGTCAGCGGCTGGCCGGCTCGAGCCGGGTGAACGTCCCCTCGGGGTGGAGGAGGCCGTCGCAGGCGAACACGGTGATCGTCCGGGTCACCGGTCCCTTCCGGACGACGATCGGGGGCTCGTCGCGGACGGAGGCGAACAGGCGTTCCAGGGCCGGCCTGACGCCGGGCTTCTCCGTCACGAACAGGAAGTCCCGCCCCCGGAGCGTCTCCGGCGGGTACCAGTAGAGCGAGGCCAGGCCGTGCTTGCCCGGCTTGACGTGGGCGAGCCGCGTGGGGAGCGTCCCCCTGGA
The DNA here is from genome assembly GCA_027067575.1 of Thermoanaerobaculia bacterium. Taxonomy (GTDB): domain Bacteria; phylum Acidobacteriota; class Thermoanaerobaculia; order Thermoanaerobaculales; family Sulfomarinibacteraceae; genus JAMOVQ01. Next base: position 4,860 of record JAMOVQ010000116.1, on the reverse strand, counting down.
GAGGAACGCCAGCAGGTGGACGTTCGTGTAGCTCTCCGACGCCACCAGCCGCCCCGCCCGGCGGCGCGCCGCCTCCCGGGCGATCTCCCGGTTGCCGATGGCCGCGGCCAGCTTCTTCGTGGAGATCCGGTGGGGCCGGCCGCGGTACGACCACTCCACCGCCGCCAGCCGTTCGGGGGCCAGGGCCACGAGCACCACCGCTGCCGACAGGACGAGGCCCAGCACGGCGCCTGCGGCCACCGCTCCCCTCCGCCACCGCAGGGGCGTCACGGCGAGCAGCGCCACCGCCACAACGAGCCCGGGGCCGCCCCAGTGGGCGCCGACCCGCTCGCGAAGCGCCACCAGGCCGAAGGCGGCGAACGGCCCCAGCGCCGCCAGCGCCGCCGCCCGCCGCCCGGGGTCGCCCGACCGCAGCGCGAGGGCCACGGCCGCCGCCGCGGCGACGAACAGCGTCGGTGTGGCAAGGAGCAGGTTGGCGCCGAGGAACTCGGCGATGTACTTCGCCGTCGGGCCGCCGCCGTGGTGCCGGCCGGCGAGCTGGAACGCGATGTTGTCCCAGTGGTGCTCCGCGCCCCAGATCCAGACCGGGGCGGTCAGGAGCAGGGACAGCGCCCCGGCGGCCCACGGGACGGGGGTCGTCAGGTCGCGGCGGCGTTCGGGGTCCAGGAGCACGGGCAGCAGGGCGGGCAGCACGAGCACCACGGGGAACTTGGCCAGGAAGCCGAGCCCCACGGCGGCGCCGAACCCCCACCAGGCCCTCCGTTCGCCCTGGGCCACCGCCACCGCCGCCCAGGCGGCGGCCACGAACGCCGCGGTCATGGCGATGTCCGTGGAGGTGTAGAACGACCCGAGGAAGAACAGCGGCATCAGGTGGAGCACGGCGTACGCCCAGGCGGCCTCCCGGACTCCTCCGCCCAGGCGCCGCACGAGGCCGAGCAGGAAGACGCCGAGCAGGAGGCTGGACAGGATCGCCGGCGCCCGCACCGCCAGCCGGGTCTCGCCGAGGACGGCCCGGAACGGGACCATGGCCCAGATCACGAGCGCCGGCTGGTCGAAGTAGCTCCAGTCCGGGTGGCGCGAGCAGTCCCAGTAGTACGCCTCGTCGCCGGAGACCGGGAGGGAGGCGGCGAGGACGGCGTGGAGCAGCAGCGCCGCGGCGAGCAGGAGCCACCAGCGGCGGCGGCTCACCCTCCGGCCTCCAGGCGCTTCCGGAGACGCCACAGCTCGCGCAGGGTCTCGGTCACGGTGGAGGCGCGCACGGTGGTGCTTCCCCTCTCCCGCGGGCGGTGGGTCACCCCGACCTGCTTCCACGTCAGCCCGGCCCGCTTCGCCCGCGCGTAGAGCTCGGCGTCGATCAGGAAACCGTCGGACTCGATTCTCACCGCGTCGAAGAACGACCGGCGGAACAGCTTGAACGCGCAGTTGACGTCCCTCGCCCTCACGCCGAGCACGAGCCCCTGGAGCCGGTTGTACACCGCCGAGGTCAGCAGCCGGATCCACGGGTCCTTGCGCCCGACGCGGTACCCGGCGACCATGTCGGCCTCGGCCAGCAGCGGGTACAGCTTCTCGATCTCGTGGAGGTCGAACTGAGCGTCGGCATCGGTGTAGAAGATCGCGTCGTACCGCGCCTCGGAGAACCCGCGCGCCAGCGCCTTGGTGTACCCCTGGTTTGGGCGCTGGGTGACCGGGCGCACCCGCGGGTCCCGCTCGGACCACTCGCGGAGAATCTCCGGCGTGCGGTCGGTGGAGCCGTCGTCCACGACGATCAGCTCCCACCGCCCGCACAGCGAACCGAGCGCCTCCACGGCCTCCTCCAGCGCCAGCGGCAGGATCGCCTCCTCGTTGTACGCCGGCATCACCGCCGACAGCTCCGGGATCGGTCTGGGCGCCTCCGGGTTCGCTCCCACCTCGGCCTCCTCGCCGCCAGTCTACCGCGAAACGGGCGCCGGAGGCGATGCGCGGGGGGGGGTGGTGGACCGGGGGTGTTCGCCGGCCGGGCGCGGTCAGGGCCCGGGGTCCCGCGCCGTGCCGGCGCCGTCCGGGAGGGCCGCGAGGGCGGCGGCCGCGCGGCGGGCGAGGGTGTTCCGGCCGGCGGAGCGGGCCAGGCGGAGGGCGGTCTCGAGCTCGCGCCGGGCGTCGTCCGTGCGGCCCAGCCGTGCCCACGCCATCCCCAGGTTGAGGTGGGCCTCGGGAAGGGACGGGTCGAGGGCCACGGCCTTCTCGAACAGCGGCACGGCCTCGTCGAGGCCGCCGGGCACACCGTGGCGCGTCAGAGCGATCATCCCGAGGTCGAGCCACGCCCCGGCATCGTCCGGATGGCGGTCGAGGTGCTTCCTGAGGAGCGCCTCGGCCTCGTCGAGCCGTCCGGAGCGTGCCAGCCGCGCCGCCCGGGCGGCGGCCGGTTCGTCCGCGACCGCCTCTTCCGCCCCACCCAGCACGGCCGGGAGCAGGTCGCGCCGGCCCTCGGAGGCCAGGAGCGCCTCGGCGCGGCGGCGCATGGCCGTGTCACCGGGCGCCGTGGCCAGCATCGACCGGAGCGCCTCCACCGCGCCCGGGGCGTCGCCGGTCCGGAGCCGAACCTGGGCCAGGTCGAACAGCACCCGGGCATCCCCGGGGTGGGCCGTGGCCAGCGTCTCCATGCGGGTCCGGGCCTCGCCAGTCCGCCCTGCCACGGCCAGGCACTCGGCCAGCTCGCACCCGAGCCCGGCGTCGCCCGGCCGCATCGCCACGGCGCGCTCGAGGACCTGGGCCGCCTTCCCGGGCCGGCCGGCTTTCCGGAGCGCCCGGCCCAGGTTGACCAGAGCGTCGGGCGGCTGGGGGTCGTGGGGAACGGCCTGGCGGAACGCCTCCACCGCCTCGTCCAGACGCCCGAGCCGCGTCAGGGCGACGCCGAGGTCGTACCGCGCCTGGTACTGGTCCGGCGCCGTCCGGAGCACCTGTTCCAGGAGCGGGACCGCCTCGGCCCACCGCTCGCGGGCCATGGCGACCCGGGCCAGCCCCATGGTGGCCTCGACGAACCCCGGATGCTCCCGGAGGATCCGCCGGTACAGCCGCTCGGCCTCGTCGAGGCGCCCGGCGGAGACCGCCGCGATCGCCCGCTGGTTGTTGGCGTGGAGCCCGATCAGGTCCTTGGGGTCCGGCCGGTCCGGGTCGATGGTCAGGTCGTCGGCCACGCCGCCGCCCAGGTACCCGAGCGACTGGAGCCGGGCCTCCTCGTCCCTGCCGAGCGTGGCGTGGGAGGCCAGGGCCGCGGCGGAGCGGCGTCCGAGGAAGCGGGTGAGCGCCCCCTGGAGCCGGCGCACCGTGTCGGAGTGCGGGTCGAACAGGTTGCGGGTCTCCCCCGGGTCGGCCTCGAGGTCGTACAGCTCGGGGCGGGTGGTACGGATGTACTGCCACCGGCCCGCGACGACGCCCAGGAGCGGGTTGGCGCCGTACCGGGTCGGCGTGACACTCTCGGTGTAGTACGGCGTGGCGTCCTCGTCGGGAGGGGAGCCGGTCAGCCACGGCGAGAGGTCTCGGCCGTCCAGGTCCGGGGGCGGCTCCACGCCGAGCAGGCCGCAGACCGTCGGGACGATGTCCACGAGCCCGACCTCCGTGGCCACCGTCCGGCCCGCCGGGACCCCCGGCCCGGCGACGAGCAGCGGCACGCGGATCGCCGACCGGTAGACGAAGTAGGTGTGGGTCGGCTCGCCGTGCTCGCCGAGCATCTCCCCGTGGTCCCCCGCGATCACCACGAGGGTGGAGCGGCGCAGGTCCAGCGAGTCGAGGGCGTCGAGCACGGTCCCCACCGCCGCGTCGGCCGCCGCGATCTCCCCCGTGTAGGGGTTGTCGGGGAACCGACCCGCGAACGGCTCCGGCGGGTCGTACGGCGCGTGGGGGTCGTACAGATGGACGAACAGGAAGAACGGCCGCGTGGCGTGGGCCTCGAGCCATCGCACGGCGTGGGCCGCCGTCTCCGATCCGCGGCGCTCCACCCCGAAGTCGGTCCGGATCGCCTCGTCGAACGTATCGTCCCACGTCCCGAACCCCTGAGCGAGCCCAAACCGGTGGTCGAGGACGAAGGCGCTGACGAACCCGGCCGTCCGGAGGCCGTGGGCCGAGAGGGCCTCGGCCAGCGTCGTCACCGAGGGCCGGAGGCGGTAGTTCATGTTGTCGTGGACCCCATGGGCCGGCGGGACGAGCCCCGTCAGCATGGAGGCATGGGCCGCCAGGGTGATCGGCACGGGCGAGACGACCCGCTCGAACCGCGTGCCCGACGCCGCCAGCGCGTCGAGGTGCGGCGTGGCCCCGGTCGTGGCGCCGTAGCACCCCAGATGGTCCGCCCGCGTGGTGTCCAGGCTGATCAGCACCACGTTCCGGATCGCGGGGCGGCCCTTCCGGCAACCCGCCGGGAGGAGCGTGGCGAGCGCCGCGCCCAGAACCAGGGCGCCCGCCGCGAGAGACCGCCGAATCCCGAACCGAGCCACGGGGTGACCGTACCACTCTCCCCGCCACACCGGCAACGCATATAAAGGGACACTGTTTTTCTCTTGACAACCTCCCCTCCCCGCCCTACCCTGTTCCCATCACAACCCAAAGGAGGCACACCATGCCCCGGATGCCCCGTCTCAAGTTCTCCCACGTGGACACCTGGTACCACCTGTACAGCCGGGTGCCCTCCCGCCGCGGCGAGCTGCCGCTGGCCTCGCCCCTGGCCCAGCGCCAGCTCATCGCAACCATCAAACACTTCGCCTCCATCTACTTCTGCGACGTGGCGGCGTTCTGCATCATGGGCAACCACTACCACCTCGTCGTCCGCTTCGTCGCCGAGCGCGAGGTCGACCGCGACGAGCTGCGCGCCCGGTCGCGGATCATGTACCC
>JAMOVQ010000115.1 GCA_027067575.1 Thermoanaerobaculia bacterium | reverse complement strand
CCTTTCCCTTGGCGGTGGATCCGGGCCTCCGGCGCCGGATGTCGTAGAATCGGGGCCATGCGAACGGCTCTCGAGCAGCTGCACACGGCCCTCGCGTCGGCGTACCCCTTGGTGTTCCTCGTCAGCCCCGAGGAGGAGCGGATGGCGCGGCTCCTGGAACGGATCGGCTCGAGGGCGCGCCCGGAGCCGCTGCCGGTCCACACCTGGAACTGCGTCGACGGGTTCACCGGGGGGGTGGGACCGGGGAGCGACGACCCCCTCGAGGCGCTCGCGTGGGTCGCCTCCGAGGGCCCCCGGGCGATGTACCTGTTCAAGGACCTCTCGGGGATGATCGGCGACCGGCGGGTGCTGCGGCGCCTGAGGGACACGGCCATGGCGATCCGCGGGACCGGGCGGTTCCTGTTCCTGCTGACCACCACGGCCGAGGTCCCCGTGCTGCTGCGGCCCGTCTCCTACGTGGTCGTGTCGCTCTTCCCGGACGAGGCCGAGCTCCGGGCCGTGGTGGAGGCGCGCCTGGCCGGACGGGACGTCCCCCGGGCCGAGGTGGAGACGCTGGTGTCGTCGCTCAAGGGGCTCTCCCTGACCGAGGTGGACCACCTGCTCCGCCGGCTCCTGGACCGCCACGAGACGCTGGACGACCGGTTCATCGCCGAGGTCCTGTCGGAGAAGGAGCAGATCACGCGCAAGGAGGGGATCCTCGAGTTCGTCCCGCCGGACGCCGGGCTCGCAGCGCTCGGCGGCCTCGACCAGCTCAAGGAGTGGGTGACCGAACGGAAGGACCTGTTCCGGCCCGAGGCCCGGGCCGAAGGGCTGCCCGTGCCCCGGGGCGTGCTGCTGATGGGGATGTCCGGCTGCGGGAAGAGCCTGGCAGTCAAGGTGATCGCGCAGGAGTGGAAGCTGCCGCTGTTCCGGCTCGACATGAACCTCGTGTTCTCGGGAGTCGGCGGCTCCCCCGAGTGGGTGTTCCACCGGGCGCTCCAGGCCGTGGAGTCCGTGGCGCCGGCGGTGCTGTGGATCGACGAGATCGAGATGGGCGTCGCCGGGTACCACGAGGGGGAGAGCGGCTCCCTGACCCGGATCTTCTCGACGTTCCTGACCTGGATGCAGGAGCACCGGGCCGACGTGTTCGTCGCCGCCACGGCCAACCGGATCCACCTGCTGCCCGCGGAGATCATCCGCAAGGGCCGCTTCGACCAGGTGTTCTTCGTCGACCTGCCCAACGACCAGGAGCGCAAGGAGATCCTGACGATCCACATGCGCCGCCACGGGATCGATCCCTCCGCGTTCGACCTGATCCTCCTGGCCTCGGCCACCCGGGGCTGGAACGGCGCGGAGATCGAGCAGGCGGTGGCCGCGGCGCGGATCGCCGCCCACTCGAAGGGCGAACCGGTGACCCAGAACCTGATGCTGGCCACCCTCGGCCGGACGATCCCGCTCTCCCGGACCATGGAGGAGCAGATCAAGGCGATCCGCTCCTGGGCCCGGACCCGCGCGCTCCCGGCGACCCGCCCCGAGAAGCCGGAGCTCTGAGCCGTGGCCCCCGGCGACGGCGCCGCCCCGCTGGAGCCCGGCGGGCCCACCCGGCTCGTGGTGACGCCGGAGCACGACGGCGGACGGCTCGACGTCCACCTGGCCCAGGCCACGGCCCTCTCGCGCCGCCGCGCCCGCGCCCTGGCGGGGGCCGGGCTCGTCTGGCGCAACGGGAAGGCGGTCCGCGTGCTCTCCCGGCCGGTCCGGACCGGCGACGTGATCGACGTGCTCCGCCCCCACGGTGAGCTCGGGGTCCCGGCCCGGCCGGAGACGCCCCCCGTCTCGATCCTCCACGAGGACCGGTGGATCGTCGCCGTGGACAAGCCCGCGGGGGTTCTCTCCCAGCCGGCCGAACGCCGGGACCCGGGCGACCTGTCCTGCGACGTGCGGCTGCTGCTCCAGCTCGCCGCCGCCGAGGGCCGGCGCCCGGAGCTGCACCTGGTCCACCGGCTCGACCGGCTCACCAGCGGCGTCCTGCTGTTCTCCCGCCACGGCCGGGCCGCGGCGGCGCTCCAGGCGGCGTGGAACGCCGGCGCCGTGGAGCGGCTCTACCTCGCCGTGGTCGAGGGGGAGCCGCCGTTCGACGAGACGGTGATCGAGGCGCCCATCGCCCGGGACCGCGGCCACGCCTGGCGGTTCGCCGTGGCGGAGCGGGGCCGCGAGGCGGTGACCCGGGTCCGCGTCCTCGGCCGCGCGGACGGGCGGGCGGCCGTGGCGTGCACCCTCGTCACGGGACGCACCCACCAGGTCCGGGTCCACCTGGCCCACGCGGGGTTCCCGGTGCTGGGCGACGTGCTGTACGGCGCGGGGCGCGGCACGGCGCCGCGGCCGCTGCTGCACGCCTTCCGGCTGCGGCTCCCCCACCCGCGGACCGGCGAACCGCTGACGGTCACCGCCCCGCTGCCCGAAGACGTGGCGTCCCGGTGGCCGGCCGGCGCGCCGCTGCCCTCCTGATGCCCCCTACTCCTCCGGGACGCTGCCGTGGAGCCGCCGCGGGCCGGCCGCCAGCACCTCCTCCGGCACGCCGTCGGCGAACAGCTTGAAGTTCTCGACGTACCGGGCAGCCAGCGCGTCGTACCGCTTCCAGTACGCCTCCCGGTCGCCCCACGAGGTCGAGGGCCGGAGCACGTCGTCGGGCACGCCCGGGCAGTAGAGCGGCACATCGAACCCGAACACCGGGTCCTTCCGGTACTCCACGCCGGCCAGCCGGCCGTCCAGGGCGGCGTCGAGCAGCGCGCGGGTGTGGCGGATCGAGATCCGCCGGCCGATCCCGAACGGTCCGCCGACCCAGCCGGTGTTGACGAGCCAGCAGGTGGCGCCGTGGCGCTCCATCCGGCCGCGGAGCATGTCCGCGTAGTGGAACGGGTGCCGGACCATGAACGGCGCACCGAAGCAGGCCGAGAAGGTGATCTCCGGCTCGATCCCCAGGCCGACCTCGGTGCCGGCGATCTTGGAGGTATACCCTGAGATGAAGTGGTAGACCGCCTGCTCGGGGGAGAGCCTGGCGATGGGCGGCAGCACCCCCTGGGCGTCGCAGGTCAGCAGGATGACGTTCTTCGGGTGGGAGGCCACCCTCTTCTCCGGCACCACGTTGGGGATGAAGTGCAGCGGGTAGGCGGCCCGGGTGTTCTCGGTGAACCGGTCGTCCTCCAGGTCCATCTCGCGGAACGCCGGGTCCCAGACCACGTTCTCCAGGATCGCGCCGAACCGGTGGACGGCGTCCCAGATCTGGGGCTCGTGCTCGGCGGAGAGCCGGATCACCTTGGCGTAGCAGCCGCCCTCGAAGTTGAAGACACCCTCGTCGGACCAGCCGTGCTCGTCGTCGCCGATCAGGCGGCGCCGCGGGTCGGCGGAGAGGGTCGTCTTGCCCGTCCCCGAGAGCCCGAAGAACAGCGCCACGTCGCCGTCCGGACCCACGTTGGCCGAGCAGTGCATGGGGAGTACCCCTTGGTCCGGCAGCAGGAAGTTGAGGACGGAGAAGATCGTCTTCTTGATCTCGCCGCCGTACCCCGTCCCCCCGATCAGCGCCATCCGGTCGGCGAAGCTGACGACGATGAACGTACCGGTCCGGGTCCCGTCGATCCGCGGGTCGGCGTGGAACCCGGGCACGTCGATCAGCGTGAAGCCGGGCACGTGCTTCTGCATCGCCTCGCGACGCTCGAGCTTGAGCAGCATGGTGCGGGCGAACAGGGCGTGCCACGCGCGCTCCGTGATGATCCGGACCGGGAGCTGGTACTCGGGGTCGGCGCCCGCGGCGCAGTCCTGCACGAAGACGTCCTCGCGCTGGAGGTACGCCTGGACGCGCCCGAGGAGGGCGTGGAACTTGTCCCGGGAGAACGGGCGGTTGTACTCGCCCCACCAGATGTCGTCCGCCGTGGTGTCCTCGTGGACGATGAACTTGTCCTGGGCGGCGCGGGCCGAGTGCGGCACCGTGCTGACCACCAGCGGCCCGCCCTGGAGGAGGCTCCCCTCCTTGCGGAAGATCACCTCCTCGATGAGCGCCGCCTCGGGCAGGTTCCAGTAGACGCGGTCCAGGTGGATCAGGCCGTGGTGGGACAGGCCGTACTCGGAGGCCAGCTCCCCGGCGTGGGCCGACGCGGGCGAATCGATCTCGAACCAGCTGCTCATGTCCAGTCCCTCACAAGCTTGCGCTCGCCGATGTACAGCTCGTTGGGGGCGTTGGGGTCGAGCACCCACTTGATCCGCTCGATCCCCTCGGTGATCTCCTTGATCGAGCCGCAGTACGAGAGCCGGAGGTGCCCGTCGAGGCCGAACTCCTTGCCCGGCACCGTCACGACCCGGACCTTCTCCAGCAGCAGCTCGGACAGCTTCTCCGAGTCCTTCTCGTAGTTGGAGAAGTCGGCGAAGCAGTAGAACGTCCCGTCGGGCCTCGTCACGTGGACGCCGTCGAACGCGTTCAGCCGATCCATCATGACGTTGCGGTTGTTCTCCAGCGTCAGCCGCAGGGAGTCCACCGACGACTGGATCCCCTTGAGCGCACCCACGGCCGCCCACTGGAGCAGCGCCGAGGGCCCGGAGGTCTGGTGCCCCTGGATGTCCCGCATCACGCGGATCAGCTCCTTCGGGCCCACGGCCCAGCCGATCCGGAAACCGGTCATGGCGTACTGCTTGGAGACGCCGTTGACCACGATCAGGCGGCTGGAGTCCACGTCCTTCGAGGTGTGGGCGTACGCCGACACCGGCCGCCGGCCGTCGAAGATCAGCCGGTGGTAGATGTCGTCCATGATCAGCCAGATCCCGCGGCGCTCGCAGAAGTCCACGATCTCGTGGATGAACTCCTCCGAGTACATGACGCCCGTCGGGTTGTTGGGGCTGTTGATCATGATGACGCGGGTGTAGGAGGTCACCCGGTCCTCGATGTCCTTGAGCCTCGGGTGGAACGTCCCGTCCTCGGGCAGCACCGGGACGGGGACGCCGCCGAGCAGCTTGACCATCTCCGGGTAGCTGACCCAGTACGGCGCGGGGAAGATGACCTCCTCCTGCGGGTTGAGCACCGCCTGGAGCGCCACGTAGATCGCCTGCTTGGCCCCGCCCGAGGCGATGACGTTCTCCGGCGCCACCAGCCGCCCGTAGAACTCCTCCGTGTACCGGATGATCGCCTGCTTGAGCGGCACGATCCCGTCGGCCGGGGTGTAGCGCACCTCGCCCGAGTCCAGCAGCGCGGCGGCCGCCGTGACGGCCTCGATGGGGGCGCGTCCCTTCGGCTCGCCGCCTCCCAGGTGGATGACCGGCTCGCCCTTCTGCCGCAGCACCGCAGCGGTCTCGTTGAGCCGCAGGGTCGCCGAAGTGCGGATGGTCCGTGCGATCTGGCTGATGCTCATGCCCGATGGCTCCTTTCCCGTGCGAGGGCGGATTATCGCAGAATCCGGCCCCGCCCGCCACACCGGCACGCCGAGTCCCCTCGCGCCACCCGCACGTGGCGAGCCGATCGAAGCCCTGGATCGGCCTCACCCCGGCCACGGCGCAAGCGAACCGGCAGCCGGCCCCCGCGCTTCGCGCGGGCTGTGCGCCTCGCCCGCGCGTCCCGGTGGGAGCTTGCTCCCCCCGGACCGCCCGTGCGACGCGCTGGCGCCGCCTGCGGCGTCGCTGCCGGCCGCCTGGGCTTCGTTGGAGGGCGGTCGAGTCATCGACTTTGGATGAACGGGGCCGCGAGTCTCGCACCCCGGGACCGCCCCCGCCGCGGACGCTTCGTCGTCACGACCGCCAGGTCAGCTCCTCCTCGCGCCCTTGCGGGAACGGCCCCGGGGCACGATCCGCGCGGCCCCTCATCGCTTCGTTGGGGCGCGTTCGCGGCCGGGCGCCGCGTGCGCGGCTCCCCCGGGATGCTCTCGAACAGGGGGCGCCGTCTGTTTCCTGCTCCAGGGTTGGCTCAGCGCGTCAAGGACCATGGGCGGCTGGAAGTGCGGTTTCCATCCCCTCGTCCGGTTCCTGGGGGAGGGGAGCCGAGGCAGGTGCCCCGTCCGGGCGGCTCGGACCGGAGCAGGGCGAAGCGGCCTTCGCTTCCGCCGTGGTGGACGGGCCGGACGGGGGCGGGTACCATGCCCACATGCCGGCACGGTTGCCTGCGGAGATCCGCGAGCGCCTCGAGCGCATCCGGTGTCTCGTCCTCGACGTGGACGGGGTGCTGACCGACGGGGTCCTCGTCTACGGTCCGCACGGGGAAGCCGCCAAGCGGTTCAGCGTCCGGGACGGCCTCGCCGTCCACCTTATCCTGCGCGCGGGGATCGAGGTCGCCGTCATCTCCGGCCGCCGGAGCGAGGCGGTGGGGATCCGGTGCCGTGAGCTGGGGGTGCGGGACGAACTCGTCATCCAGGGCTCCCGGGACAAGGCCGCCGACCTCGACGAGATCGAGCGGATCCTCGGGGTCGGGGACGAGGCGATCGCGGCGATGGGGGACGACCTGCCGGACATGCCGATGCTCCAGCGTGCCGGGTTCGCCGCGTGCCCGGCGGACGCCGAGCCGCAGGTGGCCGTGGCGTGCGACCACGTCTGCGGGAGCGTGGGGGGGCGCGGCGCGGTCCGGGAGGTCGCCGAGCTGATCCTCAAGGCCCAGGGACGGTGGCACGAGCTGACCGCCCGCTGGACCGGCGGCGAGGCCTGAGCGGGCCTGCGGTCACCGGGGCGCGGGCGGCTCCTGCGCCTCGAGGCCGAGCCGCCAGACGGGCGTGCCGCAGAACCGGTCCCCCTCCGGGCAGTACGGTGTGGCGCCGGCGAGCCGGCGGATCGTGCACGGGGGCAGCAGGAACCCCCCCACGACGGGCGCGGCCTCGCGGACCTGCATCGCCTGTTCCCACGCGATCCGGCGGATCTCCTCCTGGGCGTTCCAGCAGAGCCGCATCCGCATCTTGTGGTGGAACGCGGCGAGGTCGGAGGACTCGGTGATCCGCACCGCGGTGGCGTTGGGGAGCAGGTAGAGGGCGAGGGCGGGGTCGGGACCGTTGCGCCGGAGCCACTGGATGGACTCCCACGCCCGTTCCACCGCCCCGGCGAACACCCGGGACGCCTCGGGCTCGTCCGCGACGAGGGCGGGCACCACGACGTCGGGCGCATCGTCCACGACCCGGCCCAGCACGGGACGGGCGCCGGGCACCATCCGGTGGCGCTGGTTCTGGCTGTCGGCGGCCAGCGAGAGCCGGGTCGCGAACCGCACGTGGACCTGCTGGAGCGCCCGGGACACGGGATCGACGGTCGTCAGGTTGAGGGTGTCCGCCAGCAGGGGGTTCCGGCCGGGGTCCAGGACGAGGCGCACCGCCTCGGCGTCGGGCAGCTCCCCCTCCGTCCGGCCGAGGACGGTCCGGACGGCCCGGGCCAGGCCGGCCTCGAGCGGTTCCGCCCCGGGGAGGAGCCGGGTCGTCCGGCCCGCGAGGAGGGCGTCGAGCTCCCGGCGGAGGGCCGCGCCGCCGCCGGAGCCGCCCTCCGGGCCGGCAGGAGCCGGAACGGGGCGGGGCAGGAACGGCTCCAGCTCGGGCGCCGCCCGGATGATCCCGTCGCGGAGCCGGCCCTGGAACTCGGCGATCTCCCCGGGCGCGTCGGGGTGGGGCGCGGCGCGGAGGTAGCGCAGCGCCGTCAGGAGCGACACGGTGTGGTGGAGGTTCGCCGTGGTGGCCAGGGGCAGCACCGCGCGGGCCACCTCCCTCGCGGCGCGCGCCCGGGCGCGTTCCAGCCGCCGCCGGTGGACAGGACGGCCCCAGGCGGGCCGGCCCGCCAGGATCCGCCGCTCCGCCACAGGCTCGAGCAGCGCCGTCAGCTCGTGGTACGCCGTGTGGGCCGCGTCCACGGCCTCGAGGAACCGCTCCCGCGCCGCGCCTCCGAGGGCGGGGGGCACGTGGACCGAGCCGCGGTCCACCGGGACGTACCGCTGGGAGACCTGCTCGGAGTTGTAGAACGGGTGCGCGTGGAGGAAGCACCAGAGGGCCAGGCGGCTGACCCCCTCGATCGCGAGATGGAGGTGCGTGTGCTGCCACGTGGTCAGGTGGCCGGCCTCGAGCACCGAGCGGGCCAGCCGATCCCGCCGCTCCAGGGCCCTCCGGCGCGCGGCGGGGTCGTCCACGCCGTCCGCGGCCACCCGTTCCGCCGTCAGGAGCTCCGGCGAGTAGCAGGTGCGGGCGGCGGCGACGACGGTGTCGAGAGGCCGCGGCGAGAGGTGGAGCAGGCGGACGCGCACCGGGGGATTCTACCGGAGCCCGTGCGCCCGGGGCCTGCCGGTCCGGCCGCCCGGCCTTCGCGGACCGTGCCGCCGGGGACGGGCGGCGGGCACGATCCGGTGGACGATCACGTCGAGCACGGCCGCCTCGACACGGTTCGCCTCCTCCCAGGTGGGCCGGTCCGGCGCGCAGTTGGCGGCCACGACGAGCTCGAGGACCGGGACGCAGAAGACGAACTGCCCGGCCCAGCCCCACGCCGTGAACACCGGGTGCGCCAGGCTCCGGTCGGTCCACCACAGGTAGCCGTAGTCGATCCGCTCCAGCGGCCCGAACCGGGCGCCCAGCGGGATGCGGACCGTGGTGCTCCGCGCGATCCACGCCTCCGGGACGACGGCCCGGCCGTGCCAGCGGCCGCCGGAGAGGGCGAGGACGCCCAGCTTTGCGGCATCGTCGGTCCGGAGGGCGAGGCCGTGACCGCCGAACGCCCGTCCCTGCGGGTCGCGGTCCCACCGCCAGTCGGTGATGCCGAGGGGGGCGAAGAGGGTCCGCCGGGCCCACTCGGCCTCGTCCATCCCCGTCACCCACCCGAGGACGCCGGACAGGATGTGGCATGCGGCCGTGTCGTACACGAACTCCGTTCCGGGCCACGACTGGAGGGGGCGGTTGAGGATGTCGGCCAGCGGGTCCGGGGCGTGGAACCAGAGGACCACGTCGGCCTCCTCGTCCCACTCCAGCCCCGACGTCATGGTCAGCAGGTGCCCCACCGTGATGGCCGCCTTCGCCGGGACCTCCGGGCGGTAGTCCGGCGGGAGGACGTCGCCGATCCGCGCGCCGGTCCCGGAGAGCAGGCCGTGACCGATGGCGGTCCCAACGAGCAGCGAGGTGACGCTCTTGGTGACGGACCAGTCGTACCGGAGGGCGGCGGGGTTCCCGTCGGTGTACCGCTCGCCGACCACCGCCCCGTCGCGGACCACCACCATGGCCAGGGCGCCGTCGATGGCGGCGAACGCATCGAGCCCGGCCTCCAGCGCCTCGGCGTCCACCGCGTGCCGGGCGGGGTCGTGGCGGGGGAGCGGATCCGTGGAGTGCGCCGGCACCGGAAGGAGCAGGCACCCCGCGAGGAGAGCGGCCGGGAGCGTCCTGGGGATCACGGGGCCAGCGTAGCAGAGCGGCGTGCGTGCGGGGAGGACCGGCCAAGGGGAGGCCGTGGGCGGGCTATGATGGGGCGTGTCTTCGATCTCCCGGGTCGCCGCTGTCGGGCTCGGAACCGCCGTGGTCTACGCGGCGGGCGCCGCTCCCGCGCCGGTGGTGCTGGCCGACGGGTGGGAGCCGTACTACCGCCTGGCCGAGCTCCGGTCCCGGTTCGGGTTCCGTCTCGAGCCGTGCGGGCCTGGGTGGCGCGTGCTGCCACCCGGTGGAGCCGCCGTCACCGGGCGCTGAGCGGTTCCGGGATCAGCCGAACAGCCCGGGCAGGAGTCCCGTGAGGTCCTCCACCTCGATCGTCCCATCGCCGTCGGCATCGACCCGGTCGGTGGTGGCGAAGTCGCCGCACCGGTCCGCCGTCGCCTGGCCGTCGCCGTCCGCGAGCTCGGCGATGGCGGCCGCCAGGTCCCGGGCGTCGAACGCGCCGTCGCCGTCGGCGTCGCCCGCCACGGCGCTGGTCGCCCCGATGACGGTCACGGTGATCTCGGCGGTGTCGGAGCCGTGGCCGTTGGAGGCCGTCAGCCGGCAGGTGTAGGTTCCCGGCGTGGTGTAGGTGTGAGCCGGCGGGTTCTGGTCCGTCGAGTCTACGGTGCCGTCCCCGTCGAAGTCCCACGCCCACGACGTGGCGCCCGTGGAGGCGTCGGTGAACGTCACGGGCGTTCCCGCGCAGACGCGGACGGGGCCGTCGATCGCCGCCGCCGGCGCCGGGTTCCACGGGTTGCAGACGGCGCCGTTGTCGCCGAGGACCTCGATGTCGTCCACGGCCCAGTACCAGTCGTACGAGGCGTCGTGGTAGTGGAACCGCACCTGGACGTCGGTCTGGCCGGCGGCCTGGGCGGTGATGTCCAGCCGCACCGTGCCGCTGGCGCTCGCACCGGAGTACGAGACCACGTTCACCCAGGCGCCGCCGGTCGCCGACGAGCGCACGTCCACGTCACCGACCTCCGCGCCGCCTCCCGAGTAGTACTTGAAGACGTGGGCGAACTGGAGCTCCACCGTCTGGTAGCCGGTGCAGTCGACCTCCGGGGTGATCAGCTGCTCGTCCATGGTGTAGCCGCTGCCGAGGCCGTCGGAGTCGGCGATGGCGAACGGGGCCGTCAGGCCGACGCTGCCCGAGTTGTCCGTCGCGTCGGTGGTCCACGTTGTGGGCTGGGTCGGCGGGTCGGGCTGGGTGCCGCCGTCCACCACCGTCCAGTCCGACGGGATCCCGCCCGAGAAGTCCTCGAACAGCAGCGTGGTGTGGACCACCTCGCCCACGGCGTGCCGGAAGTAGCCGGGCACGTCGTCGAACGGGCCGCCGTTCGACGCGGTCAGGTTCTCCAGGTCGAGGACGAGCTCGCCCTCGCAGGGGAAGTCCGCGGCGATGGCGACGGTGACCGGGGCCGCGGCCGGGGCGCCCGAGGAGGCCGGGACGTCGCCGAACTGAACGGGGGTGCCGCCGATCGTCGCGTTCCCGGCGCTGGCCGTGGAGAGGACGATGTCGGCGGCGACGGCCGTCGCATCCTGGGAGCAGGCGGCGTTTCGGACCGCGGGCAGGAAGCTCCACGTCTCGCCGGGGTCCATCACCGCGTCGCCGTTCCCCTCGACCTCCTGGAGGTCGCTCCACGACGAGGCACGGAGCGACAGGTCGGCCGTGCACAGGTACTGCTCGATCTCCGGGTAGATGTCCGCCATCAGCATCCCGCGGTTGCCCGTGCCGGCCGTGTCGCAGCCCCCGCAGTGGTGCAGGCCGACCATCCGGTTGTCGGCGGTGCGGAAAATCGGTGAGCCGGAACTGCCGGGCTCCGTGTCCAGGGTGTCGTAGTACCGGAGCGTGTGGCCGTCCACCACGACGTTGGCGCCGTCGCCCTCGGTGATCTCGTGGGGCCTGCCGCTGGGGTGCTGGACGATGTAGATCGCCTCACCCGAGGTCAGGGCCGCCGGGTCGGGCTCCACGTATCCGAACTGCGATGTCGGGTCCCCGATCACGGAGCTCAGGGCGAAGTCCAGCGTCGCAGTGGTGGGCTCGCAGTCGTCGAACGGCTGGACGGCCACGAGCTGGTCGCACCGGAACGAGACGGGCTCGCTCAGCGCCGAGCTCGAGTCGCCGCAAACCGTCCGGTAGTGGTTGAACACGAACTCGGAGTTCTCACACTTGGCCTGGTCCTCGATACAGTGCTGGTTCGTCATGACGTAGTTGAGCGGCGAGACGTTGGCTCCGGAGCACCACAGTCCCGAGACCGGGTCGCCGCCGGCGGTCATGACGCCCACGGAGGCCATGACGTTGTGCCACTTGCCGGCATCGTTCTGGAAGCAGATCGCGTCCTGGAAGTCCGGCGGGTCGCAGATCGACCGGCCGCCCGTCATCACCTCGAGGGCCTCCGGATCGCCCACGAGCGCCATGTCCACCCGGAACGGCGGCCGGTCGGGGTACCGGCGGGTGGTGTGGAGCTCGAGGACGAGCGTCTCGTCGAACACCGACAGCGTCCAGAACGTCCCGCGGTCCCGGGGGCCGCGCCCCTCGATCCGGTCCACGAGCCGGCCGCTCGGCGAGAGGACGTCGAGGCGGTCCCCCGGAGCGAGGTCCACACCGACGAGGTGGAGCTTGAGGAACGAGGCGCCCTTCACCGTGACCACGCGGCTCCAGATCCGCTCGTTCCCGACCTCGACCGCCTCGGAGAGGTCCGGGACGATGACCAAGGGCTCCCCGTGGCCGATCACGGCCTCGGGCCGGCCGGGCGCCG
This sequence comes from Thermoanaerobaculia bacterium, assembly GCA_027067575.1. GTDB lineage: Bacteria > Acidobacteriota > Thermoanaerobaculia > Thermoanaerobaculales > Sulfomarinibacteraceae > JAMOVQ01. The sequence continues at coordinate 22,238 of JAMOVQ010000115.1, read as the reverse complement.
GTTTGGCCTCTGCGGCGTGCGATGGACCGGCCGCCAGGATTGCGGCGGCGAGGATGGACAGGATGACACCGGGAACGGCGGGACGACTCTCGGACATCGGGAACCTCCACACGTCTGGTCCGGCAATGATGCCGGAACTTCCGTGCCGGAGCAACATGGAAGGCCCGGGTCGTATTCCGGCCCGCCGCCGGGGGGCGATCCCCTACCGGACCGTCGTGCCGGGCGGAACCTCGCCGTCGGGCGAGAGGAGGAACGCCCTCCCCCCGATATCGGCGGCCAGGATCATCCCCTGGGACTCGACCCCCATGAGCTTCGCGGGCTTGAGGTTGGCCACCACCACAACGCGCCGGCCCACCATGGCCTCGGGCTCGTAGGAGTCCGCCATCCCCGCGACGATCTGGCGCGGCTCCTCCTCGCCGAGGTCGACCCGGAGCCTCAGCAGCTTCTTCGACTTCGGGATCCGCTCCGCCTCGAGCACTACACCGACCTTCAGCTCCACCTTCGCCAGCTCGTCGATGGTGATCGTCCGTTCCTGCCGTTCGTCCTTCTTCTCCGGCGTCTTGCTGTCCTTCTGCTGCTCCATCTCCAGCTCCTTGACGAACTCCTCGAGGTCGACCCTGGGGAACAACGGCTTCGGCTTCCCGATGGTGGCGCCGCCGGCCAGGAGGCCCCACCGTGCGCCGCCGTCCAGGTCGCGGGGCGTGGATGGGGAGCCCATCGCCTCGTGGAGGGCGGCCGCGATCCGCGGCATGAACGGCTCGATCAGGATCGAGGTGATCCGCAGGCTCTCCGCGGCCGTGCCAAGCACCGCCTCGAGCTCGGGCCGGGCCGTCTCCCCGCCCTTCGCGATGGCCCATGGCTGCCGCTCCTGGATGAACCCGTTGAGGTCCGCCAGGAACGCCCACACCGCCTCCAGCGCCCGGTTGGGCTCCAGCGCCTCCATCCGCTCGCGGTAAACCGCCACGGTCTCCGCGGCTCGTTCCGGGAGGACGCCCTCGCTCCCGGCGGCGGGCATGGTGCCCCCGAGGAACCGGCCGATCATGGAGAGCGTCCGGGAGGCCGCGTTGCCCAGGTGGTTGGCCAGGTCCGCGTTGTACCGTTCGACGAACGCCTCGTTGGAGAACGAGGCGTCGGCGCCGAACGTCATCTCCCGGGCGAGGAAGTAGCGCACGGCGTCGGGACCGAACCGCCGGATGTGGGCGTCGGGCCGGACCACGTTCCCCAGCGACTTGGACATCTTCGATTCGCCCGTCTTCCACCAGCCGTGCCCGAACACCGTCCGCGGCAGCGGCAGCCCGGCCGACATCAGGAACGCCGGCCAGTAGACGCAGTGGAACCGGAGGATGTCCTTGCCCACCAGGTGGAGGTCCGCGGGCCAGAACTCCCGGAAGAGGCCGTCGTCCTCCGAGCCGAACCCCAGCGCCGAGACGTAGTTCGTCAGGGCGTCGAGCCAGACGTACACCACGTGGTCCGGGTCGCCCGGCCAGGGGACGCCCCACCGCACCGAGGTCCGGGAGACCGACAGGTCGTTGAGGCCCCCCTCGACGAACCGGACCACCTCGTTGTACCGGCTTCGGGGCCGGATGCAGTCCGGGTTCTCGCGGTACCACTCCAGCAGCCGGTCCTGGTACGCCGAGAGCCGGAAGAACCAGCTCGGCTCGGAGAGCCGCTCCACGGGGTGGCCCTGGTCCGGGCACTTCCCGTCCACGAGCTGCGTCTCGGGGTAGAACGCCTCGCACCCGGCGCAGTACCAGCCGGTGTACGAGCCCTGGTAGAGGTCGCCGCTCGCCTGCATCCGCCGGATCATCTCGTGGACGGCCCGGTGGTGGCGAGGCTCGGTGGTCCGGATGAAGTCGTCGTGGGAGATCCCCAACTCCTTCCAGAGCTCGTGGTACCGCTCCACGACCCGGTCGGCCAGGGCGATGGGCTCGATCCCCTGCGCCGCGGCGGCCCGCTCGATCTTCTGCCCGTGCTCGTCGGTCCCCGTCAGGAAGCGGACCCTCCGGCCGGCCATCCGGTGGTACCGGGCGAAGATGTCGGCCATCACCGTCGTGTAGATGTGGCCGATGTGCGGCAGGTCGTTGACGTAGTAGATCGGCGTCGTAATGGAGAACGTGTCGCTCACGCCCGCACCTCCTCGGGACGGGAAGGATACCACCGCACCGCGCCGGGCGCCGCCCGTGCGCCGGGGGGTGAACCGGCGGCCGGCAGCGACGCCGCAGGCGGCGCCAGCGCATCGAACGGGCGAACCGGGGGGAGCTCGCTCCCACCGGAGCGCACGGGCGAGGCGCGCAGCCCGCGCGCAGCGCGGGGGCCGGCCGCCGGTTGGCCACGGCTGACGGAAGCCCAACACTGTCCCCTTTTCGTGTTTTCACGGACGCTACCGCCGCGTCGAGACCACACACAACCCTCCAGACCTCATCGCCCGAGCACCACCACCTCCCGCCAGGTCGCAGGGAAGACCTCTCCGGAGGCCGTATTGCGGGAGACTACGGTTTGTGAAATGATTCTCATGGGAGTTGCCGATGGGTCGGAAACGGACAACGAAGGATGGGATCTCGGCCGCGTTTCCGGAGCTCGCCCGCGGGCGGGAGGCCGGGTGCGTCGCCTTCCTGAAGGATCTGATCTCGATCCCGTCCCCGTCGCGGGGCGAACGGCTCGCGTGTGAGCGGGTGGTGCGGGAGATGGAGGAGCTCGGCTTCGACGAGGTCCGGATCGACGCCATGGGCAACGTGCTCGGCCGGCTCGGATCGGGCCCCCGGGTGCTGGCGTTCGACGCGCACATCGACACGGTGGGGATCACCGACCCGACGGCGTGGCAGTTCGACCCGTTCCGCGGCGTGATCCAGGACGGCGTGCTGTACGGCCGCGGCGCCTCGGACCAGAAGGCCGGCCTGGCCGCCCTCGTCCACGGCCTGGCCATGCTCCGGGAGCATGGCATCCCGGAGGAGCTGACGCTCTGGCTGACGGCCACGGTCCTCGGCGAGGAGTGCGTGGGGCTCTCCTGGCAGTACCTCGTCCGCGAGGAGGGGCTCCGGCCCGAGGCCGTGGTGATCGCCATGCCGTCCCGCCTCCGGATCTGCCACGGCCAGCGGGGACGGATGGAGCTCGAGGTCGAGACCACCGGTGTCTCGACCCACGGCGCCCACCCCGACCGTGGCGAGAACGCCGTCTACGCCATGGCCCCCATCGTCCAGGGGGTCGCCAGGCTCCACCGGCGGCTCGCCGGGGAGGACCGGGCCCCGGGCCCAGGATCGGTGACGGTGACGGAGATCCGGAGCGAGTCGCCCGCCATGACCGCCGTACCCGACCGGTGCGTGATCCACCTCGACCGGCGCGTGGCGGTGGGCGAGGAGCGGGAGGCCGTCCTGACGGAGCTGGCGGAGCTGCCCGAGGCCGCCGCGGCGGGCGCAGATGTCCGGCTCCTCCAGTATGGGAACGCCTCGTGGCGCGGGCTGGAGTACCCGACGGACATGTTTTTCCCGGCGTGGGAGACGCCGGGCGGGGACCCCGCCGTCCGGGCGGCTGTGGAGGCGGCGCGCCGGGTCCTCGGCCGCGAGCCGGAGTTCCACCGTTCCGACTTCTCCTCGACGGGGTGCACCACCGCGGGGCTGTTCGGCATCCCCACCGTGGGGTTCGGGCCGGCGGACGAGATCCACTCCCACACGAACCTCGACCAGGTCGCCCTCGCCCAGCTGGCGCCGGCGATGGCGTTCTACGCCCTGTTCCCCGTCGTGTACGCTGGGCTCGGCCCCAGGTGACGTCTCACCGGCCGCCGGAGACGATCTCCTCGAGCAGGGTGGCATAGCTGCGGTACCGCTCCTGGTCGATGTCCCCCGCCTCCACCGCCTCGCGAACGGCGCAGTCCGGCTCGTGGAGGTGGGTGCAGTCCTGGAACCGGCACCCGAAGGCGTGCGCGGCGATGTCGGGAAACGCCGCCACGAGCTCGGAGCGCGTCAGGTTCCACAGGCCGAACTCCTTCAGGCCCGGGGTGTCCACCACGAACCCCCCGAGCTCGAGCGGGAGGAGCTCCGCCCTGGTGGTCGTGTGCCGCCCCTTCCCCGTCGCCTCGGAGACCGCACCGACCCGAAGCTTCAGGCCCGGCTGGATCGCGTTGAGCAGCGAGGACTTCCCCGCGCCCGACGGGCCGCAGAACAGCGTCGTCCGGCCGGCAAGGCGCCGCTTGACCGCCCCGAGGTCCCGTCCGGTTCTGGCCGAGACCACGAGCACGGGGTACTCCAGCGCCTCGTACAGGCCGATCCACCCCCGCACGAGATCGAGCCCCTGGTCCGCCTTGTTGATCGCGATGACGGGTTCGATCCCGGCGTGGTGGCACGCCACGAGGAACCGGTCGAGCAGCCGCCGGTTCGGCGCGGGCCGCCGGGCGGCGGTGACGATCAGCGCCTGGTCGACGTTCGCCGCGAGCACCTGGGGCCGGCTGGACGATGGGGCCCGCCGGACCAGCGCGTTCCGCCGCGGCCGGACCCGCTCGATGACCGGTTCTCCACCGCTGGTTCCAAGGACGACCCGGTCGCCCACGACGAGCCGCGCCGCCTCGGGGCGCCCACCCTCCCATTCCAGTCGCCGCCGGGCGGCGGCCACCACGACCCCGTCGCCCGCCTGGACACGGACCAGCGGCCCGTGCATGGCGATCACCGTCCCCTCCTGCGTCCCCGTCATTCGCACCGAAGTGTCCCGCCGTTCACCGGCGGACGATCCGGAGGGGCCGCATCATCAGCCCATCCACGGCGTGGCAGAACCGGGCGAACTCCGGGTACCGCTCCGGCGGGACCTTCTGCGCTGGGATGGTCAGGCGAAGCACCGAGTCGAGCGTCCCGTCGCGGACGGTGCGCGTCTCGTCGAGGGTGCCCCACTCGGCCTCGAGTCTCCGGGGCTTGGGGTCCACGGTCCAGCCGGCCGGCAGCTCGAGGTGCAGCTCCTGGATGCGCACGATCGGGAGCTGGAGGACGAGCGGGAACCGCCGCTCCGGCAGCGAGGCCAGGGCGTCGGAGAGCGGCCTGGCGAGGTTGAGCTCGGTGCAGGTCATGGTGCCGTCCGTCCCGGTCTCGCAGGCGCCGTCCACGTGGAGCGAGAGGGAGAGCCGGGGGCTGCCGTCCGGGTCGAGGATGGCGCCCCGGACGTCGCTGGCACCGGTGAACAGGCCCGAGGCGATCTGCTCGTACAGCATCGCCACCCGGTCCTCCGGCAGCGACCGGACGGCGTCCACCATCTGGCGGGCGCGCTGGCCGCGCAGGTTGATCTCCACCACGAGGTCGGCGCTCCCGTCGGCGGCGATCCGGCCCTGGAGCCGGAGCCGTTCGGCCAGCTCGGGGTTCGGGAACCGGGGCAGCGTCTCAAGGTACCCCGACGGCGCGGACGGGTCGGTCATCGGGAGGACCAGGCCGTCGCTGCCCTGGAACTCCGGCCGGATGTGGCCCACGCCGGCGGTCTCTTCCGCCAGGTCGATCCAGACGGTCTCGCCCGCCTGCCGGACCCTGAGGAGCGGGACGCCGAAGATGTCCATCCCGGGCACCTTGAGGTGGGTCCGGGCGTACGCCAGGGGGCGGGTCAGCACCAGCGCCGTGTCCAGGCCGTTCTCCCGGAGCACCGACAGCAGGATCCCCAGGCGGTTCCCCCGCCCGAGGGAGAACGCGACGCCGGCGGGCATCGAGGGGTCGAGGAGGGCGTTCCCGCGGTCGACGGTCTCCACGAGGGAGGCCACGAGCCGCCGGAGCCGGCTCTCGAGCGACGCGGGTCCCGCCAGCAGGGGCTCGCTCCACGCCGTCAGCTCGGGGCTTCCCGGCATCAGCGCGAGCACACGGTCCCGGACGATGTCCCCGACGGTCTCCCACGTGACGCCGAACCCGTAGGTCACCCACGGGAGGAGCTCCTGCGCGGGCGGCGAGAACGGCTCGAGCGGGATCGGCGGGACCTGGTCCACCCGGAACGAGGTCGCCACGAGGTCCCCCACCTTCGATTCGGACCGCTGGACCCCGTCCAGGTTCCCCTCGAGCTCGAGCTCGAGGTCCGGCGGGTGGAGGAGGATGTACTCCGAGAGGCCGAACGCCCTGTCGGAGTCGGCGAACCGGTAGATGTACGGCGACATGTGCCCCCGGATGGCGCCCCCGGTCCGGTCGATGGCGGCCACGTACTCCTGCTCCACCACGTCGCCGGCCTTGACCTCGGAGAGGGCGCCGCCGGGCTGGGCCGAGAGGTCCGACGGGACGATGACCCGCCCGTCCTTCTTGAGGATCCTGACCCGGAGCAGCTCGGCGCCGGGGAGGAGGTTGAGCACCGCCGCCTGGCGGGCACCCTGGGGGGTCAGGGCCAGGGTCATCCCGTGGTAGTAGTGGAGGCTCGACCCGTCAGGAAACACCCGTTCCACCGCCTGGTCGAGCACGAGAACCGAGTCGGCGTCCTCCGGCGGCGAGCTGCGCGCCTTCTCCACGAGCTCCAGGCCGTCGGTCCGCCACCGCTCGAAGAACGGCGTACCGCCCCACCGCCAGAGGAGCGTCCGCAGGTCGACGCTGGCGGGCGCGTGGGTCAGCGCCGCATCGAGCGCCGCGCGGGCCGCCGTCCGGTCCGTCCCGTCCACGGCGATCTGGATCGCGAGCTGGTCGATCCGGTACAGGTCGCCCCACCGCGAGCGCGCCGCATCCAGCGCCCGCCGCGCCTCAGCCCGGTGTCCGAGCTCGAGCAGCAGGCGGACCCGCTCGAGGTCGAGGTCCGGGTCGTCCCCCGCCACGCGGCGCGCCTCCACCACGCCGAGTGCCGCTTCGAGGGCGGTGGTGTCGAGCAGCCGGTCGAGGAGGCCGTCGTGGAGCGGCTCCACCGCCGCCAGCGCCTCCAGCCGGTGCCGGTACTCGCCGAGCCGGTCCAGGGCGTCGAGGCCGTCCAGCTGGAGGTCGACCAGGGTCGGGGTGCCCGGCAGGGCCGCGGTGAGCCGGTCCAGCGACTCGACGATCTCCCGGCTCCACCGGTTGCGGATCGCCCGCTCCAGGGCCGAGACCATCACCCGGGGATCGTCCGGCGCGGTCTCCAGCAGCCGGTCGAGCAACGCATCGGCGTCCTCGCCCCGTCTCTGCCGCAGGTCGAGCCGGCGCTCGAGGAGCATCGCACCCACGCTGTCCCCGGCGTCCCCGAGCTGCTCCCGGCACCGCCGGAAGTCCACGGTTGCGTCGGCGCCCGTGGGCCGGGTCAGGAAGAACCGGGCCATCGCCAGGTGGGCGAGCCTCGAGGCCGGCCGCACCTCCAGCGCCGCTTCGAGGTGCCGGCGCTCCTCCAGCGGCGACTGCCGGAGGGCGGCCAGTGCCGCCGCCAGCAGCGCCTGCTCGTGGCCTTCCCGGCCACCGTCCCCGCCCCCGAGGGCCGCCTCGGCCGGGGGAAGCTCCCCGTGCGCACGGCTCGTCCACGGCGCTCCGGTCCCGGCGTCCCGGCCCGTCTCCAGCCCCGGAGCGCCGCCCTCCGCAGAAAGCCACCGCACCCGGACCGCGGGCACGGTCACCGAGGCCATGGCCACGCGGAGCCGGTGTCTTCCCGTCCCCAGGTGGACCCGGAACCACAGGACCCGCGGCCCCAGCGTCCCCATGGGCCGCGCCCTGGCGATGGTGGCGCCGTCCAGCTCCACGTCGGCGTCGGCGTCGAGCTCCACCACGAGCCAGCCGTCCACGGGCGAGGGCGCCCCGAACGTCCAGGCCGCCAGGTAGACGCCGGTCTGGAGCATCGGGGAGCCCGGCGCGATCCAGCCGTCCGCGCTCCGGACCACGAGCCGGAACGGCCGACCGGACGGGGACCAGCGCGTCCCCACCGGGGGGAGCCCGTCGTCGGCGGGCCAGACGTGCCGGTCGAGGTCGAGCCGGTCGAAGCTGCCGAACGGGCCGGCGAGCTCCGCCGTGGGAAGCGTGCCCGGCGGGGGCACGTGGTGGAGGACGCCCGCCAGGGTGCCCAGCACGAAGGCGAGTCCGGGCGGGGGCGACGCCGGCGCCGCCTCGAGGATCGCCTCGGGCTCCGGCAGGACGCGGTGCCGGTCCAGCCACCAGCCCACGGCCGCGACGGCCTCTGGGGAGTCCGGCCGGTCCCCGACGATCCGGAGGGCGATCCGGCGCGCCTCGGGCAGCCGTCCCGCGGCGTCGGCGTGCAGCAGGTCCGTCCAGTCGCCGGCCAGCACGGCCGGCGCGGCGAGGACGGTTGCGAACATCCACACGGCGATCCGGCGCATCACCGCACCTCCAGCCGCTGGGCGACGGCCCGTTCCACCCGTCCCAGCGCCTCCCTGAACGCCGGGACACGGTCCGGCGGGACCATCCCCGGCACGAGCTCGAGGGCGCCGTCCACGCGGTACCCCGTTCCCGTCCGCTCCACGTCGAGGGTGAACCGGACGCGGTCGGTCTCGATCCGTTCCGGCGCGGGCAGGGGCACGTCCGGACCCGCGGCGACCACCACGGACCAGCGGAACCGCGGGCGGGCCGTCACCAGGAGCGGCGAGCGCCGCTGCTCGGTGGGCGTCAGGGTCCGTTCGAGCTCCAGGACGCCGGGGTACGCCCTGAGGCCGCGTCCCGCCCGGATCGCCGGAAGAGGTACGGTGCCCTCGATCCGCACCGAGGCCGGGTCGCGGCCGGGATCGAGCGCGGCCTCCGGCCGGCCCTCCACCGTGCCGCCGGGGAACCACCGCCGGAACCACCGCTCGAACCGGGCGGGGTCCTGGGATCCCGCCAGGACGTTCCGGAGCGCCAGCGCTGCATCCCCCGTCGACCGCTCGGAAACCGAGACGGGAACCGCCGCGCCGGTCCCGTCCCCCCGCCCGACCACGAACCGGAGCACCCGCTCCCCCGCCGGCCCCGAGGGAGTCGTGCGGGGGCTGGACCCCGCGCCGTCCACCACGAGGGCCCACGCGTTCCGGTCGAGGCCGGGCAGCGCACGGGCGTCGTTCCCGCTGGCCGTGCCGTCGAGCCAGAGGTCGTCCTCCGGCAGGTAGGCGATGGCGTGGTTGAAGTCCTCCAGGAGCGCCATCCGCGAGACCACCGGCCCGAGGTCGGCCGTCCGGAGCAGCACCATCCGCGCGGGGATCCCCACCTCCCGGAGCAGCGTCACCAGGAGGGCCGCCTTGTCCTTGCAGTCGCCCATCCGGTGGCGCACGACCCAGTCCGGCGAGAACGGCCGGAACCGGTGCTCCCCGAACTCCAGGCCGACGTACCGGATCTCGTCGGTCACGTAGGAGTACAGCGCCCGGATCCGCTCCTCGCGGGCCGCAGCCGACGCGGTCAGCCGCTCCGCGAGGGTGCGGGTGGCCTCGGACGGGCGCAGGCGCGGCGCCACGTGCCGCTCGTACCACGCCGCCAGGTCGCCCCACTCCGGCCGGGTGGAGTAGACGAGGTGGGGGGTGACCGCGAGCCGGGGCGGCGGCGGGATGTCGGCCGGCACGGCGGGCGTGTCCGTCCACACGAAGTGGAGCCGTTCCCGCCCGTCCACCGTCTCGCGCTCCGGGGTGAGGTCGGTGCCGGCGAGCTCCCACGCAGGCATCCCGCCGGACGGCGCGTCCAGGATCACCTCGGTCCGGAGCACGGGCACGGGCCCCGCCAGCAGGATGATCCCGCCCCGGTACGCCCCCGTGTCGTTGGATTCCGCCGTCTCGCTGAGGAGGTAGGTCACCTCGACGATGTCCCCGGCCTCGAACCGGGGAAACCGCAACACCCTGAGCCGGGTGTCGTAGTAGAGGTTGAACTCCGGTTCCGAGAGGCGCGGCGTGTCCCCCTGCTCGGCGCTGATCTCGCCGGACCCGCGGAGGATCCGCGCCGCGAGCACCCGGAGGCGCTGGCGCTCCGGGACCACGGCGATGGTCCGCTGGCGCAGCGGGTCCGACCGGTCGGGGTCCCGGACGAGGAACACCGTCTGAACCCGCTCCTCCGTCAGGTTGCCCGGCAGGAACCGAACCTCGTGGTGGTCGAGGAGCTGGACCCACGCCCCGTCCGGCGCCGCCTTCTCCGCCATCCTCCGGAGGGCGGCGGCGTCCAGGATCCACGAACGGTCCTCGCCGCCCGATCCCAGCAGCTCGAGGAACCGCTGGGCCCGCCGGTCCTGCGGCCGCGCCTCGAGCACCGAGCGCGCCAGCCGGACCGCCTCGCCGTCGTGCCCCAGGAGGTGCTGGAGGCCGGCGTACTCCATCGTCAGGCGGGGGTGGCCGGGACACCGCCCGGTCCCCTGCCCCAGGAGCCGGTCCGCCGCGGCCGTGTCGCCCGCCGCCATCTTCAGGCGGGCGAGGCGCAGCCGGGCCTCCAGGTCGTTGGGGTCCGACCGGAGGCGGCCCTCCAGCAACGCCATCAGACCGTCCTGGTCCCCCGAGGCCACGGCGAGCCGGCCGGCGAGGGACCGCGTCCCGCGCGCGCCGGGCACCAGGTCCGTCAGCGCATCGACGGCCTGCCGGGCCAGCTCCCACCGGTCCCCGTCCATCGCCCGCCTCGCCAGGACCGTCAGGAGGCGGACGCAACGGGGGAACCGCGCCGCAGCGCGCTGCAACTCCGGCAGGGCCAGGGCGCCCCACAGGTCGGCGTCGAGGTCGAGGGCCGTGGCCGCCGCCGCGCCGCCCCGGGCCTCCGGCCCCGACACGAGCGCGTGGGCCTCCTCGTGGAGCCCCCGCCGGTGCAGCCACATGGCCAGCTCCACCCGGGCCGGGACGAACCCCGGATCGTCGGCGACGATCCAGCGCAGCAGGTCCCGCCGCTCCCCGGGCTCGTCGGTGACCAGCCACTCGAACCACCGCGCCAGCGCCGGCGCCTCCTCCCGGGCCTCGCGGCAGGCGGCCCGCTCGGCGCCGCTTCCCACGGCCTCCGGACGCCTCTCCACCAGGAAGGCCGCCAGGGCGATCCGCGCTCCCGGCTCGCCCCGCGCCGCGGCCTCCTCGAGGAGACCGCGCAGGGTCGCAACCTCCGGCGCCGGTCCCGCCGGGGCGGCCGGGGGCGGCTCCGGGGCGACGTCCAGCTCGCGGACGCCCGCCAGCGGACCGCCGTCGGGCCGCGTCAGCCGCAGCCGGAACCACCATCCGCCGCGCTCCACGCCCACCGCGGCGACCACCACGTGGCGTCCGGGACCGAGCCACGCCCCGCCGGCGAACTGGTCCTCGCCGCGGACGAGGGGGTGCGGCGTGGAGAGCACCGGCCGGCCGTCCACCCAGAGCCTCGCGCCCCCCGCCGCCCCGAGACGGAACGCCACGGCAGTGCGGGCGTCCACGGCCACGGTGGTAGCCAGGTAGAGCATCTGCCGCTCCGTCGGCCACCCGATCCCCTCGAGGTTCACCCACCCCGTCGCGTCGGTCCCGGCCGCCCGGCGCCACGGACCGCCGGGCGGCACCGGCGCGGCGTCGTCGAGGTCCGCGAGCTCCTCCACGGGGAACGGCCCCGCGGCCCACCACCGCTCCAGCCCGCCGCCGGCCCGGAACAGCTCCCGCGCCGCCTCGGGACGGCCCTCCTCCACGGCGAGCCGCGCCCGCCATGAGCGGAGCTCGCCCGCCACCAGCGGATCGTCCGCGGCGGCCGCCAGCCGGTCGAGGAGGGCGTCGGCGGTGCGCCGATCGTCCATCATCGCCCGCCATCCCAGGGCAGCGAGCACCCGGTGGAGGTCGGACGGGCCGACGCCGTCGGCCGCGGCCTCGTCCACCAGCCGCGTGCAGCGGGCGTCCCAGCCGGACGGGGTCCCGGCGGGAAGGGGCGCGGCCGTGGCGGCCGCGAGGGTCAGGGCGATGATCGGTACCGTTCCTCGTCGCGTGGCGTCCTCCCCCGGCTCCGGGTGGGCCCCGGGCCGGATGGGCGATGGTAGCACCGCAGCCCGACGGCGCGCCCCCGGGTACAATGACACCATGGTCAGGGAGTCGTTGCGCCCCGTTCTCGTCGCCGCCGCCATCGTCGGTGTGATCGCCGCCCTGTTCCTCGGCGGCAGGGTCCGGCAGGCGTTCCGCCCGGTGCTGAAGGAGGTCCGGGTCGTGACGGCCACGGCCGACGATCCCCTGTACCGGGACGGGGTGCGCCACCTCCGACCGGGGGAGGCGTTCACCGCCGCGGTGGCGCTCCGTCTCGAGCGCCGCGGCAAGGGGTCGTACTGGACCGCCCCCGTGGAGCGGATCGAGCTCGGCGGGACGCCCCTGCCCCACGAGGTGGTGCCCGGCTGGCCCGAGGCCGACCGCTCGGTCCGGGTGCTGTGGATGACGGTGGAGAGCGTCCACCTCGGGGGCGAACTGACGCCCGGCGAGGAGGCCGACCTCCTGGAGTACCGGACGTTCCTGGCTCCGGAGATGGGCCGGGACCTCATCGCCGCCCGGGAGCCCGAACCCCACAACGACGACTTCCTCGCCCCCGAGGACCAGCCGCGGGCGGGCGGCCCGGGGACCCTCCGGCTGGCGGCCCGTGTGGAGGTCGTGGCCGACCCGTCGGACATGGCGCCGCTCCAGGCCGCAACCTCACCGGCCGGTCCCGACCCGCTCGCTCCGGGCATCGCCACGGTGATGCGCGCGTGGGAGGTTCCCGATGGGGTCCGGCCCGAGGCGGGCGAGCTGTTCGGCCTCCCCGGGTTCGAACCCCCGCCGGACGCCGGGGACGGCGTGACCGCCCGGCTGGCGGCGCTCGCCCGGGACCGGGTGGCCGTCTCCTCCGCGACGTTCGTCGGCACCGCCATCGCCGGCGATCCCGCGCTCGACCCCGCCTCCTTCCCCGTGGTGGCGCAGACACGCCTGGCCGGAGGGCGGATCCTCTCCGGCCGGGGTCCCGTCACCTGGAGCCGCCAGGTCCGGCCTGGCGACGTGCTCGACGCCGGAGGACACCTCTACCTCCTGCTCGGCGACGACGGCGACGGGATCCTCGACCTCGACGACGACGCCGCCCACTGCTGGGGCCGGCCTCCCGCACGGGGGCACCTGGGCGACCTCCTCGAGCCGGGGCCGGTCCGCCTCCTCCTCCGCCGCCATGGGGGATGAGCCGCTCCTCCGGACCGCCGGCCTGAGGATCACGGTCCGGACGGCCCGGGGAGCCGCCCCCGCCGTCGGCCCGGTGGACCTCGCCATCGGCCGGGACCGGATCACGGCGCTCCTCGGCGAGTCGGGCTCGGGGAAGAGCCTGCTCGCGCTGGCGCTGGCGTGGCTGGCCCCCCCGGGGGCCACGCTGTCCGGCTCGGTGCGCCTCGGGGACGTGGAGCTCGCCGGCCTTCCGGAACGGGAGCTCGCCCGGATCCGTGGCCGCCGGATCGGCCTCGTCCTCCAGGAGCCGGAGACGGCGCTCGACCCGTTGTTCACCGTCGGCTTCCAGCTGCGCGAGGTGCTCCTCGTCCACCACCAGACGCCCCGGCGCCAAGCCGACGCCCGGGCGGCAGAGCTGCTCCGCTCGCTGGGGCTCGACCGTCCGGAGGCGATCCTCCGCGCCTACCCCCACCAGCTCTCCGGGGGGCAGCGGCAGCGGATCGTGACGGCCCTCGCCCTCCTGCCGGACCCGGAGCTCGTGGTGGCCGACGAGCCCACGGCCTCCCTCGACCCCGTGGTGCGGGCCATGGTCGTCGGCCATCTCGTCCGGTGGCGGAGGGAGCGGCGGGCCGCCCTTCTGCTGGTGACCCACGACACCGGCCTGGCCCGGCGCCTCGCCGACGACGTGGCGATCCTGTACGCCGGCGAGATCGTGGAGAGCGGCCCGGCCGGGGCCGTGCTCGGCCGGCCGCTCCACCCGTACACGCGGTTCCTCACCGGCTCGCCCGGCGCCCTGACGGCCCCGGAGCTGCCGCCCCCGGCCCCGGGCGCCTGGGAGCCGGGCTGCCGCCTCCGGCCGCGGTGCGCCCACGCCCGGCCGGAGTGCGCCACGGTCCACCCGCCGCTGACACCGGTGGAGGGACGCGGCCTCCGCTGCCCGCCCGCCGCAAAGGGGACGGTTCCGTGAACACGCCCCTCGTCGAGGCGTGCCGGCTGGCCCGGACCTACCGGCGCGGCCGCTCGGGTCCGGCCGTCCGCGCCCTCGACGGCGTGGACCTCGTGCTCGGGCGGGGCGGGGCGCTCGGGATCGCCGGCGGCTCCGGCGCCGGGAAGTCCACTCTCGTCAGGCTCCTCCTGGGGATGGAGCGCCCCGACGCGGGAACGGTCCGGGTCGACGGGCGGCCCCTCCACCGGGCCTCCGCCCGGTTCCTCCGCGCGTGGCGCCGGAGGGCCCAGCTCGTCCCCCAGGACCCCATGGCCTCCCTCGATCCCGTCCTGCCCGTCGGGCGCTCCGTCGAGGAACCGCTGCTCGCCCACGGAATCGGGACCCCCGCCTGGCGCCGGGAGCGGGTGGCCCGGCTGCTCGAGGTCGTGGAGCTCCCGCCCGGCGCGGGCGCGCGCCGTCCCCACGAGCTCTCGGGCGGCCAGCGCCAGCGGGTGGCCCTGGCCCGGGCCCTGGCGCCCGGACCGGAGCTCCTCGTCCTCGACGAGCCGGTCTCCGCCCTCGACGTCCCGCTCCGCGGCCGGATCCTCGACCTCCTGGAACGGCTCGCGGCGGACGAGGCCCTGTCGATCGTCCTCGTCTCCCACGAGCTCGAGCCGCTCCGGCGGCTGACCCGCCGCCTCGTCGTCCTCCACCGCGGGCGGGTCGTGGAGGAAGGACCCACCGCCGCGGTGCTCGACGCGCCGGCCCATCCGTACACCCGGGACCTCGTCCGGGCCACGACGATGCTCGAACCCCCGCCACCCTCCACCGGCGGCGCGACCAGGGACGGCTGCCCGTACTTCGACCGGTGCTCCGAGGCGGCGCCCCGCTGCCGCCAGGCGCCCCCCCTGGCACCGGCCGGAACGGGCCGCCGGGCGGCCTGCTGGCTCCCCCTCGCCCGGCCGTAGCCCGGGGGAGGCCGCTCAGCGATCGTCGCGGACCGTGGCCCGGCGTGGGAACCGGTCCGGCCACGGCATCCGGCGCCACGCCACGATGGAGAGGACCGAGAGCACGACGGCCGCGGCCACCCAGAACGAGGCGGCGATCCCCACCTCCGTCGCCATGGCCGCCCGGTCACCGGCCAGCCAGCCGAGACCGCACCACACGAGCGTGTGCGCCACCAGCGCCACCGCATCCACGGTGACGAACCGCATCCGCGGCGTGCCAACGGCACCGGCCGCCAGGAGCCAGGCGCCCCGTCCCAGCGGGAGCACGCGGGCGGGGACGAACCCCCAGAGCGCCCCGGGCGAGCCCGCGAGCCGCCCGAGCACCGGCGTGATCCGGGAGCGGACCCGCTCCCACCGGTCCAGCCGGCGCCGCACGGCGCGTCCCACGGTGAAGACGGCCTGGTCGGTCAGGAACTGTCCCGCCCACATGGCGCCGAGGAGCGCCGCCGCCCCGGGGGCCGGCCGCCGGGACGCCAGCACGCCGACGACGACCATGAAAAGCTCCTCCGGCAGCCAGTGCCCGACGATCCGGATGACGAGGGGCAGGACGAACGCCAGGAGAACCGCGTGGGGCTCGATCCAGGCCATGGCGTGGTTGAGCACGGCGTCCACGGAGAGCGATTATACCCGGAACCGGGGACGCGGTCCCGCCGCCGGGGCGGTCTGGTACCCTGAGAGCCGTGACGGAGCAGGAAACGATCGAGCTGTCGGTGGTGGCCCCCGTGTACGACGAGGTGGACAACCTCGAACCGCTGGTGGAGCGGACGCGGGCCGCGCTGGAGGCGTGGGGCAGGCCGTGGGAGCTCGTACTCGTGGACGACGGCTCCACCGACGGCTCCTCGGAGCGGATGGACGGGCTCGCCGCGGCCGATCCGCGGGTCAGGGCCCTCCACTTCGTCGAGAACTGCGGCCAGTCCGCGGCCCTGGACGCCGGTTTCCGCGCGGCGCGGGGCCGGCTGGTCGCCATGATCGACGCCGACCTCCAGACGTTTCCGGAGGATCTCCCGGACCTGGTGGCCCGGCTCGAGGCGGAGGGGGCGGACGCCGTCATCGGGATCCGCGCCCGGCGCAGGGACACGTGGTGGCGGCGGTTCTCCTCCCGGTTCGCCAACGGCGTCCGGAACTGGCTCACCCGCGAAGACATCGTGGACACCGGCTGCCCGCTCAAGGTGTTCCGCGCCGCGATCCTCGCCCGGATCTGCATGTTCGACGGGATGCACCGGTTCCTCCCGACCCTGGTCAAGATGCACGGAGGCACCGTGATCCAGGTACCCGTCCGCCACGCGCCGCGCCAGGCGGGTTCGAGCAAGTACGGGACGTGGGACCGGGCGTTCCGGGCGCTCCGGGACGCCCTGGCCGTCCGGTGGATGCAGGACCGGGTGCTCCGCTGGAGGCTCCGGTGAGCCGGACCCTCCGCGCGGCGATGCTCGCCGTGCTGCTGCTCACCGCCCCCGGCCTCCTCGCGGCGCCCCCCGAAGCCGGTGACGGCGGGGAACCGGTCCGCCTCAAGGTCCGGATCGCCGGTGTCCGGACCCTCGAGCTGACGCGGAACGCCGAAGGCCGCCTCCTCTACCGGGTCACCTGGCGGGACGGCCGGACCGAGCTCCTGACGCCGGACCGGTTCTCCGAGGTCGTCTGGGAGCGCGCCCAGGGCCGTCCGTGGCTGTTCTCCCTGTTCAACATCTCCTGCTGGGCCAGCGTCGTGTGGGTCGCCATCGGTCTGCTCGGGCAGGTGCTGTTCACGGGCCGCATGGTGGTCCAGTGGCTCGTCAGCGAACGCCGGAAGCGGTCCGTCGTGCCCGTGGCGTTCTGGTGGATGAGCCTCATCGGCGCCACCATGCTGCTCGTCTACTTCCTCTGGCGCCGCGACATCGTCGGCGTCCTGGGCCAGTCCACCGGCTGGTTCATCTACGTCCGGAACCTGTGGCTGATCTACCGGAGGCCGGGCAGGGCCCAGGCGTCGTAGACGAGCCTCACCCGGTGCCGGCCCGGGGGCACGACCACGCCGAGCGCGGCCAGGTTCGCCCGCACCACCGGGGCCGGGCGCCCGTCGATCCGCGCCCGCCACCCGGGGAGCCAGCACCGCGCCACCACCAGGACCGCCGGCCCCCCGGTCACGACCTCTGTCTCCACACGCTCCGGCGAGGCCGACAGCACGGCGAGCGTCCCGCCGCCACCGACCTCGGGGGCGGTCCCCGGCGGTATCAGAACGCCCTCCGGGAGGAACCCGGGCTCCGAGGCGAGCAGCCGCCAGCCCTCCTCCTCGGTGGGCACGGAGACGACCGTCCGGGCGAGGCGGATCTCGGGGCACCACATCGGGTTCTCCCAGACCGCAACGCCCTCCCCGGAGTCCACACGGCTCCAGCCGGTGAGCGCCCTCCCCTCCGGCGTCACGGCCCACCGGACCGACCACGCCCCGAGCAGCCGCGGGGGAGCGTTCCGCAGCGGGCCGGGAAGCACGGGATCCTTCGCCCCGAGCAGGGCGTGGAGCCGGGCCAGGGGCCACGGGCGGAGGGGGTCGGAGCTGCGGAGGTCCTCGAGACCGTACCGGACGCACACGTTGGCCGGAAGCGCCCCGTTCAGGCCGACGATACGGCCCGGCACGCCGGCGGCACGCCGCACGAGCCGCTCGATCACGGGGGGCCGGGGCACGCGGTCCTCGGGCGCCGCCGGGGGGTTGATCCCCAGCGCCAGCACCGCCAGCTCCGCCGCGGCCAGCCATGGGAGGACATCCGGCCGCCGGGCCGCGACGGCCAGCGCCGCGGCCCCCGCGGCGAGGCTCGCCACGACGGCGGCCGCCGACCGCCACGAGAGGCCCGGAAGGCCGAGGACCGCCACCAACGCGACGGCCCCGAGGACGAGGACCCCTCCGGCGAGCCGCCGCCGCCCGGCGGCCACGCCCTCGGCCGATGCGGCCGAGGCCACCACGAGGCTCCACGAGAGCAGCACGCCGAACCGCGGAAGGGTCAGGAGGTCGATGGGCGGCACACGGGCGAGCAGCCCGGCGAGGGGGGGGATCCGGTACAGGAGCACGGCCGACAGGACGGCCATCCCGCCCGCGGCGAGAAGCAGGCGTAAGCGGCGGCGCCGCCAGCCGCCGAGGCCGGCAAGCACCAGGGCGGCGGTCCCCACGCCCACCGCGCCGGCGGGGTGGGGGTACGGCGCGCGCCAGTCACCCCACGCCGGATGGCCCACCGACGGAGGAAGGAGGGCCTGCCGAATCGCCGTGCCACGGACCCCGGCGGGCAGGGGGGCCCGGTTGACACCTGCCGACACGAGGTGGTGCGCCTTGGAGGAGACGGCGATCAGGCGAAGGGTCGGGAGGGCGAGCACCGAGGCCACGAGCGCCGCCACGGCGCCCGCCGCGAGCAGTCTCGGCACCCGCCGCGGGTGGAGCGCCGCCGCCACGGCGAACGCCGATCCCACGACGATCAGGGCGCTCTCCGGGTGCAGGCCGCACCCCAGCAGCCAGCCGAGGGCGAGCCCCGTCAGGGCCGTCCGCCCCGGCTGGAACCGGCCCCGCACCAGCCTGACCGCCAGCCACCAGCACCACGGCAGGAGCGCCGCGACCCACGCCAGCGGTACGAGCAGCCACGCCACCAGGTACGGGCTCCCGGCCCAGAGCACGCCCCCGAGCTCGGGCACGGGCCTCCGGAACCCCAGCCCCGCCGCCAGGAGCAGGAACGCCCCGAACCCCGCGGCCTCGATCTTCCAGAACGCCATCACCGTCGTGCCCCGCTCGGGGCCCAGGAGCCAGACCGGGGCCATCACCGGAGCCGCGAGCCCGGTCTGCCCGTTGCCGTACAGCGGGACCCCCGCCCCGAGCCAGGGATCCAGCGCCGGGAACCGCCCCTTCCGGAGGCGCCGCCGGACCGCGTCCCACCACGGGTGGAACTGGAGCGGCACGTCCGACTGGGACGGCTCGTACGCCGTGGTCTCCTGCCAGGCCCAGTGCGTGAACGGGGGGAAGCCCTCGAGCGCCCGGACGGGGTCGAGGTCGTGCCCCCGCAGGATCGCCGGGCCCGTCACCGCGAGGAGCACGAGGTCGAGCACCAGCTGGAACCGGAGCAGCCTGCGGGAACGGGCGGCCAGCACCCCGTGGAGCAGGATCAGGGGGACCACGGTCCACAGGAGCGTCGCCACCGCCATCACACGAGGTCCGAGTCCGCCATGGTCAGGTAGACGCGGCCCTCGAGCGCCCGGACGTCCGGCCCCTGCCCGAACGAGCGCGCGACCATGACCAGGCCGTTCGGCTCGGGCCGGGACCGGAAGCCCAGGGCCTCGAGGATCTCCCCGGCACCGGGGTCGCCGAGCAGCCAGAGCGACTCGCCCGGGGCGCCGGTCTGCCGGACGAGGACCTCCCCGAGCCGGGCCGCGAGCTCCAGCGCGCCCGGGTGCTCCGGATCCCGCACGAGATCGGCCCACCGGACGAGACCGCCGTCGGTCCTGAACGCGACCCACGCCACCGGCTCCCGGGAGAGGCGGGGCGTGACGAGAAAGAGGCGGTACGCCACGCCCGGACGGCCGGCCAGCCGCGCGGCGACCCGCTCGCCGTCGCGCACCACCGCGGCCGGGTACCGGCTCCGGAGGCGCGCCCAGAGCGCGTCGAGGCGGGGATCCGTGGCCGCAACCTCCTCCGCCCGGTAGGGGAGGCGGCGCAGCGAGGGAGCGCGGCGGCCCGCCGGGCGCTCCCAGACGACCACCGGCTGCGGCTCCATCGCCCCGTACCCCAGCTGCAGGAGGCCGAGCCGGAGCGCCCGCCGACCCGGGAAGCCGTACAGCAGCGGGAACCGTCCCGACTCGCCGAACGCCTCGAAGAACGCCTCCACGGTGCGAACCCAGACGCCCCGCCTGGCGAACAGGCGGCGCGCGCGGCGAGTGGAGAAGACGTCGACGATCTGGGCGGCCCACACGGTCCGGCCATCGACCTGGAACCGCGCCGGAACACCGGCGTAGTGAGCGAGCAGCTCCTCACCGCTCCACGCCAGCATCACCGGGCTCTCCACCGGCGCCCGGCGGAACTTCCACCGCCACTCCTCCAGGGACCGCTCGAGCCCGAACACGGCGTTGAACGCCTCGTTGATCGCCGTCTCGTCCCCCGGGCGGTACGGCCTGATCTCCAGCGCGCCGGGATCCACCTAGACCTCCCAGCGGTGGGGCAGCTCCAGCAGCCCCGGCTTCCACCCGGGGTCGGCCGGCTGCAGGTGCGCCGTCAGGACGGCCTGGTCGTGGATGTGGATCCCGCTCTCGTCGAACAGGAACGCACTGACCGAGTACACGCCCTGGGTCACCGGGAGCTCGTCGATCACCAGCCGCGCGGTGCGGACGCCTCCTCCCCGGACCGGCTCCAGCCCGTCCCAGAACGTCGCCGAGCCGAAGATCCGGGTGGCGTCCCTCCGTTCCAGGGCGGCCCCCAGGTGGTACACGCCCGCGGAGCTCGTGGCCTCCCAGACGATCTCGATCACGAGCCCCCGCCCCGGAACGTACGTTCCCGTCTCCCGCCCCTCCGGGTCCAGCACCCGGATCGACCGGATGAACGCCTCGCCCCGCGCCGCACGATCGGAGGCCCGGTCCTGGTCGTCGTCCAGCCTCCGGCGCTCCCGGGCCAGCAGGAACTCCTCGTACTCCGCGACCACGGCGCTCGCCCGGCCGTCGCGCTCCACGGCGCCCTCGCGGAGCCAGATCGCCCGGCCGCAGAACGACGTGACGTAGAACATCGAGTGGGAGCAGAACAGGATCGTCGTTCCCGAGTCCCGGATCTCGAGCAGCCGGTCGATGCACTTCTTCTGGAAGTACCCGTCCCCCACGGCCAGCGCCTCGTCGATCACCAGGACCCTGGGGTCGAGGTGCGTCGCCACGGCGAACGCCAGCCGCATCGTCATCCCTGTCGAGTAGCTCCTGATCGGGTGGTCGATGAACTCCCCCAGCTCGGCGAACGCCAGGATCGTCTCCATGCGGCTCTCGACGGCCTCCCGGTCCATCCCGAGGAGTGCGCCGTACAGCATCGCGTTCTCGCGGCCGCTGAAGTCGGGGTGAAACGCCGCCCCGAGCTCGAGGATCGACGCCACGGGCCCATCGACCTCCACCGTGCCGGACGTCGGCGCCGTGGTCTCCGAGACGATCTTGAGGAGCGTCGACTTCCCCGCGCCGTTCTCGCCGATGATCCCCACCGCCTCGCCCGGATCGATGGTGAAGGTGACGTCGCGGAGCGCCGCGAAGTCGATGTACCGCCCCCGGCGCCCGAGGAACCGCTTGAGCCGCTCCGTCGGCGACGCGTAGACGCGGTAGACCTTGGACACCCCCTCGACCCGGATCATTCCGCCCACCCCAGGGTCCGCCATGGTGGGCCATACGATAGCACGAAGCCCTCCGGCCGCACCGCGAACCCGCTGCGCCGCATCAGCTCACACACCGATGAATCAAACACCGTCCCCTATTCTCTTTCGGCCGAAACGAAGTACTCCCAGCCGGTGCCCCACACTCTCCACGCTCCCAGGTACGAGTGGAGCGACGTCCCGGCTCGCTTCCCAAGGACCCCTCCGCGATCGCGACTGCGCTTGGAGCAGCAGAGATCAACAATGTCCCTTTCTTGTCCCGTGGTACCCCACACACCCACCTCCCCAGGGACGAGCGAAGCGATGTTCCGACTGGCGCCTCAGAGAACCAGGCCCTTCACGATCGGGACTGTCCCCAACCCGACCGACCCGCCGGCCGAAACGAAGCTCCTCCACCCAGTGCCCCTCTCACCCGCCCGCCCAGGGACGAGCAAAGCGATGTCCCGATTGGCGCCTCAGAGAACCACCGACCTTCACAATCGGGACTGTCCCCAACCCGACCGACCCGTTGGCCAAAACGAGACCGCCCCGCCTGGTACCCCACCCCCCCACCCGCCCAGGGACGAGCGAAGCAACGTCCCGGCTGGCGCTCCAAAGAACCCCGGCCTTCACGATTGGGACTGCCCCCTCAACGGAGTCCTCCGCCATCCAGCGATCGAGCGCCCCACGAGGAACGGGCCGGCGTGGGGGCGGGGGCGGTCCGGGGACGGAGGCGAGGGCAAGCCCCGTGGAGGCGTGCCCGGGCGGCGAGCGCAGCCGTCTTGGCCCGAGAGGGGGCGCGGGAGGGGGAAGGGTAAGACGGTGAGTACGCCGTCCGGGTGCGTCGCCACGGGGTGCAGCCCGAGCCGCAGGAGCCGGGGCGCACACGCCCCCACGGCCCCGGGGAGCGCAGCGACCCGGGGGAGCCGCGCACGCGGCGCCCGGCCTGCGACCGCCACTCGCCGTGACGAGGAGGGGCCGCGCGGATCGTGCCCCGGGGCCGTTCCCGCAAGGGCGCGAGGAGGAACTGACCTGGCGGTCGTGACGACGAAGCG
>JAMOVQ010000114.1 GCA_027067575.1 Thermoanaerobaculia bacterium | reverse complement strand
CCTCCTCCTCGGGCGAGAGCACCGTATCGTCCGTCGCGGGATCGTCCTCGGTGTCGAACAGCCGTTCGAGGTTCTGGGTCGCGATGCGGAACGCTCCGGGGAGCCGCTCCGGGGCCGGGACCGGTAGCGGCGGTTCGGTCACGTCGAGGTCCGTGGGCCACAGCTGCCACGTCCCCCAAGCCCAGGCCAGGACGCCCGTCGCGGAGAACCGGGCTCCGGCCGGAAGCTGGCGCCCGGGCAGGCCGAGGGCGTCCGGCGCCAGCTCGAACAGCTCGGGGTTGCCGTCCCAGACAGGGAGACCCTCCCGCCCCGGCCACGGGATTCCCGGTTCCCGGAACGCCCGCGCTCCCGCGGCGGAGACGACGGCCTCGCCGTAGGCGTCCGTCGGACCGCAGACGAACCCCTCGGCCACGGCGACCCGCATCCCCTCGAACCGTTCCAGCTCGTTCTCCGGCCACGGCCGGTCCGGCGACGGCGTCTCCGCGTCGAACGGGACGGGGGCGGGGAGGGGTGCCGTTCCCACGACCTCGATCCGGGGCGAGCCGGCGATCTCGGTCATCCCGTGGTACTCCTGGACCGTTCCCGTCACCATGACGAGGTCGCCGGGAGAAACGCCCGGTACCGTACCGGTGTAGACGGCGATCCCGTCGGAGGTCTCCGGATCGCCGTCGCCGTTCCCGGGCAGCTCCTGGACGAACAGGATCGACGGCCCGACGGCGGTGACCACCACTGGACCGGTCTCCACCTCCCGCCCGTCCAGCGGCGAGGCCGCGCCGTCACCCTGGATCTGCCAGACCGCGGCGTGATCCGCCCCTGCCGCGGGCAGGGCCGCGAGAAGCAGGGTGGCGAGTGGCAGGAGCCGGCGCACGGTTCAGTCGCCGGGAAGGGTGATGAGCCCACCCTCGAGCTCGTCCGTTGACACGGCGGAGAACCAGATCACGGCGTCGCCACCGGGCAGGCCGTCCCCGCTGGGAAGCAGCGAGTGGGCGAACGCGCCGGGAACCTCCCCGTCCAGCGGCAGGCCGGATGCCGCCGCGGTCACCGTGTCCCGGACGGTCAGGATCCACCGGTGGGGGGCGAGGGAGGTCTCGGGAACGAGGGTGGCGGTCAGGGTGTCCGGATCCCAGGAGACCGTCACCGGCACGTCGGTTCCGCGGAGCCGGTCGGTCAGGCGCACGTCCCCGCTGCCGATCCGGACGTTCTCCTGGAACGTCACCGTGATCGGCCGCGCGGGCGAGACCTCCGCAGGACGGCCGGGCGCGGGTGAGACGGCGACGATGCGCGGCGGGGTGGGGGGCAGGGTGGTGTCCTCCCCCCAGCCGCGGGCCAGGATCCACATCCAGGGATCGGGGGTGACGGAGTCCACCTCGTCCTCGGCGAGGGGGAGTGTCCAGGTCTGCTCCCGGGCGGTGTTCCAGAGGGTCACGACCGGGGCGGCTCCGCCTCCCCTGATCATGATCTGGACGGGCATGGTGAACACGCGCCCAGGCTGGACCTGGCGGAGACCGACCTCCAGGTAGCGCTGGCCGTCGACCTCCGTTTCGCGCCAGGAGAAGCGGTAGTCCGGCGCGCCGCTGCCGTAGATCCACTCGTCGAAGAACCAGTCCATCGGTTGCTCCATCACGGACTCGACGACGGCCTTGAAGTCCTCCGTCGTGGCCGCGCCGAACCCGAACCGCTGCCTGTAGACCTGGAGGATCGTGAAGAACCGCGGGTCGCCCGTGACGCCGCGAAGCATGTGGAGCGCCCACGCGCCCTTCTCGTAGGAGGCGTTGAACGAGAAGATCCGGTGGGGATCGGAGTCGTCGAAGACGTACACCGTCTCGTCGGGATCGTCGGGACGGTAGGCGTCCATCACGTAACGGAGCGCCTCCCGGTCGTCCTCACCGCTCCGGAACTCCCACCAGAGCGCCGTGGAGTAGGTCGCAAACCCCTCGTTGAGCCAGATGTCGTGCCAGGTGGCGCAGGTGATCAGGTCGCCCCACCACTGGTGGCCCAGCTCGTGGGAGGTCAGCACCTCGCCGAACCCCGACTGCCCGGTCGCCGTCTGGTGCTCCATCCCGCCGCCGAAGCCGAACTCGTAGATCCCGTACTTCTCGTAGGTGAACGGGTACCCGCCGAAGAACGGGCCCAGGATCTCGAGCATCGCCACCGCGCGGAGCCACCCCTCCCGGTTCGAGGGGGTGTCGGAGGAGGGGAGGATCCAGAACTGGACGGGCATGGAGAGGTTCCCCACGTGCATCGTGTCCGAGAAGGTGTTGTACCGGGCGGCGGCGAACGCCACCAGGTAGGGGGCGATGGGGTAGCGGCTCCTCCAGTGCCAGGCGGTCCATCCCGGCGAGGCGTCCATCGTCCCGGCCAGGACGCCGTTGGCGGCAACGGACAGGCCGTTCGGTACGGTGACGGTGATGTCCAGGGTTGCCTTGTCGGTGTTGTCCTCCTTGACAGGCCACCACGTGTACGCCAGCCACGGTTCCGAGAGCGTGTAGATCAGCGGTCCGTCGGGGCGCTCGAAGTACAGGCCGCTTTCGCCGAAGCCGGCGCCCGGTGGAACTCCCGCATAGGTGACCTCGACCTCGAACTCACCACCTGCGTCGCGAGGCGGGTCCAGGGCGACCTCGAGCACGGAGCCGTCCCCCGTCCGCTGCCAGGCGGCATCCGAGGCGTCCACACGGACCGAGATGACCCTCAGCGAGGGGTGGAGCCGCAGGGAGAAGCGGTCGAGCCCGGGGGCGAGGGAGCGCACCGTCTCCCTGGCCACGCCGTCGATCCGGTGGGTCGCCGGGTCGGCCTTGAGCTGGAGGTCGAGGTGGAGCACGTCGGTGAGGGCCCAGTCCGCCGGGGGCGTGAACGGCATCGTCTTGGCCGCGGCCAGACGCAGGGCCCGGGCGATCCGCGCTTCGGCGCACTTCCTCGGGCTGTCGAAGTCCGGCGGGCCGCCGGGTGAGCCGGCCGCCAAGGCGGGGGAAAGGACGAGGGCCAGAATCGCGAGTTGCCGCATCGTGGGGCCTCCATCGGGCTTCCTGAGGTTGAACACGCCGGCCATCATAGCCCGGATCCGCGGAGCGGGCATCCGGGGAGCCGCCCGATGAGGGGCGCTTCCATGTTGGCAGGTCCCAGAGCGGGGCGGTTCGCTGTCACCCTCATCGCTCCGGGGTGAAGGCGATCGCGGTCCGCGGGGCGTGACACAATGTCTCGGACCGCGGGAGGGCGCTTCATGGGGTTGATCGAGAGGCTGGGATTCTGGCGGACGGTTGGGCGGGTGTTGAACACGGCGGCGGGGGCGCGGGTGATGGAAGCCAGCCGCGGGCTCCTCAATCTGTCCACGAGGCTCCTGCCCGGGCCCCGGCTCGACGGGCCGCCCCCGTTCGTCCGGCCGGGCAGGGCGCTCCGCAGATGCACGGTGGCCGTGATCACGACCTCCGGACTCCACCTGGATGGCGACGAGCCTTTCGACGTGGACGATCCGAAGGGTGACCCGAGCTGGAGGGTGATCCCCTCGGACGTGGACCCGGCGGTGTTGCGCATCGCCCACGCCCACTACACCCACCGGTGGTGGGAGGCGGACCGGGAGGTCCTGCTGCCTTTCGAGCGGCTGCGAGAGCTCGAGGAGGCCGGTGTGCTGCGTCTGGCGCCACGGTTCTTCAGCTTCGGGTTCGGCGGGCTCCTGACACGGGAGTACACCGATCCGGGGAAGGGAACGGCCCATGAGGTCGCGCGGGCGCTGGTGGACGACGGCGTGGACCTGGCGCTCCTCGTGCCGGCCTGACCGCTGTGCAACCGGACCGGCGGTCTGGTCGCGCGTGTGGTGGAGGGGTACGGCATCGCGACGGTCAACCTCTCCATCAACCTCGACATCTCGCGGAAGGTCGTCGCGCCGAGGACGGTGTTCGTGCGCTACCCCCACGGGGCACCGTTCGGTGTTCCGGGGGACCGGGTCGGCCACCTGACGGTGCTCGGGGAGCTGTTCCGGGCGCTGTGGGGGGTGACGAAGCCTGGCACGATCCTGGAGCCGGGGTTCCGGTGGCGGCGGACGGAGTGGGCGGCAATCGCGCCGTCCGACCTCGCGGCGCTGGGCGGGGATCAGGGCGCGTCCAGGGCGTGAGCCGGACACGGTAGAATCGGACGACGCAGACCTCATCGGACATGGGGAGGGACAGACGTGGGACGTGAAAGCTGGGCACAGGGGAAGAGCGGCATCACCCGCCGGGAGTTCATCGACGGCGTGCTCGTGGCGTCGGCGGGCGCCGCGGTGGCGCTGGGCGCTCCGGGGCGGGGGTCGGCAGCCGGGAGGGTGATGGACGCCGGACCGGGAGGGCTCGACCTGTGGAACGATCCCTCGCGGTGCCACGCCATGGCGTTCGGGTCGGGGTACGAGGCGCCCGCTCCCGGCGGGGCGGTCCTCGACGCGGTGGTGGTCGGGGGCGGGTTCGCGGGGCTCGTGGCGGCGTGGCGCCTGCAGGAGGCCGGGGTCTCGGACGTGCTCCTGCTGGAGAAGAACGGGACGGTCGGCGGGCAGGCCCGGGCACTGGAGCAGGACGGCGTCCCCGTGGCGGCCATGGGCTCGGCGTACGCCTCGCCGCCGTACAACGACGACCTCGCCGAGCTGTACGAGGCCGTCGGGATCGTGACGGGATGGACGGCGGACGGCGAGCCGGTGGTCGATCCCCGGTTCCTGCTGCGGCCGCCGTACGCCCGCCACTTCATCGACGGCGCGTGGTACGACGACCCCTGGGCCAGCGAGGCGGCGATGGACGCCCTTCCGTACCCGGCGCCGGTGGTCGCGGGGCTTCGCGCCCTCCGGGACGACGTCAGCGACTGGTGGGACTTCGTCGGCTCCGACGGCCGGTCCGCCTTCGGTTGGCCCCCGGACGAGTCCACCGTCGATCCGCGGGTGCGCCGCCTGGACGGGAAGACCCTGCTCGAGTACGTGCGCGAGCGTGGCTGGCCCGACGAGACGGCCGTCTTCTTCGATCCGTTCCTCCGGTCGGTGTTCGGGATCGGTTCCGACCGTCTCTCGGCGTGGGTGGCGCTGGACTTCCTGACCGAGGAGATCCTGCCCGGCGGCCCGGACGAGAGCGCGATCTGCCTCGTCGGAGGCAACGCGGCGCTGGCGTGGCGGATCGAGGCGCTGCTCGAGCCCGGGACCGTCCGGACCGGGGCGTTCGCGTTCCGCGTCGAGAACCGGGGATCGCTCGTCCAGGTCTCGTTCCTCGACGGCGACACGCCCCGCGCGATCCTCTGCCGGACGGCGGTGCTGGCCTGCCCGCGCCTGATCGTGCCCCACATCGTTCCGGGACTGACGGAGGAGACGGGCGGCGGAGCGTTCGGTTACTCCACCTACCTCGTGGCCAACGTCCACGTCTCCCGGACGCCGGAAGGACTCGCGTACGCCAACGAGGTCCACGGGGAGCACCCGTTCACCGACTTCGTCGTGGCGGACTGGGCGGCGTACGACGACCCATCGGCTGCGCCGCCGGACCGTCCCAACATCCTGACGGTCTACGCGGCGCGGACGGACCGGCGGGGGGTCGGCCACGAGCCGTTCGAGTCGATCGAGGCGTCGATCCTGGACGGGCTCGAGGCGGTGCTCCCAGGGGTCCGCGACACGGTGACGGGGTTCGACCTGTTCCGCTGGGGACACCCCATGGTGCTCGACGAGCCGGGGTTCCTGTTCTCGGAGGCGCGGATCGCGGCGGGCCGCCGGGTCGGCCGGATCCTGTTCGCCGGGCACGAGACCGTCGGGATCCCGTACATCGACAGCGCCATCACGTCCGGGTTCCGGGCGGCTTCGGAGGCCCTGGAGCTCCTGGGGCGTCCGGCACGGAGGCCGGGGGGCAGGGTGGGCCGAGAGGCGGCACGGCGCGGCCGGCCGCGCCGCGGGGTGTGACACGGACGGCCCGTGAGTCTCTCGGCCGTCCCGTGGCACAATGGGCCCGCTCGCGGAAGGCTGCCGCGGGTACGGAGGGAACATGGCCGATCACGTCCGGAGGATCTTCGAGCTGTCGCCGTTCCTGGGGTTCCTCGGCATGGAGTTCGAGAGCGTGGAGGAGGGCAGGGTGGTGATGCGGGTCGCTTTCCGCCGCGAGCTGATCGGCAACCCGGAGCTGCCGGCGCTTCACGGCGGCGTGGTGTCGGCTCTGCTGGACACCTGCGGCGGCGCGGCGGTCTGGACCCGGATCGCCCCGGAGGACCGCGTCTCCACGGTGGACCTCCGCGTGGACTACCTCAGGCCGGGCCGTCCGGAGGACCTGTTCGCCGAGGCGCGGGTCATCCGGGTCGGGAACCGGGTGGGCGTCACGGAGCTCAGGGCGTGGCAGCCGGGCACGTCCGGTGAGCCGATCGCCGTGGGGCGCGGCGTCTACAACGTCCACCGGCGGTCCGGGCGTTCCGGCCGCGGGGGGTAGCGTCCGGGCTACGCGTCCCTCGGCGGGATGGTGGAGGCGATCCGTTCGGCCAGGGCCGTGATGGTCAGCGACGGGTTGACGCCGAGGTTGGCGCCGATGACCGAGCCGTCCATCACGTAGAGGTCCGGGTACCCGAACACCTGCCCTCCGGCGTCCACCACGCCGCGGTCGGGGCTCCCGGCGATGGCGCAGCCGCCCAGGATGTGCGCCGTGGTCCCCGTGTCCAGGAGCACCTCGTTGAGGGTGCTCGCCGGGATCCCGTCGATCTCCTCCGCGAGCTCCCGGGCCACCTCGTTGGCGATGGGAATGTAGGAGGGGATTCCGGGCTGTCCCGGCTCGGGTCGGGTCGTCAGCGTCCGTGAGAACGGCCAGAGGAGCTGCCGCTTGCGGACGATCCGGGTGTGGTTGTCGGCGGTCTGCATGACCAGCAGGACCACCGAGGATGCGGCCTTCCCCCACGGCTTCGAGACCCGGAGGAACTCGATCGGGTGGCGCAGGGCGTTACCGAGCCACCGGAGCGGACGGGGCGCCCCGGTGCCGCCGTCGGTCAGGATCGTCGCCAGCAGCAGCATGACGTCCGAGCCCTTCGGGAACCGGACGACCTCCATGTGGGTGACGTCGTCCATCTCCGCCTTGGAGGCGATGGCGATCCCCTTCCACAGGTCGTTCTGGCTTCGGGAGACGATGCCGAGGAGCGCCTCGGAGTTGGTCCGGACGAAGTTGCCGAGCTGGTCCGAGAGGTGGGGGAGGGAGCCCTTCTCCTTGCAGGTCATCAGGAGGGGGACCGTCCCGAGCACGCCGCCCGAGAGCACGATCTTCCTGGCGGTCAGGGCGCCGCGCTCGGGGAACAGCCGCCTCGTGGAGCGCCGCCACAGGAGGCGGTAGCCCCCGCCCTCCAGCGGTTCCACGAGCTCCACCGCGGTCTCCGGGACGATCCGGGCGCCCCGCTTCTCCGCGAGCCACAGGTAGTTCTTGTCCAGCGTGTTCTTGCCGCCGTCGCGGCACCCCACCATGCAGGCGCCGCAGATCGTGCATCCGCGCCGCCGGGGGCCCTCGCCGCCGAAGAACGGGTCGGGGACCTCCACGTCGGGGTCGCCGAAGTAGACGCCGACGGGGGTCCGGCTGTAGGAGCCGCCGCGGCCGCGGCGCTCGGAGATCCGCTGGAGCGCCTCGTCCGCGGGCCACACGGGGTGGTCGTCCGTGGTCCCCAGCATCCGGCGCGCCTCGGCGTAGAAGGCGGGCATCTCCCGCCGCCAGTCCACGAGCCCCTTCCACTGGGGGTCGTCCCAGACGGTATCGGGCGGGTCGTAGTGGGTGTTGGCGTAGTTCAGGCTGCCGCCCCCGACGCCGACGCCGTGGAGCACGAGCGCCTCGCGCAGCAGGTGGAGCGCCCAGGTGCCGTAGCAGCCGATGGCGGGGAACCAGAACTGGCGCCGGATGTTCCAGTTGGTCTTCGGAAAGTCCTCGGGGCGCCAGCGGCGGCCCTTCTCCAGCACGGTGACGGAGTAGCCCTTCTCACTCAGGCGGAGCGCGGCGACCGATCCGCCGAACCCGGAACCCACGATGGCCACGTCGGTGTCGAAGTCGGTTCTCTCCATGGTCCCCCTCCCGATGCCGCACCGAGTCTACCACGTTGCCGCAGCGTGGCGAGGGGTCGGCCGGGCCAGTCATGGGGACGGAAAGAGTTCAGAGGAGGCCGTGATCCGCCATCCACCGGTCGCTGAAGATCGTCGAGAGGTACCGGCTGCCGGAATCCGGGAAGAGGGTGACGATCCGCGGCCGTTCGATCCCCTGCGCACGGAGCGTGCGCGCCACCCTGCGGACGCCCCACAGCGCCGCGCCGGAGGAGCCGCCGGCAAGGATCCCCTCGGTTCGCGCGAGCTCGCGGGTGGCGAGGAACGCCTCCCGGTCGGTGACCCGGAGCATGTCGTCGATCAGCTCGAACTCGGGGCAGCCGATGATCTCCTCGTCGCCGAGGCCCTCGATCAGGTAGCGCCGGGGCTCCACGAGGCGGTGCTGGTGGTACCAGTCGAAGAAGACCGAGCCCTCGGGATCCACGGCGATCACCCGGATCGAGGGGTCGCGCTCCTTGAGGTACCGTCCCGTGCCGCAGATGGTGCCCCCGGTGCCGATCCCGGCCACGAGAGCATCGATCCGGCCCTCCATCTGCTCCCAGATCTCGGGGCCGGTGGTCCGGTAGTGGGCCTCGGAGTTCTCCCGGTTGTTGTGCTGGTCGGGGAACCACCAGTCCGGGTGCTCCTCGGCGAGGCGGCGCGCCTTCTGGTTGTAGCTCTCGGGGTCCTCGGGGGGGAGATCACCGTCCACGAGGACCAGCTCGACGCCCATGGCCCGGAGGCAGTCAAGCTTCTCCTGCGAGGTCTGGCGCCGGACCACCATGACGCACCGCAGGCCGTGCTCGATCGCCATCATGGCGAGCCCCATGGCCGTGTTCCCCGAGGAGCTCTCGAGGATCGTGCCGCCCGGCCGGAGCTCTCCCCGTTCGAAGGCCCGTTCCACCATGAAACGGGCGATCCGGTCCTTGACGCTCCCCATCGGGTTGAGGAACTCGAGCTTGGCGAACGCCTCGCATCCCGCACCCTCCACCGATCGGCGGAGGCGGACCATCGGGGTCCACCCGACCGCCGCCGGCAGGCCATCGAAGGTCCGGGGCGCCGTCACGGGGGCGGATTGTACCTCAGTCCCTCGCCGGGATCTCCACGGTCCTCAGCCGCTCGAAGGAACCCCGGCGCCGGACGACCATGAACCGGCCCGGATGGATCGACTCGGGAAGGAGGGAGGCCACGTCTTCCGTGGACGAGCGCGCCACGAGGCGCGCGGCAGGATCGCACCGGGCCGAGGTGACGAGCAGCAGCTCGTCCCCGGCCTCGCAGCCGGGCCCGGAGCCCTCGCGTAGTCGCGGCTCCCGGACGGCTGGCGGGGTCGGGTGGCGGGCGACCCAGGCGCGTGGGAGGTGGAGCCGCCGGTAGCGGTCCAGGGAGCGGGCGTGGTGGGCCGCCGCGGCGTCCCCGATGGCGTGCCCCCACTCGTGGTACACGGCTGCGCCGGGATCCACGAGGAGCCGGCCACCGGCGCGCCGGACCCGCAGACACCAGTCGTTCTCCTCGAAGAACAGGAAGAACCGCTCGTCGAACCCGCCGCTGGCCTCGAAGACGGCGCGTGTGGTGACGATCACGGCGCCGCCGAGAACCGGGACGGCGGCGGGCACGGCCGCCTTCCAGGCGCGGTCCATCTGCCGGAGGTAGACGCGACGGGCCAGGGCGGGGAGGCGGGCGGCGAGAAGCTCGCGGACCCAGGTGTGGTGGGCGGAGTGGGGAAGCTGCCAGGGACGTTCCGGGGTCCAGAGGATCGCCGGTCCTGCGGCGCCGACCCCGGGGCGGGTCGCGAGCGCTGCGAGGCGGCCGATGGTGCCCTCGGCGAACCGCACGTCGGGGTTCGCCAGGACGAGCACGTCGCCTGCCGCCTCCCGGGCGCCACGGTTGAGGCCCGCGCCGTACCCGCGGTTCGCCTGGAGGACGAGCCGGGTCAGCGGCAGCTCCCGGAGCCGTGCCGCCTCGGCCCCGTCCTCCGAGTGGTCCACCACCACGATCTCGTCGGCCTCCGCCGCCGTGGGAAGGAGACGCTCGATCCACGGCGCGCTGTGCCAGCCGACGACGACGAGGGAGATCCGCACCGTGCGATCCTATCCGGTCCCCGGCGCGAACGGCAATGCCACCATCTCCCTGCGCTGCCCCGAGGCTCCTCCGGGCCCCAGAGCATCGACGTCCGGCCGATCCCTGCGGAGCCTCCCATGCCCCCGAACCTCCCAGGAGCGTACCGGTGCCATCGAAGAATCAACGTCCCCCACTCGTCATTCGGCTCGGTCGTAGGGCGAACCGGCGGCCGGCCCCCCCGCTTCGCGCGGGCTGCGCGCCTCGCCCGTGCGTCCCGGTGAGAGCGAGCTCCCCCCGGGTCGCCCGTGCGACGCGCTGGCGCCGCCTGCGGCGCCGCTGCGTTTGCGGGTGCAGAGATTCTTGACGCTTCAGGGGAGGTACGGAACAATGGTGTCACGGACGTGCCCGTGGAAACCCAGCACGAGAGACCGTCGCCCGGCATCCGCCTCCCCGGTCCGCGCAACGCGGTGGAGGGAACGGTCCGCGTCCCGCCGTCCAAGAGCCTGACGAACCGGGCGCTCGTCGCCGCGGCCGTGGCCGGTGGGGGGCGGGTCGTCCACCCGCTCGACTGCGAGGATACGCGCCTGCTCGCCGCGGCGCTGGCGGAGATGGGGTGGCCGGTGGCGTGGCGGGGAAACGTCGTCACGGTGGGGGAGCGGGAGGCGCCATGCCGCGCCGCGCACGTGTTCCTCGGTAACTCGGGCACGGGCGCGCGGTTCCTGCTGGCGCTGGCCGCGACGGTGACGGGGGAGACGGTGGTGGACGGGACCCCCCGTCTCCGCGAACGCCCCATGGGTCCGCTGCTCGGCGCGCTCCGGGAGCTTGGAGCCGACGTGCAGACGGGCGACGGGGCGCTCCCGGTGCGGATCCGCGGGAAGCGGCTCGACGGCGGCCCGCTGGCGCTGAACCCCGGGGTCTCCTCGCAGTTCGTCTCGGCGCTGCTCCTTGCGGCCCCGGGGATGCGGGACGGTCTCGACCTCCAGCTCGAGGGCCCCATCCCGTCGCGACCCTACCTCGAGCTGACGCGGGCGGTGCTCGAGGCGTTCGGCGGCTTTGTGGCGGTGGATGCGGCCGGGCGACGGTGGCGGGTCAGGCCGGGCAGGCTCGAGCCCGTTTCGTACACCGTCGAGGGCGATTGGTCGGCAGCGGCGTTTCCCCTGGCGGCCGCTGCGGTGGCCGGGGGCCGTGTGACCGTCGCGAACGTCGCGCCGGGGAGCGCTCAAGGCGACCGCTGCCTCACGGGGATTCTCGCGCGGGCGGGATGCCACGTGACGTCGGGGGCGTCGGGCGTCTCGGTCGAGGGACCGGCCACCGTGGCGTTCGAGGCGGACCTCTCGGATGCCCCGGATCTGTTCCCGGCCCTTGCGGTGGTGGCGGCCTCGGTGCCGGCAGGGTCGGTGCTCCGCGGGCTCGGCGCGCTGCGGCACAAGGAGTCGGACCGGCTGGCCGTCATGGTTGGGAACCTTGGGCGGCTCGGGGCCGAGGTCGGGACCGACGGCGAGACCATGGTCGTGCGGAAGCCGCTGCCCCGCGGCGGCAGCCGCGATGTTGCGGTGACGGCCGCGGCGGACCACCGGATCGCCATGGCGATGGCGGTGGCGGCGCTCGGGACCGGGCCGCTCCTCCTCGACGATCCGGGGTGCGTCGCCAAGTCGTACCCGGAGTTCTGGCGGGACTGGGGACGCCTCGTCCGGTGAGACCGGCGCCACCTGCCGTGGTCGAGCATCCGGCGGTCCCAGGACCTGGAGGATGGCGCATCCTGCGGCCACTTCCGGCCGGATGGTCCCGGCGGCGCCGGCTCGAGACGGCCGCCCGGCTCCTCGCCACGGGCGCCGTGCTGCTCGAGGCGGACCTCTGGCCCACCGTCGCGGCCGCCCGTGCGGCCGGCATCCCTCCGGACGGCGGTCCCGCGCGGGCGAGCCTGGGGCGCGGGCCCGTGCCGCTGTTCGCACTCCTCCGCTGGATCGGCGGCGGGCACGATCGGTTCGAGGCGGCGTGCGCCGCGTGGGTGGAGGCGGTGCAGCGCTGCTGTCACGTCGCACCCTGGTCTCCGGTCGGGGGGCGCCGCGGGCTTGAGGCGTGGCTCGAACCGCTCCTGGACCGGCTCGGCCCACCGCTGCCCGACGCCGTCTCCGCGGCGCTTTGGGGGGTGGCCGCACGGCCGCTCCCCCGGCCCGAGGAGGGCGAGCTCGCCTGCTGGCGGGTTTCCTCCGCCGCCTTGGCCGTTCGTCTGGGTCAGGAGCTGTCCCGCCGGATCGCCTCGGACGGCTCCGGTTCGTGGTGCCTCGTGGCAGGGATCGAGGAGGACGACACCGTGCCGCGGCCCGCGGTGGAGGCCACGGGCGTGCTCGTTACGGCCGGGGTGGTGCAGGATGCGGACATGGCGGCCGCCCAAAGGTGGGCGGCGCAGCCCGGGTGCGCGTCGGTGGTGGTCGGCGTGCTGCCTCCTGGCTGGGAGGAGGCCCCCGGGGTGCCGCCCGCGGCGAGGCCGGGGGGACTGGTGACCGCGGGCGGTGATCCGCGGGATACGGCCTCCGTCGCCGTCCGGCTCGGGCTCGGGAAGGAGCTCCTGCCGGCAGCCGTGGCCCGGGGCGTGGCCGGAGCGGCGCGGCAGCGGTGGCGGATCGTGGAGGCGTCCGCCGCCGGGACGGCTGAACCCGTCCTCGACCTGCTCCGGCTCGACCGGGACGGTCTTCCGGAGGCGTACCTGCTGCCCGCGGCGGGCCGCGGCCGTGATGTGCTGGAGAGGCTCGCCGCCGAGGGCGTCATCGTCCGCTTCCGGGAGCGGTGGCGTCTGACGACGCCGGCCCCGATGGAGCCGGACCCCCGGCACCGGGATGTGGCCGCGCTGTACGCCCCGGACGATCCCCGCGCGACGCTCCACCGGGCGCTCGCGGGAGAGTCCGGACCGTTGCGGGACTGGCTCGCGGACCGGCTCGGTTCCCTGTGCGGGCAGGAGATCCAGTCGCTTCTCGGCGGTGTGCGGCCGGGAGCGCTCGGCAGGGAAGTGGCGCTTCTCCACGCCCAGGGCTGCCTGCTCGAGGCCGACGCAGCCGGCGCCCGCCGGGCGCTGGGGGAAGAACAGGGTGGCGGCGCGGAGCAGGTTCTGTTGTGGCTCCGGGCGATCGACGGCGACCTGCCGGATCAGCCGGAAGAGGATGGGATGGACGAGGCGCCCCTCGCCGCGGCGATGGCCGCGCTGGTGGCGTGGCAGCGCTCCGTCCGTACGGGAAGGGCCCCCGGCCCCTGGGTGGCGATGGCGGTTCGGGCATCTGGAGTGCTGGAGGGCACCGCCCGGTGTCTGGCCGGACTCCGGCAGCTCGCCATCGAGGCCCCGGAACGGTTCCGTGGGCGGGAGGGCCGGGAGCTTGCCGGAGAGAACTCGTACCTCCGGATGGAGTGGCTCCACCAGGTGGCGTTCCTCGAGCGCGCCCGCGGCCGGTACCGGGCCGCGCGGCGTGCGCTCGCGGCGCTGGCGTCGGCCCCGTCGGCCATGGGGCCTGGCCGGTTCGGCCTCGTCTTGCTCGACCTCGGCTGTATCGAGCTGCTGCTGGAGCGCCGGGCCGCCGCGGCTCGCGCCCACTTGGCGGCGCTCCGGCGGCTGGAAGCGTCGGGACTTCCGGGGCGGGCGGCCGTGGCGGCGTTTGACCTGGGAGTTGCCGACCTGGACGAGTTGCGGCTGGAGAGGGTGGGGGAGCGTCTGGACGCCCTCGATCCCGAGGAACGGGATCCGTTCGCGGTGGCGGAACGGGCCCGGCTCGCCCTGGCCCGGGGGCAGCTGGAGGAGTGTGCGCGCCTTCGGGAGGCCGTCGATCCGCCGGAGGCGACTGCCGGCCTCCGGGAGGCGGTCCGATTCCTCGACGGGGCGTTGGCGCTTCTCGACGGCCGGCTCGAGGAGGCACGGCGGCACCTCGAGGAGGGAGGCTCCGAGGGAAGGGGCTGGCTTGAGCTGGCCGACGCTGTCTCGGGCCAGACGGGATCCCGTTCCAGGGGTCCGGATGGCTGGGGCGTTTGCCTGGCCGCCGCGCTGGTCCGTTCGGCGCGATCGGGCCGCGTGGACGTCTCGCTGCTCCGCGAGGCTGGACGGGTACGTCGGGAGGCTCTGGGCCTGGCGCTGGCGGGCCGGCTCCTTCCTCCCGCGATCCGGTTCGATCCGGCAGTGACCGCGGCGGCCCGGGGCACCCTTGAAGCCGCCGGAATGGACGGGTGGACCTCGGTACTGGCCGCGCGTTTGGGGGCTGGGGTTGGGGCGTTCGAGGCGCTTGCGTGGATTGGGGAGAACGGGACGTTCGAGGGAATCCCGGAACCGCTTGGCCGTCAACTGCTCGCGGTCCTGGGAGCCACCGGCGTGGAGGTGCGGTTCCCCGGCGGGACAATCCGGCTTGGCGAGGGCGCGGCCGGATCGAAGGCGGAGCTCGGCGGCTTGACCCTGGTCTCCCTCGGTGGCGGGACGCCGGAGGGGCCGGTCTGGAGGCTTCTCGGTCAGCTTCTCGCCGGGAGTGTGATGGCGTCCGCCGGGATCACTGGAGCGGGCAAGGGGGACCCGACGGGTCTCGTGGGATCGAGTGAGGCCATGGAGGCCGTCCGGAGAGATCTGCTCGAGCTGGGGCCGACCCGGCTCCCGGTTCTCGTCCACGGGGAGACCGGGACGGGCAAGGAGCTGGCCGCCCGGGCGCTTCACAGAATCTCGGGACGGTCCGGGCGGTTCGTGCCCGTGAACGTGGCGGCGGTTCCAGAGAACCTTCTTGAAAGCGAGCTGTTCGGCTCGGCGAAAGGCGCCTTTACGGGTGCGGAGGCACGCCGGGGTCTCGTGGCGGCAGCCGACGGCGGGACGCTGTTTCTCGATGAGATCGGGGAGCTCGACCCCCGCTTCCAGGCGAAGCTCCTGCGGTTCCTGGAGACCGGGGAGGTCCGGCCCGTTGGTTCGACCCGGGCCCGCCGGATCGACGTCCGGGTAGTCTCGGCGACCCACCGCGACCTGGAACAGATGATGGCCGAGGGCCGGTTCCGGAGGGACCTGTACTACCGGCTGGCCACGGTGACCGTCCGGATTCCGCCGCTCCGCGACCGGCTGGAGGACCTTTCGGAGCTCGTGGAGACACTGGCGGCCCGGCTCATCGCCGGCGGGGAAGTGCTTCCCGCACGTTGGAGCGCTGCGGCCCTCGGGCGGCTCCGGAACCACCCGTGGGAGGGCAACGTCCGCGAGCTGGCCCACACGGTGGCCGTGGCTATGACGCGGGCGCGGGGCGGTGTCGTCCGGCCGGAGCACCTGCCCCTCCCGCCGGCCACCGAGAGGATCGGACCGCGGCGGTGGGAGGACGCTGTGAACACGCTCAGGCGCCAGCTGATCGTCGAGGCGCTGGAACGTGCCGGGGGCAACCGTTCCGCGGCTGCGCGGGAGCTCGGCATCTCGCGCCAGACACTCCTGTACCACATGGATCGCCTCGGGATCGCCTGACCCTCACTCCCGAGGTCGCTCCGGCCAACCAGGAAGGGAGCATCCCCAGCTTGTCTCGGCGGCCGCCCACCCAGGGACGAGCGAAGCGGTGTCCCGGTTCGCCGTTCGTGGCCCGCTCCGATGGGGAGTGCCCCATATTCGGAAGAGCCGGGGGTTCCACGGGGCGGGGTTTCGTGGCAGAGTGGGCGTGCGGAGGTGGTGATGGCGCGACGGTTCGAGAGAGCGCTGATCGTCGGGGCCTCGTCGGGGATCGGCGAGGCGCTGGCCCGCAGGCTCGCGGCGGATGGATGCCGGGTGGCGCTCGTGGCGCGCCGGACCGAACGGCTGGAGGCGCTGGAGACCGCACTCAACGAGGGCGGGGAGGAGCGGGTCCGCGGCTGGGTCCACGACGTCCGGAACCGCGGGGAAGTCCCGGGCCTCTTCGAGGAGATCTGCCGGTGGCTCGGTGGCCTGGACCTCGTGGTCTACGCGGCCGGGATCTCGCACCGGGTGGCGTTTGCCGAGTACGACACGGAGAAGGACGTGGAGGTCCTCGAGGTCAACCTGCTCGGCGCCGTCGCCTGGCTCAACCCCGCGGCGGCGCGGTTCGGGCGGCTGGGGCGGGGGACCATCGTCGGTATCGGCTCCATCGCCGGGGACCGCGGCCGGGTCGGTGCGCCGGCGTACAACACCTCGAAGGCCGGGCTCCACACCTACCTCGAGGCGATCCGGAACCGGATCGCCCGGACCGGCGCCCGTGTCGTGACCATCAAGCCCG
This sequence comes from Thermoanaerobaculia bacterium, assembly GCA_027067575.1. Taxonomy (GTDB): domain Bacteria; phylum Acidobacteriota; class Thermoanaerobaculia; order Thermoanaerobaculales; family Sulfomarinibacteraceae; genus JAMOVQ01. Next base: position 18,305 of record JAMOVQ010000114.1, on the reverse strand, counting down.
GGTTCGTGGCGACGGCGATGACGGAGGGGCTGCCGGGCCTGTTCTGGGTCGTCTCCCGTGAGCGCGCGGCGGAGATCATCCTGAAGAAGGCGAGGCGTGGCGTCGTGACGGCGTACGTCCCGGCGCGGTGGCGGCTGGTCAGCTGGGTCGTCCGGGCGATCCCCTCCCGGATCTTCCGCCACCTCAGGGTGTGAGGCCGTGACCGGGCCGCTCCCGATGGATCGCCTGGAGTGGGTGGAGGGGTGGGGGATGGCCGTCGGCGCGGCCGGCTACGTCTTCCGGCCCTCGACCCTCGACGGCGTCCGCCGGGTGCTGGAGCTCGCCGCGGAGCGGGGCGTGCCCGTGGTCCCCCGCGGGGCGGGGTGCAGCTACGGCGATGCGGCGATCGTTGCCGAGGGCATCGTCCTGGACACGAGCAGGATGCGGCGGGTACTGGCATGGGATCCCGAGACGGGGATCGTCGACGTCGAGCCAGGCGTCCCGGTCGCCGACCTGTGGCGGTACGTCCTCGGTGACGGGTGGTGGCCTCCCGTGGTCACTGGGACCATGGTGCCTACCGTCGGTGGGGTCCTCGCTGCGAACGGGCACGGGAAGAACGCGTGGCGGCGGGGCCCCATCGGGGAGCACTGTCTGGAGCTCGACCTGATGACCGCCGACGGCGCCGTCACCACCGTGTCGCCGAAGAGCGACCCGGAACTCTATTACGCCGTGCCGGGGTCGTTCGGCCAGCTCGGTATCGTGGTCAGGGCACGGCTCGCGATGAAGCGGGTGGCCTCGGGGCTCGTGGAGGTCGAGGCGGTCTCGGCGCCGGACCTGGAGGGGATGCTCCGCCTGCTCGAGGACGGCCTCGGGCGGTGGGAGTACCTGGTGGGGTGGATCGACGCCTTTCCGGGGGGACGCCGGCTCGGGCGGGGTCTCGTCCACCTGGCCCGCCACCTGGAGCCGGGCGAGGATCCGGAGCCGGCCCAGACGCTCCGCGCGGAGCGGCAGGACCTTCCCGACACCCTCCTGGGGATCGTCCCGCGGAGCGTGGTGTGGCGGGCGTTGAAGCCGCTCACGAACCGGCCGGGGATGCGGACGGTCAACGCGGTCAAGTACCGGCTCGGCGCCACGGTGGGGGAGGACGCACGGTACCGCCAGACACTGGCGGAGTTCTCCTTCCTGCTGGACTCCGTTCCGGGCTGGAAGCGGATCTACCGTCCGGGCGGGATGATCCAGCACCAGTCGTTCGTCCCGACCGGCCGCGCGCACGACGTGTTCGCCGCCCAGCTCGAGGCGTGCCGCAGGGCGGGGCTGCCCTCCTTCCTGGCGGTCCTGAAGCGGCACCGCCCGGACCCGTTCCTCCTGAGTCACGGGGTGGACGGGTACTCCCTCGCCCTCGACTTCCCGGTCATCGCGGGGAGCCGCCGGCGGCTGTGGAAGCTCGTGCGGCGGCTCGGGGAACTGACCGTCGAGGCGGGGGGACGGTTCTACCCGGCGAAGGACGCCGCGCTGCCCGGCGAGCTGTACCGGGCCAGCTTCCCCGGCGGCGAGCTGGACCGGTTCCTCCGCCTCAAGGCCAGGCTCGATCCGGACGGGTTCCTCCGCTCCGCACTGGCGGACAGGCTCTTCACCTCTGGGTGACGTTCCGGTACGCCGGGCTCACGGCCTGGGGCTGACGCTCTTCACCGGGTCGGGCGGCTGGGGAACGATCCGCACGGGGTGGGCCTCGAGCAGGCGCAGCGCCTCCTCCACGGCACGTTCGAGCTGGGGGTCGTGGCCCGCGGCCACGGCCTTCGGCGTCTGCTCCACCTCGATGTCCGGCGCCACCCCCTCGTTCTCCACCGCCCAGTGGCCGGAGAGGTCGTAGAAGCCGCCCCGGGGCGCCGTGATGTGGCCGCCGTCCACGAGATCGGGTACGTCCCAGATCCCAACGAGACCACCCCATGTCCGGGTTCCAACCAGCGGTCCGATCTCGCGGAGCCTGAACATGTACGGCAGCAGGTCGCCGCCCGAGCCCGCCGAGTCGTTGATGACCATGACCTTCGGGCCCCAGATCCCGGCGTTGGGCAGGGTGAACGGCTGGCGGTCGCCCACGGGGTTCGAGAAGAACCCCATCAGGGGCCGTGCGAGCAGGTCGACGATGTAGTCCGCCGCCGATCCGCCGCCGTTGAACCGCTCGTCGATGATCGCGCCCTGCCGGTCCTGCTGGGAGAAGTAGTACCGGTTGAACTGGTCGTACCCGCCACGCCCCGTGTTGGGGAGCCAGACATACGCCAGCCGCCCGCCGGAGAGGCGGTCCACGAGCCGGCGGTTCCCCTCGATCCACGCGGCGCGCCGCAGCGCTGCCTCGCTCCGGATCGGGACCACAGTGACCGTCCGCGATCCCTCGCCGCCGGGCGACGCGGCGACCTCGAGGACCGTCTGGACGCCGGCCCGCGCCTCGAACGGCGCGTACGGGTTCTCCGGCGGGGCCAACGGCCGGCCGTCGACCCGGATGATGTAGTCGCCCTCGCGGACGTCGATGCCGGGCGCGGCCAGCGGCGCGTCGAGGTCGGGGTTCCAGCTCTCGCCGTCGTAGATCCTGGCGATCCGGTACCGCCCGTTCTCCACGGTCAGGTCGCACCCGAGCAGCCCGACGGGGACCCGCTTCGGCCGGTCGAGGTCGCCGCCGCCGACGAAGGAGTGCCCGACGCACGTCTCGCCGCCGAGGATGTCCAGGAGCCAGTTGAGGTCGTCACGGCTCCGGACGTGGTCCAGCCACGGGGAGTAGGTCCGCCACGCCCAGTCCATGTCGAGGCCGTGGACGTTCTCCACGTAGAAGTAGTCCCGTTCGAACCGCCACGCCTCGCGGAAGATCTGCCGCCACTCCGCGGGTGGGTCGACCCGGACCTCGAGGCCCGCAGTGTCGAGCACGCCCTTGCCCGGTTCGGGCTTGCCCGCAGCCTTGGCCACGGTCCACGATCCATCCTTCGCGAACAGGATCGTCGAGCCGTCCGCGGACACGTCGAACGCCGTGACCCCCTCGGCCACGGGATGCTCCTCGCGGTCCTCCAGGGTGAACCGGTGGACGTGGAGCCCGTCCCCGTCCTCCGGCGCGTCGAGGAGGAAGACCACGCCCTTCGTGCCCGGAGCGAGGGACCGGTAGTCGCGCTCGGGCACGTCCACGGCGACGATCCGCCGCCGGATCCCGTCCCAGTCGATCCGGACGGAGGGCGGCTCCTCCCCGCCGCCGCCCTCCTTCGCACCGGTGGACGCCTCCCCGGCCCGTGCCTTCCCCGCCTTCGCCGTGCCGTTCCCGTCCTCCTTCGCGCCGTCCTTCTCCCTTGCCTCGCCCTCCTCGTCGCTCTCGGGGAGGAGCGGGGAGGGCTCGTCCTTGCGAAGCACCACGAGGTACAGCGCCCGGTCCACTGGCCGGTCGTAGGAAGTCATGTCGAGCCAGCCGACGTTCAGGCCGTAGTCGGTGCTCGCCAGGAACCAGAGGTACTTCCCGCCGGCGTCCCAGACCGGGGCCCGGCAGTCGGACATGCCGTCGGTCAGCTGCCGCGTCCACCCCTCGTCCATCGAGTGGATGAAGATCGCGCCGTACTGGTTCTCGAGCCGTGCGGCGAACGCGAGGTACTTCCCGTCTGGGGACCAGGCCGGGGCGATGATCCGGTCCGGGTGGGCGAACCGCCCGTTCCCGACGATGGAGGCCGTGCCGGTCTCCACGTCGAGGACCCACAGGTTCCGGTCGGCGTCGCCGTACGCCAGGTGCTTCCCGTCCGGGGACCACTCCGGGGTGGAGAAGAAGGTCGGGTCGGGAAGGTCGATCTCGCGGCGGTTCCCGCCGTGCTGGTCGGCGACGACGAGCCGGTACTCGCCGGAGGCGTCGGAGAACCACGCCACCTTCGTGCCGTCCGGGGACCACACGGGCGACCGGTCCGCCGCGCCGGGGCTTCGGGTCAGGTTCCGCGGATCGCCCTTCCTGGCGGGCACCGTCAGGATCTCGCCGCGGGCCTCGAACGCCACCCGCTTGCCGTGGGGGGACAGGTCGGGGTTGTCCAGAACCTTCCCGACCTTCGCCCAGTGCGGCCTGGCCCGGGGGAAGTCGCCCCGGACCTCCACGTGGAGCGGGCGGGGCGGGGAGCCCGGCTCGACGATCCAGAGCCGGGCGGCCTCGGAGACCACCAGGCGCGCGCCGTCGGAGTCGAGCCCCTTGGCGTCGAGGGCGTCGAACCGGGTCAGCTGCTCCAGCGCGCCGGAGCCCGGGTCCCACGACCAGACGTTGACCACCCCGTCGCGGTCGGACAGGAAGCAGACGCGGTCCCCGAGCCAGACCGGGGAGGTGTCCACACTGCCGTTCCACGGGGCCTTCACCACGTCGAGGGTGTCGAGGTCGACGATCCGGACCGGGTTCGCCTGCCCGCCGCGGTAGCCGCGCCACTCCCGGTCCCAGCGCTGGATCTTCTCGTAGGCCAGCCGCCGGCCGTCCGGAGCCAGGTCGCCGTCGAACACGCGGGGCAGCGGCAGCGGTTCGGGCATGCCGCCGTCCACCGGAACGGTCCAGAGGCGGGCCAGCGGGATGGGGGCCCCGTCACGCCCCGAGGCGAAGATCACGCGGCTGCCGTCCGGCGTCCAGCCGCGCGGGGCGTCGGAACCGGGATGCCACGTCAGGCGGCGGGGCTCGCCGCCCTCGAGGGGGACGACGTAGACGTCCACGTTGCCGTCGTACTCCCCGGCGAACGCCACGAGGGAACCGTCGGGCGAGATGTGCGGCGACCGCTCGGGGCCGGCGGCCGTGGTCAGCCGGCGCGCGACGCCGCCCTCCAGACCGACGACCCAGAGGTCGCCGCCGTGGGCGAAGACGACCTTCCCGCCCCCAATGGCGGGATCGCGCAGGATCAGCGTCTCCCCGGCGAACAGTGCGGTCGCGGCGAGACAGAGGACGGCGGACAGGACGGTGCGGCGTACGATCGTGGTCATGGCAGGCTCTCCCCGTGGCCCGGAGGGGCACGCGCAGTGTAACGTGACCGGGCGACCGGATGTTCCGGCCGGCCCGGCCTCAGCGGGGACCGCGTCCCGCGGGCCGGCGCTCGCGTTCGCGGCGGCAGCCGAAGGCGGGCTCGCCGGTCCTGCGGATCGTGACGGCGAGGTCGGCGGCGTCGGTGGCTCCGGAACAGTCCGCGTCCGTGGCGCCGCAGGTAGACGCGTCGCCGAAGACCACCCCGACGATCTCGAGCAGGTCGGCGGCGTCCACCGCTCCGGAGCAGTCGGCGTCGCCCTCCAGCGGCCCCATCTCCCAGGCGCCGCGGTCGGTTCCGGAGCCGGTGGGGCGGGGGAGCCCGCGGAGGTCCTCGGCGGGGACCGTGGCCCCCCAGGGCAGGACGGTCCCGGCGTCCAGGCCCGAGTCCAGCGCCGGACTCCCGGGACGGAGCCGGCCATCGAAGGCCGCGGCGGTCCCGTCCTCCAGGAGCGGGTCGGCCCCGTGGAGGTCGTTGGGGCCCCAGGTGAAACCGTCGGGCACCTTGACGCGCCAGGCGAGGCTCCAGTCGAGGTCGAGCGGGTCCTGGCTCATGCCGGTCCAGTAGAGCGCCACCGTGTCGCCCGGCTGGGTGTGGTCGTCGCCCCCGACCAGGACGGTGTTCCGGATCCCGACGGTCTCGCTCCCGTTGCACCCGCCCACGGTGGTGCACTCGGCGGTCACCAGGGTGTCGCCCTCGCCGGCGAGGGTGCACCCGACGATGGAGGCCGTGGCGCCCGGGAACAGGTCGAGCGCCAGGGTGGTCCCCAGGGCCCGGCAGACGTCGCCGGCGTCCATCAGAGGCCACCCCTCTAAGGCTGCACAGCTGCCCACGAGCTCGGAGTCTGCCAGGCGCAGGGGGCCGGAGACCTTGAGCTGGTTGCCCGCGTTCGCCCACATCCGGCACCGCTCGACCTCGGTCGAGGCGCCGGGCCGGAGGTAGAGGAGGTCCACGCCGTCCGAGCTGTTGTGGTGGATGAGACAGTCCCGCAGTACCCAGTGGCCGCCGCCCTCGCCGGCGGCCAGCCCGTCGCCGTAGCCGCCGGCCTGCTGGGCCCAGCACGAGGCCGGGCCGCCGTCCGGGTACAGCTCCCCGCACCCGTTCCAGGCGATCTCCACGGACTCGAACACCATCTCGCCGGAGTCGCCGTCGGCGCCGTCGATGTCGCCGTCCCACCCGGCCCAGCCGTTGCCGGAGATCCGGACCCGTCGCAGCGTCCAGTCCTCGAGGCGGCCCGCCAGGACGCCGTCCGAGGCCAGCCCGTGGATCGACACGTCCTCCAGGAGCACCGAGGCCGAGTCCGAGGCGTGGAGGCCCACCGAGGCCCAGTCGCCGTACGGCGGCGCATCCCGCTCGCACCGGTGGGCCGCGTCGGCGTGGAACTCGATGCACGAGGAGTGATCGGTGATCTCGAGGCAGCGCAGCTCGACGTTGGACGACCCGTCGAGGCTGAGCACCTGCCAGGCGCGCTCCGCACCCCACAGCTCCGGAGGGTCCGGGCACCCCGCATCCCAGCCCGCGCCGACGATCCGGGTCGGATGGTCCGGGTCGGGCCCCGAGGGGACGGGGACCGCCGTGCAGTCGTAGGCGCCGAGGGCATCGCAGCCCCCGGCCCCGGGCGCGCCGTGGCCCATCCGGTACGCCCCTGGCGCGATGACGAGCGTGTCGCCTCCGGCGATCCGGGGCGGCCCGCCCGGGGGAAGCGCCCGGAACGGGTGGTCCCAGGCACAGTCGATCCCCGTCCCGGAGCCGGGGTATGGTGCATCGGCGGTGCCCGTGCACTGGACCGCGTCGCCGCCGTCGGGCCGGACGTGGTAGGTCGTCTGCCCGGCAGCCCAGCAGGCCAGGCCCAGCACCGCCACGAGCATCACGAACCGGGTCGCCCTGTCACGAGCCCCTGCGGACCGTCGCATCGACTCCCTCCTGCCGGCCGTGCCGGTCAGTTCTCCTCTCCGGCGCCGAACGCGACGCGGGCCGTGCCGCCTGCCGGGACTTCGACGGTCCGCGTCCCGGTCGCGCCGGTTGGCGAGATCGCCTCGATGGTGCAGGAACCGGCCGGGAGGTCCGCCTGGAGACCGGATGCGGGGACCGGGGCCCACTCGCCGCGGGCCGGGTTCCGCCATCCGGACAGCGGGACGACGAGGCCCGTGGCACCGTCCCGGAGCCGGACGTTCCAGACCGCACCCCCCTCGCCGGGCGGGGCGCTGATCCTCAGCTGCCCGGTCGGGCGGAGGACAACGGGTACGGGATCGCTGGAGGGGAGCGTGGCACGGACGAGGCCCGCGGCCCCGGTGGTCCGGACGAGGAGCGTGGGGGTTCCGGCCGGAATGCCGCGGACGGTGCAGAGTCCGGAACGGTCGCAGAGGCCGTCCACCGCCGGGCCCACCTGGCCCTGCGCCAGCGGGATGACCGACACGCGGGCCGGTGCGGCTCCCGAGAGACGCAGCCTGAGGGCGGACTCGTCCGCCAGAGTGAGCGTCACGGTGGCCGGAACCCCCTCCTCGACGGTCACGGCATGCTGGGCCGGCGTGTGGCCCTGGGCCGTGGCCCGCACGGTGTACGCGCCCGGGGGGAGCTCCTCGACTGCGAAGGACCCGTCCTCACGGCAGGAGACGGTCCGCTCCACGTGGGGGAGGCCGGAACCGGAGACGGTGACGGTGGCGCCTCCGAGCGGGCGGCGTGTCCCCTCCTCGAGGACGAACCCGGAGAGCGCCGCGGTGGGGAGCTCGAAGTCGAGGACACCGTCGCCGTCGAGGATCACGTGGTCCCCGGCGAGGACCTCGCCCGAGGGGCCCCGGACGGCCACCTGGTACTCGCCGGCGTCGAGGCTCTCGAAGGTGTAGCCGCCCGCCTCCCCGGTCACCGTGGCGTTGCTCGATCCCGTGGTGACGTTGCCAGCCGTGACGGTGAGACCGGGCACGGGTGCACCGCCCCGCGTGACCGTCCCGGAGAGCGTCGCACCGCCGCCGAAGTCGATCTCGACCTCGGGCGGATCGGCGTCCTCGGGGATCTCGGCGGTGACCGTCCGTGAACGGTTCCCGGGCATGACCATTGCGGTGATCTCGACCGTCCCGGCCGGCAGTCCCTCCAGCGTGAACCGGCCATCGGCGTCCGGCTTCGCCGTGGCCCCGGACGGGGACCAGATCCCGCACCCCTCCAGTTCGGCGCCCGAGAGCCCCCGCACGGTGCCGTGGAGCGTGTGGCCGGGAGCGAGCTCGAGGCGGACGGGCTCCGGTTCGCCCCGATCGGGAACGGTGACCGTCTTCCGGGCGCTGGCGAACCCGTCCGCCGAGGCCCTCACGAGCCACGATCCCGGCTGCGCGCCCTCGAGTGCGAACGATCCCGCCGCGTCGGAGGTGGCCTCGATGGTCTGGGAGCCGTCCTGCGGTGAGAAGGCGAGCACCGAGGCGCCGGGTACCGGTTCGCCGCCGGTGGTGGTCACCGTGCCGCGGATCGCGACGCCCGGGGACAGTGTCACGGTCACGGGCTCCGCCGAGCCCGCCTCGGCCGTGGTCTTCCCCTTCCGGCCGTCCTGCGCCACGGCGCGGACCTCCACCGTGCCCCTGGGCAGCCCCTCCACGGTGAAGGCGCCCCCCGGGCCGGACGTGGCGTGGCTCCACGTCTCGCCGGCGCCGGCCATCACCCGGACCCCGTCCACGGGTGTGCCGTTCTCGTCCACGACGGTGCCGTGGATCTCGAACCCCTTCCGGAGCTCCACGGTCAGCGGCGGCGGGTTCCCCTCCGCAGGAACGGCGACGGACCGGCTGGTCCTCTGGAACCCCCTGGCGGAGATCTCGGCGGAGTAGCCGCCCTCGGAGAGTCCGCCGATCTCGAACGTTCCGTCGGGGAGGGTCGTGGCCGAGCCGGCTGCGATCATTCCGGCGACCTGCACCCCGCCCATGGACATGGTGTTGCGCTGCATCAGCTCGATGCGGGCGTCACGGATCGGCTGGTGGTCCTCGGCCGAGACCACGAGCCCCGTGAGCTTCCGCTCCACGTCCATCCGGAGCTCCACGTCTCCCTCGGGCGGCAGGGTCACCTTGAGCGGCGCCCGCGGGACGTACCCCTCGGCGCGGGCCTGGAGGTACCGTTCGCCGTGCGGGTCGACGTCCGGGATCTCGAACCGTCCGTCCGCATCGCTCCGCGTCACCGGGTTGAAGAACGGCATCTGGGGCGACTCGAGCAGCGCGACCTCGGCGCCGGCGACGGGCCGGCCCTCCGGATCGGTTGTGGTTCCGCGGATCGTGACCCCGGGCGTCAGCTCGACCTCGCCCAGGTCCGCGCCCTCAGGAGGCACCTCGACGTCCGGGAGCCTGCGCGGAACGTACCCGCCGGCGAAGAACGCCGCCACGGCCTTCCCCCGGGGCACCTGGCGCACGGTCACCGCTCCTTCCCCGTCCGTGACGCCGGTCGCATCGGGATCGCCGCGCCGGGGCTGTCCGCCGAAGGAGATGACGACGGCGTTCCTGGGTCCGGAATCCCGGCTCTGGAAGACGTCCACCGTGACCCCGGGGATCGGGGCGCCGTCGGGGTCCACGACCCGCGCGGTCAGGGTTGTGCCCGGACGCAGCACGAGGGTCGCCTCCACCGTCTGGCCCGGCTTCGTGTCCGTTCGGGGGGTACGGGCCGGCGGCAACCCGGTCTTGCGGAGCTCCAGGGAGAGCGGTCCGGCCGGCAGGCCGTCGATCGTGAACGTTCCATCGGCGCCCGTCACACCCCACGGCAGCCACGGACGGACGGATGGGATCCACGACGCGCTGCCGCGGATCTCGCCCCGGACGGCGGCGTACTCCGCCGGAAGGGAGACCCACACGGGCAGCCCGGCGGGTGCCGGGTCACCACCTGCGGTGACGGCCCGGCCCGCGAAGCGGACGGCCGGGGCAGGGTGGAGCGTCACGGGGGCCCTGGCGCCGGAGACGCTCATGGAGCCCGGCGCGACGCCCGGTCCGTGCCAGGTGATCCGGCCCCTGGAGAGGAACGGCAGGCGGACGGAGCCGCCCCGCGCGGGGAGGGGACCGAGGCCGAGGGCGCCCGAGAGCCACGGGCCGGACAGGGCCAGCGGGCCGAGGCCGGATTCCCACCGCACGGTCAGCTTCTCGAGCGGCTCCGTGTCGACGACGGCGCCGTTCTCGGGGATCTCCCGGCCGGAGAGCGTGCCGGCGGCATCCGCCGCCAGGGCCACGAGCCGCCATTCCCCGTCTCCGACCTGGACCGCCGCACGGCCCTTCCCGTCCGTCCGGACCGCCGTGCCGCGCGGCGCGCCGGCTGGCGCCACCACGGCGCCGGCGAGGGGACGCCCCCGGCGGTCGCGCACGAGCACCTTCAACGGCCTGGACCCGATGGAGACGGTCAAGGCCGCGCCGGGGGAGACGTTCGTCCGGGACAACGAGGCCCAGCCCCCATCGGCGGGATCCGTCACCGAGAGGGTGACGGCGGGCCCGTTCGGCGGGATCTCGAACGCGACCCTCCCGTTCTTCGGGCAGACCGCGACCGGGACGGACGGGCTCCACCGCTCGGGCCGCACCGACCAGGAGCCGGTCCGGACGGTGCCGCGGACCACCGCACCCGCGGCGGGCTTGCCGTTGCGGCGCACCACGGCCTCGACCCGGTGACCCCGCCGGAGCCATGCTGGCGGAAGGGAGGCGTCCTCCTCCAACACCACCGTGCGCGCCACGGCCACCAGCCCCTTCCCGTCGATCTCGACCCGGACAGGCAGGGCGTCCCGGGGCAGGTCGAGAACGAAGGGGCGGCCTGGCGCTATGACCGTCTCGGCGAGCGGCGCCGTCTCCATGGCGGGCCATGATCCGCTCCGGCCCAGCGGCCACGCGCGGACCGTCAGCCGGTCCACCGGAACCTCGGCCCATGCGGTGCCCTCCAGCCGAACCCCGCCCGCGGACACCGGTGCCGCGAACGCCAGGACGGCCGACAGGACGATGAGGATACGAGCGAACGGCACGGAGCGCTGCTGGATCACGGTCTCCTCCCCGGACCTCGACGATCGCGTCGTGTGATTCGTCCGAATCCTACCACCACCGCTCCGGGGTTGCCTGGAGCGAGACCGGAGCAGACCGTTGCACCGTTGGACTGTGGTGCGCTATCCGACCGGGCGGGACCGCTTCACCGTGAGGTGAACCGGCGGCCGGCCCCGGCGCTTCGCGCGGACTGAGCGCCTCGCCCGTGCATCCCGGCGGGAGCAAGCTCCCCCCGTTCCACCCGCGCGACGCGCTGGCGCCGCCTGCGGCATCGCTGCCGGCCGCCTGGGCTTCGGGAGCGGCATCGTAGGAGGTCAGCTCCTCCTTGCCCCTCGCCGCTGCGGCATCTGTCAAGGGGCACCCAGGGTTCCGCGGTTTGGGGACACCCAGATTCCCGCATGCGTCCCAAGGAGGGTGTCGGTTGGTCTGGGGCGGAAAATGGGGCTCACCTCCTTTCGGGGGTGCCATCCCGCACCCCGAGGAGGGCAGGGGCGCCGCGAATGGGTTGTGGTTTCCCTGCAAGCTTCATCCGTTGTTTCTGGAAGCGAGGTGGCGTTCGATGTCCTTGAGACGGTGGCTCTCACCGTCGATCTGGACCACGTGGCAGTGGTGTAGCAGGCGGTCGAGGATTGCGGTGCGTCAGGGGCTCGCACCCTCCGATCCGACCGGGTGGCTCCTTGCAGGTCGTCCTCAGGTCCCTAGCGCAGAGTTTCGCTGGATTTCCTCCCGGAGATCTGCAGCAATCCGTACCTTCCAGGGCCGTCATCGTCTGTCGGGGTCGTTATGCGCGAACGCCGGAGCCCACACTCCTGGTTCTCGCGGACTGAAACGATGTCCTTACGCCAATACAACCGCGACACGGCGATAGCTCGCACGAGGGCTCGGGTTCGCGGAACCCATCGCCGGGGCGGTACACTACTCCCCGGGATGGACGGGCATGGAGCGCAGCGACGGGAGGAGTGGTTCTGGGGTCTGCTGGTGGCGGCCCTCTCGGTGCAGCTCGCGGCCGTGGTTGCCGCGATCCGCCAGGGCGGGGTGGTCGTTCCGCTCTCCTACGGCCTCGGGACGATCGTCGAGGGGATCGTGGTGCCGCTCGGGGCTGCCATGGCTCTGCGCGCCGTCCTCCGTGCGGTGGCCGAACGGAGCGTCCGGCGGGGCCTCCGCACGGTTCTCGATCAGTGGTGGGAGTACCCGTTCATCGTTCTCTCGTACGTTCTCCTCGCCGAGGCATACGTGTGGGGGAAGGTGTTTGTGCCGGCGATCAATCCCCGGACGTGGGACGGGCTCCTTGCCGCGGTGGACCGGTTTCTCTGCCTCGGGGTCGATCCAAACGTCGCGCTCCTGACGATCTTCGAAGGCGCGCGTCCGGCTGCCGTCCTGCTGGACCGGTTCTACGGCTTGTTCGTTCCCTCGATGCTCGCGGTGACGGCCTGGTTCAGCACCGACCGGCCCGCCCGGAGGAAGGGGTTCTTCCTGGCCGTCTCCATCGTCTGGAGCCTGGGTTTGTGGCTCTACATCGCGGTGCCCGCCCGTGGGCCTGTCTTCGTCCAGTCCCGCCTCTGGCACGACGTCTCGGCGGTCTTCCCCATCGCGGCGAGCACACAGCTGAGACTGCTCGAGAACTTCCGGTCCGTCATGGCCGTTCTACAAGGGCGGCACGCCTTGATCGCCCCCACTCTGGGGATCGGTGCGATGCCCAGCCTCCACGTGGCGGCGCAGGCCCTCTTCTTCCTGTGGTGCGTCAGGCTGCGGACCCGCTGGCGAACGGTGTTCCTGGTGCTTACCGGACTGACCTTTCTTGGAGCGGTGGCCACCGGCTGGCATTGGGCGGTGGACGGGTGGGCCGGGATCGTCCTCGCCGTGATCGCCTCGATCGCAGGCTGGAGGACCGTGTCGATGTTCGAGGGACGAGGACCCGGCGCCGGACCCCGGCAGCCGGAGCACGCTAGGGGCTCCCCGGAGACGTCGCGCTGACGCCCCCCGGGCGGTGACCGCCGTTGCCCGGCCCACCCGGCCAGGAACCGATCCCGAGGACTCGACCCGGGGGCGCGGTGGGGGGGGATCGCCACGCGGATTCGAGGGAGTGCCTTCGATGCGGGAGAGCCTGTCCGCGAGGTTCAGTTCACCTCGTCCGGTCCCTCCGGGTCGTCGTCGGTGTCCGGGGAGAGGAAGCCGGGGAGGGTGTAGCGGAGGGCCGGGCTCGGGGCGCCGGGATCGAGGGCGGGGGTACCGGCGGCGGGGACGGTGAGGGTGTCGAGGAGGTCGGCGGGGATCTCCTCGAGGAACGGGGAGGGACGGACGATGACGTCGACGCGGTAGCGGTCGCGGGCGATCTCGGGATGGACGAGGAAGAGGAGGTCCTTCGCGCGGGTGAGGGCGACGTAGAAGAGGCGGCGCTCCTCCTCGAGGTCGTCGGCACGGGCGGACGGGAAACGGTCCTCGGCGAGCCAGAGGACGAAGACTGCGCGCCACTCGAGTCCCTTGGCCTGGTGGACGGTGGAGAGGGTCAGCTGCTCGTCGGGCGGACCGGCGGCCACGTCCTCGCCGGAAAGCTCGTTGAACAGGGTGACGTCGCCGAGGAAGGCGGCCACGTCGGGGTAGCCGTCGGCGAAGAGGGCGAGCTGCTCGAGGTCGTCGAGGCGGGCGCCGGCGTTGTCGAACCGGGCGCGGGCGTACTCGCGGTAGTGGGCCTCGACGATGCGGCGGATCGCCTCGCCCGGCTGGCCGAGAAGGCGGGGGCCGGCGAGCTCGCCCAGGAGCTGGCGAAGGCCCTCCAAGCCGGGCCGGGCGCGGGGCGGGACGCCGGCGGCCTCGAGGTCCAGGGCCAGCAACCGCTCGACGGCCTCGGCCCCGGCGATGGCGGCGGAGACCCTCGCGGCGATCCGCTCGCCAACGCCGTCGCGAAGCTTCGCCATGCGGGTGAAGGCGACCTCGTCCATCGGGTTCTCGACGAACCGCAGGTGCGCCAAGACGTCCTTGACATGGCGTTGCTCGAAGAAACGGAGGCCGGAGCGGACCCGGAACGGGACGTTCCTGCGGGTCAGCTCGACCTGGAGGTCGAGGGAGTGGTTGTGGTTGCGGTAGAGCACCGCCATCTCCTCGAGGGGGACCCCCTCCTCCCGCAGCTCGAGGATCGTCTCGGCGACCCACGACGCCTGGGTCTCCGGGTCGGGGACGGCGACGCGGCGGGGCCGTTCGCCGGCGGGCCGGACGGCGCGGAGGTTCTTCCGGAACTGCCGCTCGTTGCGGGCGATGGCGGCGTTGGCCGCCGCGAGGATCTCGGGGGTGGAGCGGTAGTTGGTCTCGAGCCGGAAGACGGTGCAGTCCGGGTGGCGCTCGGGGAACCCCAGGATGTTCTCGAAGTCCGCGCCGCGGAAGCCGTAGATCGACTGGGCGTCGTCGCCCACGACCATCAGGTTGCGGGCCGGGCCGAGCATGGCGTCCACGATGTCGGCCTGGAGCCGGTTGGTGTCCTGGTACTCGTCCACTAAGACATGCTCGAACCGGTTCTGGAGCTCCCGGCGGACGTCGGGATGGCGGGTCAGGAGGAGCAGCCAGTTGAGCAGCAGGTCGTCGAAGTCCATCAGGTTCCGCTCGCGCTTGCGCTCGAGGTAGCGGCGGAAGACGCCGGTGATGGCGTCCAGGGAGGCCAGGTGCTGGGGCGCCCGGTCCTCGAGGACGTCGGCAAGCTCCCGGCCGGTGTTGATGACGAGGCTGTACAGGTCGACGAGGAGCGGGGGGCGGGGGAACCGCTGTTTCGGGACGTCGGGCAGCACGTCGGCGAGGGCCGCGCCCATGACCTCCGCGGCGTCCTCCCGGTCGAGGATGGAGAACCGGGTGGTGTACCCGAGCCGGTCGGCGTACCGGCGCAGGATCCGGTGTCCCGCGGAGTGGAACGTGCCACCCATGACCCGCGAGGCGCCCCGCTCCACCAGCTCCCCGACCCGGTCGAGCATCTCCCGCGCGGCCTTGTTCGTGAAGGTCAGCAGCAGGATGCGACCCGGCGGGACGCCGTCCTCGATCAGGCGGCAGACGCGGTAGACCAGGGTCCGCGTCTTGCCGGTGCCGGCCCCAGCGAGGACGAGCATCGGGCCGCCCGGGTGCAGGACCACCTCGAGCTGCTCGGGGTTGAGGGCGTCCTCGTACCGGAGCCTGCGGTGAGCGGGCGGTCCGCCGGAGCCGTCGGGCGGGACGATCCCGTTCACGGCAGGTCGGGCGGCCCGGGGATCCACCGGTCCGGCTGGAGCTGCGCCCCGTCGGCGTGGAGGAGAAGGGTGCTCTCGATCCGCGCGCCCGCGTCGAAGAGGGCGTCCAGGGCGTCGGTGAACGGCTCGGGTACGAGGATCGTGGGGCGTATGGTGCCCGCCCTGAGCGCGAGCTCGATGGCCCGGCCGATGGCGGCCAGGGCGGCCTCACGGGTGCTGCCGGCCACGGGGCCGACCTGGTCCCGTCCGCCGTACCCGTAGGCGGCGATCCGGTCCCGCTGGCGGACGAAGGCGACGTTGAGGCCGCGCTGCTTGATCCAGTGGACGTGGTCCACCTCCCGGACGATGCCGCGGACCACCCTGTCGATCCGGTCCAGGTCGGCCTGGCCGCGCCGCTTGAGCAGCTCGTGTGTGACGTCCTGGGAGGGGAAGGTCCGGCCGAGGGAGCTGGCCAGGCGGGCGGCGTCCTCCCGGCCCATCGCAAGCCGGTGGACCGGGCAGACGGCCCGGAGGCCGGCGCCGAGGAGGATCGCCTGGATCGACGGCAGCGGCGGGATGAGGGCGAGCCGTTCCTTCACGCCCGACCGTTCGCCGTACCCGAGAAGGCGCCGGAGCAGGGCGGACCCGGCCCCCTTCCCCTGGTGTTGCGGGAGCACCCACAGCTCCGAGAGGACCCACTGGCGGGAGCGGACGTGGGCGGCTCCAAACCCCAGTGTCTCGTCGCGGTCCAGCGCACAGAAGAAGCCGTCCGGGTCGTGCGCCTGGAGGTGGACGAGCTCGGGATCCAGTTCGGCGTCCAGGTCCAGCCGGACGGCTCCGCCCTCCGCGAGACCCGCATCGCGCCGCACGGCCTCTCTGAGGATCTGGACGCCCGCGATCTCCTCCCGGTGGATTCGCCGGACCTTGATCGTCGCCATCACGCCTCCCCGGAGACGGCGGCGACGAACCAGGACACGGCGCTGACGCACAGTGCGCCAGCCACGGCCCACCAGAACGAGGCGACCTCGAACCCCGGGACGATCCACGCGGCCAGGGCGAACGCCAGTCCGTTGACCACGAGGTAGAAGAGCCCCAGGGTGAGGATCGTGATGGGGAGCGTCAGGATCAGGAGCACGGGGCGGATCACCGCGTTGACGAATCCGAGGACGATGGCCGCCACGGCCAGGGCGCCCAGGGAGCGGATGGTCACGCCGGGAAGGATCCACGCCGTGACCCACAGTGCGAGGCCCGTCAGTATCCAGTGTGTGAAGAAGCGTGCCATGGTCACCCCCAGGCCCACAGTGTACCCCGTCGGCGGTATCCTTGGGCGGGGAGGCCGCCGATGAAGAGAACACCGTTCCCGCCACGAACCGGCCACGAGCTTGAGGGGTGGGCGCTCATGTGGGCCCGGCTCGCAGCCGTACCCGGCGCCACCGTGGATCTCGATCAGGCCTGGGAGACGGAGATTACGCGGCTCCGGGAGCGTCTCGGCGGGATAAACCTCAGCGAGCTGCCCGAGGTCGCCGCGATCCGGCGGCTGTTCCGCGAGGCGGGGACCGATCCGACCCGCTACCGGCCCTCGTCGGAGGCGCTGGCGCGGCGTGTGCTCAAGGGCTCGCTTCCGCCGCCGATCCATCCGCTCGTCGACTTCAACAACCTGCTCTCCGTCCGGCTGCTCCTGCCATGCTGCGTCATCGAGCCTGGCGCCGTGGTGCCTCCGTTCGTCCTGCGGCGCGGCTGCCCCGGCGAGACCATGGACTCCATGCGCGGGCCGTTCTCCCTGGAGGGGAAGCCGGTCCTGGAGGATCGCCGCGGGCCGTTCGGGACCCCGGTCACCGACAACGAGCGGGTCCGCGTGACGCCGGCGACGGAGGAGGCGTGGCTCGTGGTGTACGCTCCCGCCGGGGCGGCGGAGGGGGCAGGGGCCGTCCTCGGTTCGATGGCCCGGGAGTTTCCGGCGGTCGAGCTCCTGGAAGGGCCGGCCGGTGACTGAAGCGCTGCCAGCCGGGCAGCGAGTGATGGCCGGACGGACGACGGCCCCCGCTCTGCGGGGGCCGTGTGAGACCGGTCCGGCGCGGACCGATCCGGATGATCGGGATCGGATCAGGCGCGGCGGCGAAGGATCGCCAGCGCCACGCCGGCGAACGCCAGCATCAGGGCAGCCAGGCCCCACGGCGTGGCGGCCGGGATGCCGGGCGCCGCGAACGGCGTTGGCGTCGGGCCGCCACCGGCGGGACCGAACACGGCGTCGCCGCCGAGGGTCACGGTGAGGTCGCCCGTGACGCCCGGACCGTACGTCGCGATGACGAGCCAGTAGGTCGTGTCCGCCTGGATCTCGTAGCCGTCTGCGTCGGTGAAGGCACTGAGCATGCCGGTTCCACCGTCGTCGTCATACGCCATCATGTTCTGCTCGGGGTTCGCCGGGTCGAACGGGTCGCAGTACAGCGTCATGACCGAGTCCGAGAAATCGGCGGTGGTGACCTCGGCCACGAGGTTCTCGGTCGAGGGGGAGTGGACGGCCAGGGCCACATAACCGACCCCGTCGTTGGAGGAGTCGTAGCTTGATACATTGCACGTTCCGTCGTACGTGGCCCCGTACCGCCGGTCGTAGGTCTGGCTGCCGTCGATGGTGTCGGTCGTGGTGTCCGAACGGCTGTCCGCGCCGATGTGGAATTCCGACGTGTCCGGCTGTTTCTCGTTGTCGGCGGCCGAGACCGCGGCCCATGGTGCCGTCGCCAGTGCCAGGGCGGTGACTGCGATGATGGTCGTCTTCCTCATTTCGTCTGTCCTCCTTGCCCTCTCGATGAGGTCCCCATGTTCTCGGTACGGAGTTTCATCGTGCCAGTGATTGTGAACGGCCCCGGGTGGCCTGTCAAGGCAGGCGGTGGGGCGTGGGACGAACCGGCGGCCGGCCCCCGCGCTGCGCGCGGGCTGCGCGCCTCGCCCGCGCACCCCGGTGGGAGCGAGCTCCCCCCGGACCGTCCGGGCGATCCGCTGGCGCCGCCTGCGGCGTCGCTGCCGGCCGCCTGGGCTTCGTTGAAGGGCTTCGGGTCATCGACTTTGAATGAACGGGGCCGCGAGTCTCGCACCCCGGGACCGCCCCCGCCGCGGTCGCTTCGTCGTCACGACCGCCAGGTCAGTTCCTCCTCGCGCCCTTGCGGGAACGG
>JAMOVQ010000113.1 GCA_027067575.1 Thermoanaerobaculia bacterium | reverse complement strand
TTCGCTCGTCCCTGGGTTCGTGGAGTGTGGGGCACCGGCTGGGAGTACTTCGTTTCGGCCGGCGGGTCGGTCGGTTGGAGGACAGTCCCGATCGTGACGGCCCTGGATTCTCTGGATCGCCAGCCGGGACGTTGCTTCGCTCGTCCCTGGGTGGATGGGTGAGTTGGGTACCAGGTGGAGCGCCATCCTCTCGGCGAGGATCTCGGCTAGGTCGAGGGACAGTCTCAATCGTGAAGGCCGGGGTTCTCCGGGATGCCCATCGGGACATCGCTTTGCTCGTCCCTGGGGCGGTGGGTGCGTGGGATACCAGGCGGGGGTGTCTCGTTTCGGCCGGTGGGTCGGTCGGTTGGGGGATAGTCCGGATCGTGGAGGGCCTGGTTCTCTGGAAGGCGAGCCGGGACGTCGCTTCGCTCGTCCCTGGGGAGGTTGGGGAGTGGGGCTCCAGGTGGGGAGTCGGGGACTGTGTTTTCCATTTGATCGGTGCGTGGCCCCATGGAGCGCGGGCTTCAGCCCGCATCGTCCCAACGCTGGCCGAGACGAACGACAGCCTTTCGGGCTCGAGAAAGGGACAGTGTTGATCAATCGTCTGACGATCACAAAAGGGGACGGTGTTGTCTGACATTCTCACAGGGACGCGGGCAGCGGTACGCTGGCTCACCGCTTTGGGGAATCGCCTGCAGGGGTACAGCGCAAGGTCTCGTGACAAGCGCTTGTTGCGGAATCCGGACAGAGGGCGTATCATTCAGACAGAACAATGCAAGGAAGGTGAGCACCATGGAGCGGAGGAGAAGCCGGCGTATCCGTCCGACCAACGATCTCCACGCCCGTGTCAAGGCAACCGTGCCGGCCCGGATCGTGGACCTGTCCGTCGCAGGGGCACAGATCGAGGTAGATTGCATCCTCCGTCCGTCTGCGGAGTGCGACATCTGGATCCCCGGCCCGGAAGGGCAGCCGGTCCGGGTCCGCGCAGAGGTGCGACGGTGCAGGGCCGTGGGTACGAGAGAGCTTCCCGGAGGTGAGAAAGCCGTGCTCTACCGGGCGGGCCTCGAGTTCATGGACACGCGAAAGGAGGCCCGAGAGGCGGTGGAGGCCCAGATCGCGGCGGCGATTCCGCCGGACGACAGCGGGTGGCACCCCGCACCGAGACGCCGCGGCCGCATCCGGATCCGGCTCAACTCGGAAGATATCCACCGGCGTCTGGAGAGCCACGAAGAACCCGGGGAACGGCACTGAGTCCGGAGAGGTATCAGCCAGCGATCCGGTGCGCGATCTCCTGAACCTTCGCCCGGACCTCGTCGAGGTCGATGGTCGTCAGCGCCCCGTCCCGGACCACGGTGCGTCCACGGACGAGGACGTGCCGGACCGAGGAGCTCCGCGAGGCGTAGACCACGTGGGACGCCGGGTCGTAGACGGGAACGGCCGCAGGGCCGTTTGCACCGAGACAGACGAGGTCCGCCTCCTTCCCCTCGGCAAGGGTCCCGATCCGGTCATCCAGACCGAGCACCCGGGCTCCGCCGGCGGTCATGAGCTCCAGGACCGTTCGCGCTGGGAGGACCGTCGGGTCCCCGGTGACGCCCTTGTGGAGGAGGGCCGCGATTTGGGCGTCGCGGAGCAGGTCCAGCGTGTTGTTCGATGCTGGTCCGTCGGTGCCCAGGGAGACCTTGACGCCCGCGGCGAGCATGGCGGGTACCGGGGCGACCCCCGACGCGAGCTTGAGGTTGCTGACGGGGTTGTGCGAGACACCGACCTCGAGCTCGGCCAGGATCTCGATGTCCTCCGGCGAGACGTGCACGCAGTGGGCGGCGACGGTCCGTTCGGAGAGGACCCCGAGCTCGGCGAGGTAGGCGACGGGGGACTTCCCCTTCTCCTCGAGCAGCTTCTCCACTTCCCACCGTGTCTCGGACAGGTGGATGTGGAGGGGGACGTCGAGCTCCTCGGCGAGGTCGGCCTCCCGGACCAGGTTCGCCGCGCACACGGTGTACGGCGCGTGGGGTGCGATGGCGGGCGTGATCAGCGGGTGGTTCTCGAAGCGGGCCGCGAGCTCGCGCTGCTTCTCGATCATTTCGTCCACCGTCTCGCAGCGCGGGGTGGGGAAGTCGATGACGGACTCGGCCACCACGCCGCGCATCCCCGCCTCGGCCAGCACGTCCCCGACCTCGTCGTCGAAAAAGTACATGTCGGCCGTGGTGGTCACGCCGTTGAGCAGCAGCTCCGCGGCGGCGAGGCGCGTTCCCAGGCGGACGGTCTCACGGTTCATGAACTGTCTCTCCGCGGGCCAGATATGCTCTTCCAGCCACGTCTTGAGCGGCAGGTCGTCCGCGAGGCCGCGCAACAGGGTCATGGCGAGATGTGCGTGGGTGTTGACGAAGCCGGGGAGGACGAGGCACCCGGAAGCGTCCAGGACCTCGGTGGATGGCGTCAGATCCAGGAGCTCCTCGGAAGGGCCCACAGCGGCGATCCTTCCATCGCGGATCGCCACGGCTCCGTTTGGCACCGGACCGGAACCGGGTTCCAGGGTCCACACCGTTCCACCAACCACCAGGAGATCCCAGGCCGTTCTCTCGCTCATCGCCGTACCCCCTCCGCCGGAACGTTCACCGGCAGCCTCCGATTGTAGCGGACGTCGGTGTACCGTTGACGGGGAGACGGTCGGAGGGTACCGTGATGCCGTCGGCGGGCGGTACGCCGCCGGCGGCACGTCTCGGCCGGCGGGACGTGCGTTTCGGAACGGGTGAAGAGAAGGCGTCCAGGCGGGAGGCAGGTCCGCCCGCCGTGTCGAGCGAGCGGAGGGTCGTGAGGAATGGAGATCACCGAGGTGCGGATCATGCCCAGCAAGGGCGGCGGCAAGATCAAGGCGTTTGCGAGCATCGTCCTGGACGACTGTTTCGTCATCAACGATCTGCGTGTCATCGAGGCGAAGGACGGGCACTTCATGGTAACGATGCCGTCGCGGAAGGCCCGGAACGGCCAGCTGCGCGACATCGCCCATCCCCTCAATACGGGGACGCGTAAGATGATCGAGGAACGGGTGCTGGAGGAGTTTCAGCGCTCACGGGACAGCAGGGCGGTTCCGGCGGAGGACGGCGCGAGGGCGGAGGACGCCAGACGGTCCCCGCTGGACCGGCTGGCGAGCCGGTTGCTGTCCGAGGAGTTCTGGGTTCGAAGGGGTGGCCGGGAGGAGGGCCGCTGAGGCCTTTTCTTCTGGAAATGCTGCGCTATACTTCCGGCGCCATTGGGGCGTCGGCAAGCGGTAAGCCACCGGTCTTTGGAACCGGCATTCGCAGGTTCGAATCCTGCCGCCCCAGCCAGGAGACGGCACGGCCATGTTGAAGGAACATCCCCTCCAGGTCTTTTCCGGGCGGGCCCATCCCGCGTTGACCGAGGCGATCTGCGAGTACCTCCAGATCGTTCCCGGACGGCTGAAGCTCGGCTCGTTCTCGGACGGCGAGATCTCCTGCCAGATCCAGGACAACGTGCGCGGGGCGGACGTCTTCATCGTTCAGCCCACCGGGCATCCGGCGAACCAGTCGCTGATGGAGCTCCTGATCATCCTGGATGCGTTCCGGCGTTCCTCGCCGACGCGGATCACCGCGGTGATTCCGTACTACGGGTACGCGCGCCAGGACCGGAAGGACGCGCCGAGGGTGCCGATCACGGCCAAGCTCGTGGCCAACCTGATCACCACGGCGGGGGCGAACCGTGTCCTGACCATCGACCTGCACGCCGCACAGATCCAGGGGTTCTTCGACATCCCGGTGGATCACCTCTACGCCGCGCCGGTCCTGATCGAGGCGATCCGGGCCAAGGGGTTCGACCGGCTGACCCTGGTTTCCCCGGACGCCGGGGGGGTGGAGCGGGCGCGGGCGTTCGCCAAGCGGCTCAAGGCCGACCTGGCCATCATGGACAAGCGCCGGCCCGAGGCGAACAAGGCCGAGATCATGAACGTCATCGGCGAGGTCGAGGGACGGGACTGCGTCATCGTCGACGACATCATCGACACGGCCGGGACGCTTCAGAAGACGGCCGAGGCGCTGGCAGAGCGGGGCGCCCGGAGGATCCTTGCCGCCGGGGTGCATCCCGTGCTCTCCGGGCCGGCGATCGAACGAATCGAGAACAGTCCGATCGAGGAGGTGATGGTGACCGACACCCTCTCGCTGCTGGAGCCGGCGGCCTCGTGCGAGCGCATCACGCAGCTCTCGCTGGCCACACTTCTCGGCGAGACGATCCGCAGGATCCACGAGGGCGCTTCGGTCTCCAGTCTCTTCGTCTGAGGCAGATCAAGGGGGAACCAGAGAATGACGACCACGACATCCGACATCGTGCTGACCGTGGACCGCCGGGAGGAGCTCGGCAAGGAGCGTGTGAAGAAGCTGCGCCGCGAGGGCCGGATCCCTGCCATCGTGTACGGCGGGGGCAAGGACCCCATCGCCATCACCGTCGACGAGAAGTCCGTGACGGAGATCCTCAAGCAAGAGACGGGCGAGAACACGATCTTCCTGCTCAAGCTCAAGGGGACCAAGCAGGAGCGCAGGACCATGATCCGGGACATCCAGATCGATCCTGTGAGCCGGCGGATCACCCACGTGGACTTCCTCCGGATCGTCCGGGGTCACAAGATCTCCTTGACGGTTCCGGTGGAGCTGACCGGGGACAGCATCGGCGTGCGGCACGGCGGGCTGCTCAACTTCGTTACGCGAGAGATCGAGATCGAGGTGCTGCCGCGCGAGCTTCCGGAGAAGATCGAGCTGGACATCTCCGATCTTGACATCGAGCAGCACGTCACGGTGGGTGACCTGGTGGGACTCCTGCCCAAGAGCGCCCGGCTGCTCGACGACCCCAGCCGTGTGGTGGTGACCATCGAGGCGCCGCGCGGTAGCAAGGGCGACGGCGGTGAAGAAGGCGGCGAGGCCGAGCCCTCCCTGGTGATCACCGAGCAGGCGGAGCCCGAGGTCATCAAGAAGGGCAAGGCCGAGGAGAGCGAGTGACGGGACCCCGATGGCGATCGAGGCGATCGTCGGACTGGGGAACCCCGGAGAGGAGTACGCCCTGACACGCCACAACGCCGGGTTCGAGGTCGTCGACCGCGTGCACCGGAAGCTCCGGGGCGGCGAGTGGTTGCGGGCGTACCGTTCCCTCGTGGCACGGACCCGCAGGGGGCGGCAGGTGGTGCTGGCGAAGCCCCTGACCTACATGAACCGCTCCGGCGAGGCGGTGGGCGCCCTGATTACCGGAGAAGGGCTCCAGCCCTCGCAGGTCCTCGTGGTCGTGGACGACGTGGATCTGCCTCTCGGCTCGATCCGGATCCGCCCATCGGGCGGGCCGGGGACCCACAACGGGCTCCGGGACGTGGTGGCCCGGATCGGGACGGGGTTCCCGAGGCTGCGGGTCGGTGTGGGCGGCGAGCACGCCGCGGGCGATCTGGCGGACTACGTTCTCTCGCGGTTCGAGGAGGATGAGCGGGAGGCGGCGGAGGCGATGTTCGAGCGTGCCGCGGACGCGGCCGTGATGGCCGTACTCGAGGGGGTGCCCGCGGCGATGAACCGTTTCAACCGTGTCCCGGCCCGGGAAGGGGACGCGACGGAGACCACAGGAGGAGGTTGAGCGATGGAGCATGAGCTGTTCGAGGTGTTGTACTGGATCCCGCTCGCGGGGGTGCTGGCGCTGGCGTTCGCGCTCTTCCGCACGGCGTGGGTCAACAAGCAGGATGGCGGAACGGAGCGGATGCAGGAGATCGGCCGGTACATCCGCGAGGGTGCCATGGCGTTCCTCGGCCGGGAGTACCGGGTGCTGTCGATCTTCGTCGTCGTCGTGGCCGTGCTTCTGGCCCTCGGCAACAAGGGGAACAACCGGCTCGTTGCGCTGTCGTTCGTCGTCGGCGCGCTGTGCTCCGCCACCGCCGGGTTCTTCGGGATGCGGGTGGCCACGGCGGCAAACTACCGGACGACCAACGCCTGCCGGACCTCCCTGGCCGACGGCCTCAAGGTCGCCTTCGCCGGGGGCTCGGTGATGGGGATGACCGTCGTGGGGCTCGGCGTCCTCGGGCTCAGCCTGCTGCTGATCCTCTACACGCGGATGTTCGGCGTCGAGCACGGGATGCTCAACGGTGTCGTCCTGCCGGTCATTTCGGGGTTTTCCCTTGGGGCGTCCTCCATCGCGCTGTTCGCCCGTGTAGGTGGCGGGATCTACACCAAGGCGGCGGACGTCGGCGCGGACCTCGTGGGCAAGGTCGAGGCGGGGATCCCCGAGGATGACCCGCGCAACCCGGCCACCATCGCGGACAACGTCGGCGACAACGTCGGTGACGTCGCGGGGATGGGCGCCGACCTGTTCGAGTCGTACGTGGGCGCCATCGTCGGTTCCATGGTGATCGGCGGCGCCATGGGGAAGCTGTCCCTCGTGGTCCTTCCGCTGGTCCTGGCCGGCGTGGGCATCGTCGTGTCCATCCTCGGTACCTTCGCCGTCCGGTCGTCGGAGACGGGCAACCCGCAAGCGGCCCTCAACCGGGGCACCTTCGGCGCCGGCATCCTGATGACGATCCTGACCTGGCCCATCGTGCACCACTTCCTTCCGGAGTCCGTGACCTATCACGGCGTGACCGTGACGGGCACCGGGATCTTCATCGCCACCATCGCGGGTCTGGCGGCGGGAATCGCCATCGGCCTGATCACCGAGTACTACACCGCCGAGTCCAAGCCGCCGGCGCGGGGCATCGCCAAGGACTCCACCACGGGGCCGGCGACCAACATCATCTCCGGGCTCGCCGTCGGGATGCGTTCCACCGCGTGGCCGCTGATCGCTATCGCGCTGGCCATCGTCGTGGCGCACCACTACGCCGGCCTGTACGGCATCGCCGTGGCCGCGCTGGGGATGCTGGCCACCACGGGCATCCAGCTCGCCGTGGATGCGTACGGCCCCATCGCTGACAACGCCGGCGGCATCGCCGAGATGAGCGAGCTGCCCAAGGAGGTCCGGCAGCGCACCGACAAGCTGGACGCCGTGGGCAATACCACGGCAGCCATCGGCAAGGGGTTCGCCATCGGCTCGGCGGCCCTGACCGCCCTGGCGCTGTTCTCGGCGTTCTCCCAGACCGCGAACGTCCACGAGATCGACGTCTCCGACCCGAAGGTCATGGCCGGCGTCTTCATCGGCGGGATGCTGCCGTTCCTGTTCTCCTCCATGGCGATGAAGGCCGTGGGCGCCGCGGCGTTCGACATGATCGAGGAGGTCCGCCGGCAGTTCAAGGAGATCCCCGGCCTGATGGAGGGCAAGGCGAAGGCCGACTACGCCCGGTGCGTCGACATCTCCACCGGCGCGGCGATCAAGCGGATGATCGCGCCCGGCCTGCTGGCCGTCGTCATGCCCGTCGCGTTCGGCTTCTACGACAAGTACATGCTTGGCGGCCTGCTCGTCGGCGTGACGGTCTCCGGCGTCCTGATGGCGATCTTCATGGCCAACGCCGGCGGCGCGTGGGACAACGCGAAGAAGTACATCGAATCCGGCGCCTACGGTGGCAAGGGCTCCGACGCCCACAAGGCCGCCGTCGTGGGCGACACCGTGGGCGACCCGTTCAAGGACACCGCCGGCCCGTCCCTCAACATCCTGATCAAGCTGATGTCCGTCGTCGCCCTCGTCATCGCGCCGCTCATCGGCTGATCCACAACCACGAAACCACACCGCGGCCGGCCCCCCGGGCCGGCCGCCCCTCTGCCCTTATAAAGGGACACTGTTGTTCTCTTGACAACCTCCCCTCCCCGCCCTACCCTGTTCCCATCACAACCCAAAGGAGGCACACCATGCCCCGGATGCCCCGTCTCAAGTTCTCCCATGTGGACACCTGGTACCACCTGTACAGCCGAGTGCCCTCCCGCCGCGGCGAGCTGCCGCTGGCCTCGCCCCTGGCCCAGCGCCAGCTCATCGCCACCATCAAACACTTCGCCTCGATCTACTTCTGCGACGTCGCAGCGTTCTGCATCATGGGCAAC
>JAMOVQ010000112.1 GCA_027067575.1 Thermoanaerobaculia bacterium | reverse complement strand
CCTGGCCGCCGACTCCCGTCCGAGCTTCGCCACGGTGCACCGGGCGCTGGGCCAGGGATGGCTCGACCTCGGACTCATCCCCGAATCGGTCCTGGAGCTCCGGCGCGCCGTCGCCCTCGATCCTTCCGTTCCCGAGGCGTGGCTCGCGCTCGGCGTCGCCCTCGTCAGGGAGGGCGACCACGCCGGCGCGCGGACCGCATGGATGCGAGCCGCATCGCTCCGGCCGGACTGGGCGCCGCCGCTCGTGAATCTGGCCCGGCTCGCCCTCCGGGCCGGGGATCCGGAGGCGGCCCGCACGTGGGCTGCGAGAGCCGCCGCCACGGGCGATCCCGAGGGCCGGGCCCTCGCCGTCCAGCTCGGCCGGCCGACCGGTCCCTGACCCGGGAGGAGCGGGAGCCCCTCACCCGCCCGGGACGAACGCCGGATCGCCGCTGACGTTGTCGACCTGGGAGGCGTAG
The DNA here is from genome assembly GCA_027067575.1 of Thermoanaerobaculia bacterium. GTDB lineage: Bacteria > Acidobacteriota > Thermoanaerobaculia > Thermoanaerobaculales > Sulfomarinibacteraceae > JAMOVQ01. The sequence goes on along the minus strand of JAMOVQ010000112.1, from coordinate 34,795 downwards.
AGCATCACCCCCTGCGGACGGTTTGCGGCCTCGACCCAGCCCTCCGCCGGGAGCGCGTCCGCACCGAACAGCGCCTCGAGGGAGGACTGGACCAGTCCGCCCGCCGGCACGGTGACCTGCCGCCCCCCGGCCACGGTCCCGTCCCCGCGGTGCAGGACAAGGGACACGGTCCGCGCGGCCGTCCCGGCGTTGACGATCCCGATGTTGGTCCGGAAACCGGCGTCATGGCGCACCCAGGGAACGATCCACAGACCGGTCCCGGCCGCCTCGGCCGTCAGGGCCCCGATCCGCTGGCCCATGCTTCCCGCACCGCCGGGACGCGGGGTGGCGATCCGGGTCTCCACAGCCACCGGACCGGTGGCCGAGACCGCCACGCTCCCGAGTCCTGCGCCGATCCCCCAGAGTGTCTGCTGCACCGAGGCAATCCGCCGCGTCTCACCCGCTCCGAAGGAAAGGGTCGTCCGTTGATGGCCGACCGTCCCGCCCCCCCGGTATTCCAGCGCCACCGTGACCCGCTCTCCGGTGAGGTTGGCGAGCACGAGATCCGTATCCCACATGGTGCCTTCGGCACCCGCACCGCGGCCGACCACGGGCACGAGCCAGTCCGTCGCCGGCCGTACCGCAGGCAGGAAGACCGGATCGCCCGAGAGCTCGTCCACCACCGAGGCGTAGGCCGCCACCGGCCCCGTGACCTCGAGCTCCAGCGTGGCGGCGTCCTCTCCGTCGAGGACACCGGAGCCGAAGATCGCGTCGACGGGCCACTGGGACTGCTGGTAGGGCCTCAGTGCGAGGACCGGCCCGTGGATGGACCGTCCATTCACGTGCAGCACGGGCGTCACGGTGACGGCGGACGCCGAGGCCGAGGCCAGTCCGAAGTTCGTCCGGAACCCCGGAGCGCCCCGCAGCCCCGTGATGACGAGGTGTCCCGCGTGGATCAGCGCCTGGGTCGGGATCGCCTGACCGTAGGTTCCGCCGGACTCTCCGGTGTACGTCCGCGACATGACATGGGGAACGGTGCCGGATTCCGGCACCACCTCAAGGGAGCCCGTTCCCTCCACATCCATCTGGCCCACGACGTCCTCCAGGACCCGGAGCTCGCCAGGCGCCACCGAGTACGGAAGCTCGCCGAGCGTCCCGCCGTCGGCGCCGTGGAGAACGATGCGTCCCCACGAGGCGGCCGCCCCCACACCGAGCACGGCCAGATCGGTCCGCCACGAGGTCCCGTTGACCCCCGGGGTCCGGGCCGAGGCCGCCACCAGCGGCGGCGGGGACTGGACCGCCACCGTGTGTTCGGCCACGGCCGACGCCCCTTCCCCCGCAGCGGTCAGCCGGACGGTGTATACGCCCTCCCGGGGAAACGTGTGTGCCGTGTCGCCGCCGGACGATGTGGTCCCGTCCCCGAAGTCCCAGGACAACGTCTCGGCGGGCCCCGAGACCGATACCGTGAACCGGACCGGCTCGCCGGGGAACGGCTGCTGGGGAGTCCACGAGAAGTCCACCGAGATCGGCTCCCCGCCGTCCGGGATCGTGGCGCCGACCTCGTCCGACGGGTCCGAGGCGCCGCACCCGTTGCCCGCGCGAACCCGGTACCGGTAGCTCCCGCCAGCCTCCACCGCCGTGTCCCGGTACCAGGCGGCGGTCCCTCCCAGGACGGCCAGCGTCCCGAAGATGCCTCCGCCCGCGGCCCGTTCGACGGTCACGGAGTCCGGTGCGGGGGAGGCGAGGGTCCACGACAGCTCCACCGCCGGAAGCTCCGTGACCGTTGCCGCGAGACCCGACGGGGGCGCCGGCGGATCCCCCGACGTTGCGGCCGAGGCGATGTTCGAGGCGTCCGAGCTACCCGCCGAGCCGGTCGCCACCACGACGTAGCTCGCACCGGTGCACGGGGCGAGGGTCGTATCGGACCACGCGGTGGTGTCCGCGCCCACGGCCGCCACCCGCGTGAACGCCCCGCCCGTGCTCCGCCGGATCTCGAAGCCGTCCTCATCGTCGGAGTTGTCCGTCCACGAGAGGTCGATCCGTGTCTCCGAGACGGCCGTGGCCGTCAGGTTCGACGGGGCCGCCGGCGGCGTCGGTGCGGAGGCGTCGGGGTAGAGGTACGCCGCGCAGGCCCGGTCCGTCGCCCCGAGCCCGGCTCCCCGGGGGTAGTGGCAGCAGTAGGCGTACATGGTCGCATCCGAGTCCGTGTGGTGCCCGAACCCCAGGCCGTGCCCGAGCTCGTGGGTGATGAACTCCGCAAAGTTCGTCTCACCGGCGCATTCGGAGCCGTCGTTGACCACGACGAACAGGGAGACCGCCTCGTGCCACTGCTGGCCGTCGAACGTCCGGGTCGAGGTGTAGAAGCTCGGGCCGCCGTACGCGAGCGTCCCGGTGCAATTGGAGAGCGGATCGATATCGCCGCACGGATCGTCGAACACCACGGCGTCGCCCTGGTAGTGGGTTCCGGTCCCCGAGCAGGAGATGCTCCGTGCGGTCGTCCCGCCGTAGACGAGTTCGATGGCCGATCCGCCGTCGTCCGTCCACGCCGCCGCGCCGGCGGACACCGCTCCGGTTCCGCCGTCCCCGATCCCCGTCTGGCCCGGCGTGGTGGCCCGGATCGTCGCCGAACCACCGTCATCGAAGGCGAACCAGCGAACCCCATGCCCGTCCGACGCCGTCATGAACCGGCAGCTCGAGGGAGCGTCCTTCTCGGCGAACCGCTCGCGGACCGTCTCGGGCGCGAGCGCCACCCGTCCGTCCCATACCGTGCGTCCCGCCGCGACCTCACGCAGCTCCCGGACCAGCGCCGCCGCACGGTAGACACCTGGTACCTCCACGTCGAACCGGCGCACGAAACCGATCGCCTCACGCTCCACGACAGGCCGGAAGTACAGCTCGCCCTCGATCTCGACACGTTCCAGCACCCCGTACGCCAGCGTCCGGACCCGCCAGAGACCGTCCGCTCCCCGGGCAAGGAACAGAAGGTACTCCCCGCCCGGCCGGAAGGATGGCGCGCCGGGAACCACCGTCTCGATCCCACCGTCCCGGCCTCCGGGGACCGACACGAGGAACTCCGGCCCAGGATCGGTGCCGGTTACGAGCTCGACCCTCGCAAACCGGGTCACGGTGTGGGGGACGTACGGTCCCGGACCGCCCCGCGACGCACGAGCCCGGGCCACCACCACACATTCACTGGTCGCCACAAGCTCGCCGAGGTCCGCCGGAGGCACGATCATGGCGCTCCACACCGTTCCGGCCACGAGTACCGCCATCACCCCACCGATCCACCTTGCCATCGTCTGCATCCTCCCATCCCAACAGTAGGATCAACCCATCTTACTCGGACAGTCCATTCCGGTGCAGCGGTGACCGGCCTCACACCGCCATCCGTCACCATCCTGGGCGGGAACCTCTGATACACTTTCCCAACCATGGGGACAGCGACCACGCTGTACGGCCTCGCATCGCAGGTGCTCGTCTGCACGATCGCCGCGGCGGGGCTCGCGGTGGTCGGCCGGCGTCACCCGAGACCGTGGACCCGGTGGTGGGTCGCGACCTTCGCCCTGGCGGCCATCGGCCTTCTCGGAGCGATGGTCTACTACGAGCGCGGGGTCCGGTGGATCGTTGCACCTTACGGCGTCCTCGTCATGTCAGCGAGCTCGGCCCTGATCCTCGGTCTCCTGCTCTACATCGAAAGCCCCGGGTGGTTCCGGAGAAGCCTGCCGATCCTCGGGATGCTCGTCGGGATCTGGAGCATCCTGGCGTTCATGCTGGAACCCCGGGACGCTTTCACACTGGAGGCGATCCTCCAGGCGCTGCTCAGCGGCGCCGCAGGGGCGATCCTCGCGGGAGCCGGCGGGATGCTCGTGGGGCGGTGGTTCGTCGTCACAGGTGTCCTTGCGCAGATGACCAGCCATCTCTTCTACCTGTCGACGAACATCTCCGGACTCGACGCCGCGGCGTTCATCCCGTACGGTCTCCTGATCGACACGGGCGCCGAGCTGGCCATCGGAATCGGCCTGGTGATGACTGCCCTCGGTCACGAGAACCTCCGGCTGAGGCGGAAGCTCCGGGAAGCGCTGCGGGTCCAGGAACAGCTCAACAGGATCTCGGAGCTCGACGCCCTGACCGGCACATGCACGCGCCAAGCGTTACGGAACTGGTTTGAGGCGTGGGACGAGGCACGGCCGGTCTCGGTCCTCGTCCTGGACGTGGACGGCCTCGGCCGAATCAACGAACGGCACGGAAGGGAGGCCGGGGACGAGGCGCTCTCCCTGCTCGGCACGATCCTGAAGGAGGCCAGTGGCGACGGCGATCTGGTCGTCCGCTGGGACGACGACGAGTTCCTCGCCGTGATGCAGGACACCGACGATTCCTCCTCGATCCGTCAGACAGCCCGTCTGATGCGTCTCCTCGACGAGTCGCTGGCCGACTTCCCCTACCCCACGCCGCTTCGCGTCAGCTGGGGCGTCGCCTCCTGCCACTCGCGGGAGGAGATCCCGGCCGCCATCTCCCACGCCGAGCACCAAATGCGGGCGATGAAGGACCGCAGGCGGCGGGAGTCCGGACCCGCCTGACCCGTGGCCGGTCCCGCCGGGCTCCTCGTTCCCCTTTACGCGGCCGCCCTCCTCGTCCTGGCGTGGCGGCGGCGCGGCGGCGAGGGCGTAGACTACCTCCTGGCCGGCAGGAGCCTGACGCTCCCGGCGTTCGTCGCCACCCTGGTCACGACCTGGTACGGCGGCGTGCTCGGCATCGGCGAGTACGCGTGGCGGTACGGCGTCTCCACGTGGGTCGTGTTCGGGCTGCCGTACTACCTGGCCGCCGCGCTCTTCGCCCTGCTGCTGGCCCGGCGGCTCCGGGACACGGGTGCCCTCTCGATCCCCGAGCTCCTCGCCCGGGCGTACGGCCCGTGCGCGGGCCGGACCGGTGCCGCGGCGATCCTTCTCCAGACGAGCCCGGCGGCCTACGTGCTGATGCTCGGGACGCTCCTGAGCACGGCGTTCGGCTGGCCGCTTCCGGCCGCGATCCTCGCCGGCACGGCGTTCTCGGCGTTCTACGTCGGCCTCGCCGGCTTCCGCTCCGTGGTCCGGACCGATGTGCTGCAAATGGTCCTGATGTACGGCGGCTTCGCGCTCGTCGTCCCCGCGGCCCTCGCCCGCGTGGGGGGCTTCGGCGCCCTCTGGAGCGCCCTGCCTGCGACCCACCGGAGCTGGGACGGCGGGCTCGGCTGGCAGACCGTCGCCGTCTGGTACCTGATCGCACTCCAGACACTCGTGGAGCCGGCGTTCTACCAGCGGGTCTTCGCAGCACGGAACAGGGAGATCGCCCGGACGGGCGTGCTGCTCTCCATCGTCTGCTGGGCCGTCTTCGACTTCCTGACGGTGACGGCGGGCCTCGCGGCCAGGGTGCTCCTCCCCGACCTCGCCGATCCCGTGGCCGCCTACCCCGCGCTGGCGGGACTCGTCCTCCCCCCGTGGTCCCAGGCCCTGTTCCTGCTCGGCCTCCTGGCCACCGTGATGTCCACCCTGGACTCCTACCTGTTCCTCACGGCGGCCACCTTCGGCCACGACATCCTCGTTCCGGGCTCGGCCGCCGACGACCGCCGGCTGACCCGCGCCGGACTCGTGTTCGGGGCGGGTTTGGCCGCGGCGGGCGCGATGCTGTTTTCTTCCGTCGTGGAGCTCTGGCACCACGTGGGCACCGTCGTGACCTCGTCGCTGCTGCTCCCCGTCCTCGGCATCCACCTCCCGGAGCGGATCCGCCCGCCGGCGCGGGCGGTGGCCCCGGCCATCGTCGCGGCGGCCGCCGTCTCCGTCGCATGGATCGCGGCGGCCCGCGGAGGCCGCTACCCGCTGGGGGTCGAACCGATGTTCCCGGCGCTCGCGGCCTCCGCAGTCGTGCTCGCCGGGGGCGCACGCCCGTGGCGGAAGAGGGTACGATGAGCCGGGAGGTTGCATGGCGATGCCCGTGATCGTGACACGGACGCCCGAGGAGACCGAGGCCGTGGGCCGCCGGCTCGGCGAGAGCGTCGGCGCCGGCGATGCCGTGCTCCTGACCGGTGAGCTCGCCGCCGGAAAGACGACGCTCGTGAGGGGGCTCGCGGCGGCGCTGGGGGCCGATCCCGGCGAGGTCGACTCGCCCACCTTCGTGCTCGTCCAGAGCTACCCGTGCCGTCCCGGCTCGCCCGTCCACCGCCTTCACCACGTGGACCTCTACCGGATCCGGCGTCCCGAGGAACTGGACGCCATCGGCCTGGAGGAGCTGCTGTCCGAGACCGACGCCGTCTGCGCAGTGGAGTGGCCCGGCGGTCTGCTCGAACGCCGGCTCCCGCCGGCCACCCCCGTGTGGCGGGTGACGCTGACGGCCCTGGACGACGGGTCCCGGCGGATCGGAATCACCCCGCCTCCGGGCCGGGTCCTCGCCGGCCTTAGCTGACCAGGATGCCCCCATCCACGGGAAGGATCGCTCCGGTGATCCAGGAGGCCCGGTCCGACAGGAGGAAGGCGATCGCCTCGGCCACGTCCTCCGGGGTCCCGATCCGTCCGAGCGGGTGGAGGGACGCCATCGCCTCGACCTCGCTGGCCGTCAGCCCGCGCGTGGCGTGGATCGGCGTGTCCACCACCGCCGGCATGACGCCGTTGACCCGGACCGCCGGCGCCAGCTCGAGGGCCAGCGTACGGGTCAGCTGGTCGAGCGCCGCCTTCGACGCGTTGTAGGCGACCATCCCGGGAATCGGCCTGACCGCCAGCGTGGAGGAGACGTTGACCACGGCGGGAGACGTGCCTGCCCGCAGGTACGGGAGGAGCGTCCGGACGACGAAAAACGGCCCGCGGACGTTGACGCCGAACACCCGATCCCACGTTTCGGGATCGGTCCCCTCCACGTCGCCGGGGGGCGCGATACCCGCACAGTTCACCACGCCGTCGAGGGCGCCCCACCGCTCCGCCACCGCGAGCCCGAGCTCCTCGACCTGCGCTGGATCGCCGACGTCGCAGGCATGCCCCCACGCCTCGCCCCCGAGCAACGCCACCACGCCCGCCAGGCGCTCGGGGCGCCGCGCCACGAGACACAACCGGGCCCCGTGCTCCGCGAGGTGCCGGGCCGTGGCCAGCCCGATCCCGCTCGAACCGCCCGTCACGACGAACCGCCGCCCTTCCATGTCGGACATGAGCAACCTCCGTACCCTCCAGGATACCAGCGACGCCGGCCCACGGACCGGAGATGCGGGATCCCGCCCTGCTCCAGAAAACACCGTAGCTCTCCTCGACGGGTCCTCCGGCCTCCGGGCGTCCGGGGAGTCGATGTCCGGCGTGCCGAAGAAACGGTTCGTTGTAGAATTGCGTCAACGACTCGAGAGGAAAGTGAGGCAGTCTGCAGATGGTACGGACGGGCGTAATCCTGGCGGCTGGAACGACGGTGCTGTGCATCGTGACGTCCGGCTGCTATCCAATAATCTATCCCACTGCCATCCTGGGCGTTCGGGCCAATCCCATGCTCCAACCCGGCGTGCCACCACTGAAAGGAGTGGTGCTCGACTGGAACGGCAGAGAGCCACTGGAAGGCGTCCGGGTGCAGGGGGTGGGCAAAGAGATGGACTTCCGACTCATCCCTTCCCCCTCCCTCCTCGAACGGCTCCCCGAAACGTCCCAGACCAACTACGTGTCGATGATTACCGGTCCCGACGGCCGGTTCACCTTCCCTGGCAACCACGGATCGGCTGTGAGTTTCTGGAAGAGCCGGTACATGCCGGTCGGTGTCCTCTACAAGGGGCCCCTGAAGAGCAGTGTGGTGACGTTCGTTCGCGGCAAACCCGAAGAAGACAGCGACAGCACGGACGTCGAATGGGAATGGGACGGCCATCACACGGTCGCTACGGTGTACCTCCGGCCCATAGCCCGACTGGAGCCGCGGCAGTGGGAACCCTACCTCAGGGCCATGTACCGGTACGGGTTCTCATGGGCCATCCTCGGGGAGGCCAGCGATTACGTCTCCCGGGGAGGGGAGCTCACGGAGGGGATGCTGAAGCTCCTCGTGCCGGCGATTCTCCCGAGAAACGTGTGGGCACGATCCTCCTGGAAGAAGCCGGAGGTTCGAAGACTTGCCGGCGCCATCGTCGACCATTGCCGGACCCATCCGGAATCGCCGTGGTGCACGGACCCGAGGCAAGCCTGCTTCGTCAGGACACTGGAGAGACGGCTGAGGGCGGAAGGATCCGGACCCAACCCCCTCTGAGCGGATCCATGGAACCACCGGCCTTCACGATCGGGATGATCCCCTCAACCCAACCAACCCATCGGCCGAAACGAGACCGCCCCACATGGTACCCACACCCCGTCCCCCCAGGGACGAGCGAAGCGATGTCCCGGTTGGCGCCTCGGAGAACCAAGCCCTTCACGATCGGGGCTGTCCCCACAACGGAGCCCTCCGCCATCCAGCGATCGAGCACCCCACGAGGAACGGGCCGGCGTGGGGGCGGGGGTGGTCCGGCGACGGAGGCGAGGGCAAGCCCCGTGGAGGCGTGCCGGGGGCGGGAGCGCAGACCCCTTGGCCCGAGAGGGGGGTTGGGTGGGGGAAGGGTAAGGGGTCGAGCACTCGTCACCGGTGCGTCGCCACGGAGTGCAGCCCGAGCCGCAGGAGCCGGGGCGCACCCGCCCCCACGGCCCCGGGGAGCAGAGCGACCCGGGGGAGCCGCGCACGCGGCGCCCGGCCTGCGGCGGCGCCCCGACGAAGCGAGGAGGGGGTGCGAGACTCGCGGCCCCGTTCATACAAAGTCGATGACACGCCCCCCTCCAACGAAGCCCAGGCGGCCGGCCGCGACGCCGCAGGCGGCGCCAGCGCGTCGCACGGGCGAACCGGGGGGAGCTTGCTCCCACCGGGGTGCTCGGGCGAGGCGCGCAGCCCGCGCGAAGCGCGGGGGGCGGGCGACGGTTCACCCCCCGGCGTACCGTTCGCATCGGGTTCGAGCGCGAGTCGATCCCGGGGCGTTCGGAGGGCGGGCCGCGGATGGGGGCACAGGAAAGGGGGCGGCCATGTGGCCGCCCCCGGGGTCGTGCTCCTGGGTCTCGTCAGTTCGTCTCGCCGGTCTCCGGGGCGTCGACCCGGATCTGGGCCAGCTGGCGGTAGACCTCGAACCGCGCCCGCGCCGTGCGCTCCGCGCGATGAAGCAGTTCCTCGGCGTGCTCGGGGTTGGTCTTGGCCACCATGCGGAACCGCGCCTCGCGCTTCGCCAGCTCGGCCACGGCCACCGAGGGCGCCTTGGAGTCCAGCTTGAGAGGCGGCTGACCCTGGACGGTGCGCCGCGGGTCGAACCGGTACAGCGGCCAGAGGCCGGACTCCACGGCGAGCTTCTGGTGGTCGAGCCCGTCGCCCAGGTCGTACCCGTGGGCGATGCAGTGGGAGTAGGCGATGATCAGCGAGGTGCCGGGGTACGACTCGGCCTCGGTGAACGCCCTCACGGTCTGGGAGTCCTTGTACCCGAAGGCGACCTGGGCGACGTAGACGTGGCCGTAGGTCATGGCCATCATCCCGAGGTCCTTGTCGGCGATGGGCTTGCCCGCCACGGCGAACTTGGCCGCCGCGGCCAGCGGTGTGGCCTTGGAGGCCTGGCCGCCGGTGTTGGAGTACACCGCCGTGTCGAGCACGAGGATGTTGACGTCGCGGTTGAGGGCGAGGACGTGGTCCAGCCCACCGTAGCCGATGTCGTACGCCCAGCCGTCGCCGCCGACGATCCAGACCGACTTCTTGACCAGGTAGTCGGCCACCGTCTCCAGGTGGCGCACCTCGGGGGAATCGATCCGCTCGAGCTTCTTCCGGAGCGCCGCGACCCGTTCGCGCTGGGCGGCGATCCCGGCCTCGTCGGACTGGTCGGCGGTCAGGAGCGCCGTGACGAGCTCGTCGCCGATCTCGTGCGCCAGCCGCTTGAGCAGATCGCGGGCGAACTCGGTGGCCTGGTCGATGGCCAGCCGGAACCCGAGGCCGAACTCGGCGTTGTCCTCGAACAGGGAGTTGGACCACGTGGGACCGCGGCCGTCACGGTCGACGGCGTACGGCGTGGTCGGCAGGTTGCCGCCGTAGATCGAGGAGCACCCCGTGGCGTTGGCGATCAGGGCCCGGTCGCCGAACAGCTGGGTCAGGAGCTTGATGTACGGCGTCTCGCCGCACCCGGAGCACGCGCCGGAGAACTCGAACAGCGGCTGGAGGAACTGCGTCCCCTTGACGTCGAGCTTGACCTTCGTGCGGTCGATCTCCGGAATGGTCAGGAAGAAGTCCCAGTTGGCCTTCTCCTGCTCAAGCAACGGCCGCTGCGGCACCATGTCCAGTGCCTTGTGGTCCGGGTTGGTCTTGTCCTTCGCCGGGCAGACCCTGGCGCAGAGGGTGCACCCGGTGCAATCCTCCGGCGCCACCTGGATCGTGTACTTGAACCCGTTGAAGTCCTTGGCCTTGTAATCGACGGACTTGAACCCCTCCGGAGCGCCCTCCAGGATCTCCGGATCGTACACCTTGGCGCGGATGGCGGCGTGGGGGCAGACCAGCGCGCACTTGTTGCACTGGATGCAGAGCTCCTCGTCCCAGACCGGGATGTCCAGGGCGATGTTCCGCTTCTCCCACTGGGTCGTGGCCGTGGGCCAGGTGCCGTCCACGGGGAACGCCGAGACGGGCAGCTTGTCGCCGTGGCCGGCGATCATCACGGCGGTGACGCGCTTGACGAACTCGGGCGCGTTCTCCGGGACGATGGGCGGCCGGGTGTGGGTCGCCGTGATCTTTCCGGGCACCGGAACCTCGTGGAGGTAGGCGAGCGCCATGTCCACGGCCTTGAAGTTGAGCTGGACGATCTCGTCGCCCTTCTTGGAGTACGACTTGACGATGGCCTGCTTGATCTGGTCGATGGCCTCATCCCGGGGCAGTACGCCGGAGATGGCGAAGAAGCAGGTCTGCATGATCGTGTTGATCCGGGCGCCCATTCCGACCTCGCGGGCGACGGTGTAGGCGTCCACGCAGTAGACCTTGATCTTCTTCTCCAGGATCGTCTCCTGCACCTCGCGGGGGAACCGGTCCCACGTCTCCTCCGGGCTGAACGGGGAGTTGACGAGGAACGTGGCGCCCTCGGCGGCGTGCTCGAGCACGTCGTACTTGTCGAGGAACACCCACTGGTGGCAGGCAACGAAGTTGGCCTTCTTGATCAGGTAGGTCGAACGGATCGGCCGCGGGCCGAACCGCAGGTGGGAGATGGTGATGGCGCCGGCCTTCTTCGAGTCGTAGACGAAGTAGCCCTGGGCCCAGTTGTCCGTCTCCTCGCCGATGATCTTGATCGAGTTCTTGTTGGCGCCCACCGTGCCGTCGGAGCCCAGCCCCCAGAACACGGCGCGGGTGACCTCGTCGGGCTCGATGTCGAAATGCTCGTTGAGCGGCAGGGAGGTGTGGGTGACGTCGTCGATGATCCCCACGGTGAAGTGGTTCTTCGGCTTCTCCTTCGCCAGCTCGTCGAAGACGCCCTTGATCATCCCGGCGTTGAACTCCTTCGACGACAGGCCGTACCGGCCTCCGACGATCCGCGGAGCGAGCTCCGTCAGCCCCTCGGAACGAGCCTCGGCCAGCGCCGTCACCACGTCGAGGTAGAGCGGCTCGCCCAGGGCGCCCGGCTCCTTGGTCCGGTCGAGCACGCCGATGGTCCTCACCGTCTCCGGCAGCGCCGCCACCAGGTGCTCCTTCGAGAACGGCCGGTAGAGGCGGACCTTGATCGCGCCGACCTTCTCGCCCCGCGCCACGGCCCACTCCACGTACTCGTGGACGGCCTCGGCGCCCGAGCCCATCAGCACGACGACCCGCTCGGCCTCGGGGTGGCCCACGTAGTCGAACAGGTGGTAGGCTCGGCCGGTCAGCTCGCCGAACCGGTCCATGACCTTCTGGGTGATCCCCGGGCACGCCGCGTAGAACGGGTTGATCGCCTCACGGGCCTGGAAGAAGGCGTCGGGGTTCTGGGCGGTTCCGCGGAGGACGGGGCGGTCGGGGTTGAGCGCCCGCTCCTTGTGGGCCCGGACCAGCTCCTCGTCGATCATGGCCCGGAGGTCGTCGTCCGTCAGCTCCTCGATCTTCGAGACCTCGTGGGAGGTCCGGAAACCGTCGAAGAAGTGGAGGAACGGCACCCGGCTCTCCAGGGAGGCCGCCTGGGCGATGCAGGCGAAGTCGTGGGCCTCCTGGACCGAGTTGGACGCCAGCATGGCGAACCCGGTGGCCCGGCAGTCGTAGACGTCCGAGTGGTCGCCGAAGATCGACAGGGCGTGGGTCGCCACGGTCCGCGCCGAGACGTGGAACACCGTGGAGGTCAGCTCGCCCGCGATCTTGTGCATGTTGGGGATCATGAGGAGCAGGCCCTGGGAGGCCGTGAACGTCGTGGTCAGGGCCCCGGCCTGGAGCGACCCGTGGACCGCGCCGGAGGCGCCGCCCTCGGACTGCATCTCCACGACATCGGGGACGGTCCCGAAGATGTTGGTCCGGCCCTGGGCCGACCACTCGTCTGCGTGCTCGCCCATGGGCGAGGAGGGTGTGATGGGGTAGATCGCGCACACTTCGTTGATCCGGTGCGCGACCGAGGCGGTGGCCTCGTTACCGTCGATGGTGACCATGCGTCTCTTGGTCATGTCGGAAACCTCCTTGCACCCCATCCGGGGTGGACCGATGCACTGGTGAAATGGGCACAGCGACGCCACGCTGCATCGCCGCGCGGCCGCAAGCATACGCCCGCCCGGCCCCCATGACAACCGCGGCCTCTGCCGGTGGCGGTAGCGCTACACCCTTTCCATGAGAAGGCTGAATCGACGTGGCGACTACTCCGCCCCGCCCTCGCGAGACTCCGAAGGGGCCGAAGCAATCACTTCTCCGGAAGGAATCGCATCTCAGCTGCGCTCGACCGCTGGATGGCGGAGGGCTCCGTTGTGGGGACAGTCCCAATCGTGACGGGCTCAGGTTCTCTGGAACGCGAGTCGGAACATCGCTTCGCTCGTTCCTGGGCGGGCGAAGGGAGGGATCAGACGCGCTCGAGATGCCCACGTTCACGACCGCCGGATCCACGGACGTGCCATCCAGATGGTCGAGCCTGGCCGGCCAGTTCGACACAGATCCCGTGATACACTGAAACCGTGGAGAGACGATGGGCCGACGAAACGTGACACTGACAGTGGATGAGGAACTGCTGCAAGCGGCCCGGATCGTGGCGGCCAGGGAGGGACGTTCCCTGAGCGATCTGCTCCGGGAACAGCTCCGGTTTCTCGTGGATGAACGCGGACTCCGTCTCCGGGCACTCTCCGAGATCGAAGATCTGATCGATCACCCCGCGGGGAGAGCCGGCATGCAACTCCCCCGTCGCGAGGAACTTCATGAGCGTTGAAATCGAGGCCTTCATCGACACCAACGTCCTCGTTCATGCCGTGGCCCTCCAGGATCCATCCAAGCATAGGGTCGCGGCCCGGCTCATGAAAAGGGGGTTCGAGGAGGGATGCTTCGCCATCAGCACCCAGGTCCTCCTCGAGCTTATTGCCACCCTCACGCGGAAGCTCTCCCCTCCGATGGATGGCTCCGATGCCCTGCGCCTCATCCGTGCCCTCCGGACCTGGCGGGTCGTTCCGGCCGACTCGCAGCTCGTCGAGGACGCGATCGTTCTCTCCCGGCGTTACGGTCTTTCCCTCTGGGACGCTGCCATTCTCGAGGGGGCACGCCGCACGCCGTGCTCCCTCGTCCTCTCCGAGGATCTGAACCACGGTCAGGACTACGCCGGCGTGAAGGTCAGGAACCCGTTTCGGCCTCTGGAATGAACGGATACCGGGCGCGAGAAGTCGGGCGTCGGGTCTCGACACAGGACACGCCGCCTCAGCCCCCTTCATGGACCACCCAAGTTCGACAGTTACGAGCGCAAGTGATTGACATCATTGGATCGGGTTCGAAAAAGTTCCCTCTACAACTCTCTGGGGAGCTTCCCCCGGGTCGGGGGCGGGACGTCAATGGCCTCGAAGAGGCTCCGCTGCTCGGGGGCGATCGCCGTGACGCCGGACAGGAGCGTCCCCGTGGCGAGCCTCACCTGTGTGGTGCTGCACCGTCTTGAGCTTCTCCAGGTGGTACTCCGGCGAGAACGGTAGCAGCTTTCCACTGATCCTCCACCGCATGACCCGGTGGATCACCAAGGCGAGGAAACAGATGAACGTGTGCGCCTTCACCCGCTCCGGCCGCCGGTTCGCTCCGGCTCGATCGGGAGCCGGACACTGTCCCTTTCTCGTGGAGGCCGTTGGCCTGTCGCCATGTGGCGGTGCGATCCGGAAAGCGGAAGGGGGCCGGCACGGGCCGGTCCCCGGATGTTCCGTTCGCTGAAGGCGGGGAAGCTGCGATGCAGTCAGTCGCGGTTCACGGCCTTCTCCTGCTCCACCGGGATCCGGTGGGCGTTGGCCCAGTCGTCGTGGCGGATGCCCGTCACCTGCCAGGAGACCCTGACGTTCCCGGCGTCGGTCCGGATGACGAACCGGCCGTTCTGGATCTCCTCGGCGACGATGGCTTGCGCGAACTCGCCGATCACGGTGAGCTGGTAGCGGAAGTCCCGGTTGAGCGCCTCGAACCAGTCCGGGAGCTCGACCACCGCGTACCCGTCGGCGTCCGTCCGCACGTTGCCGTTGTAGATGTTCATCATGTCGGGCGACTCGACGAACGAGTGGTAGAGGTACCGGTGCTCCGGGTCCAGCGGGTGATCGATACGGAAGCTCCCGCCGCCTTTGCTGACGGTTCCGCTGACTTCGAGGTTCCCGTTGATCGTCACGTTCCCGTCGAAGATCCCCGCATTCCCGACGCCCTTGCCGTACACCCCGATACCGGTGGAGCCGTTGGCGATCCCCATCACGCCCACACCGTTGGGGGCGTCGGACTGGCCCAGGGCTCCGACGAACGCAATCCCCGCGTACATGCCGCCGAAGAAGCCGTGGGAGGAGAGCGCCGTGTTCCTCGCAAACATGCCGTACCCGCCCGTGTGGTCGGACACCCCGTAGACGCCGGACCTGGCGTCGCCGTGGCTCTCGCCGCGGACCCCGTCGCCGCTCTGGCTCAGTCCCCGGACGCCGTCACTGCTGCCGCTCTGACCGAGCACACCGGGACCCGTGCCACTCGTACCGTACGCTCCCGTGCCGCTCTCGCTGACGCCGGTCACCCCGATGCCGTCGCCGCTGTCCCCGCGCACCCCCTGGGGCACGGTGAAGGTCAGCATCACCGGCTGGCCCGCCTGCCCGTAGACGCCCAAGTCATCACCCGTCCCCAGGATGCCGGCGTTGTTCACGCTCTCGCCACGGACGCCGGGACCGTCGAAGCTGCCGCCGTAGACGCCCGCATCGTCGCTGGAGACGCCGCCGGTCCCGACCCCCTCGTTGTTGAACCCCATCACGCCCGCCTGGCCCGCCGCGTGGGCCGACCCGTAGACGCCCGCGCTGGTCTGGCTGTCACCGGCCACGGCGACCCCGCTGTTGAGCACCTGGAACGCCGCATCGGAGGTCGTGCTGGCGGTCCCGGAGTACGGCAGCGAGAAGCTGCCGCCCACGCTCGTCCACACGAGGTGCGCACCGTCGGTGCCCAGCACCTGGCCGCTCGACCCTCCCGCCGCCTCGAGCATCGTCTTCGTCACACCGGCGCTCGCGATTGCGAGCGTCACGTCCCCCGACGAGCCCCCGCCGCTCAACCCTGCGCCGGCGTGGACCGCCGTGATGTCGCCGCCGCCCCCGGGAGCGGCCGCCGCGTGCATCGTCATCTCGAAGGTCGAAGGGTCCTGCGAGCCGTTGGCGATCCCCGAACCGAAGACGATCACCTTGCCATGACTCCGGGTCTCGACCACGAAGTGGAGTCTGCCGTTCTCCGACGGCGCACTGCCTGCCCCGAGGTCGGAGACGTTGGTCTGGATGGCTTCCCACGGCCGGAGGGGATAGGTCTTGCTGCCCAGTGACCTCCCGTCGCCGTCGAGGAGGGTGACGTCGACCCAGGCATCGTGTCCCCCGGCCTCCACCATCCCGAAGTTGAACCGAAAATCGCCGTCCCCCGCCTGGTCGACCCCCAGGACGTCGGTCGTCTCCCCTGCTCCGATGGCGAACGCCGCCGGGACCGCCGAGAAGAACTGCCCCTGGGTCTCTGAGATGTCCGAACCCTCCTGGTTGTAGATCCGGGAGTTCACCACGACGTCGCGGTCCGACGTCACGCGGAGCGCACCGTACGCTTCGAGGTTGAACAGCGTCCACACGGCGTCGTCGAACCGGACCGTGTCACCGGGCTGGACGGTCACGTTGTAGGTCGGCGGGGACGGGTTCGTCCGGTCGCGCATCAGGAGCTGGATCCGGCAGTCGGCCGCCGACGATCCCGGGTTGTGGATCCACAGGGTGGTCATCCACCGGGATCCGCCGGACCCGGCGCCATGCCCGACCGAGGCCACGAAGACGTCCGTACCTGCAAAACCCGCCAGTGCCGAGGCTGCCACGAGCATCAGTGTTGCCGTTGCTGCGATGATCCGTCTCTTCGCCATCTGTCGCTTCCTCCAGTTCCGGGGCAGGCTCGTCCGTCCCGCCGCCTCGTCCTGTCCATCGACGGACCGCTCCCGTTCCCTCACCCCGTCCGGATCGCGCCGGACACGCCCGGTCGGTTCCCGGCTACAATGGGGGCCGTGACCATCGAACGGATCGGCCGCTACGTCATCAAGGAGGTTCTCGGGCGCGGCGCGATGGGCGTGGTCTACCTGGCCCACGACCCGATCATCGACCGCAGCGTGGCCCTCAAGACGTTGCGCCTCGACCTGGACGAGGAGCTCGCGGCCGAGTTCCGGGAGCGGTTCTTCCGGGAGGCCCGTGCGGCGGGCCGGCTGAGCCACCCCGCCATCGTGACGATCCACGACGTCGGCGAGGACACGGAGACCGGGGTCGTGTTCATCGCCATGGAACTGATCCGCGGCCGGAACCTCCGCGAGCTGCTGCGGGACGGCCACCGGTTCCGTCCGTCGGAGGCGGCCCGCATCGTTGCGGAGGTGGCGCTGGCGCTGGACTACGCCCACAGCATGGGCGTGGTCCACCGGGACATCAAGCCGGCGAACATCCTCCTGACCGAGACCGGTGGGGTCAAGATCGCCGACTTCGGCGTGGCCCGGCTGGAGTCGTCGAACCTGACCGTCGAGGGGCAGTTCATCGGGACGCCGAACTACATGTCGCCCGAGCAGATCACCGGGAAACCGGTGGACGGGCGTTCGGACATCTTCTCCCTCGGGGTGGTGCTGTTCGAGCTGCTGACGGGGAAGAAGCCGTTCGCCGGCAAGACCATGGCCGAGGTGACGTACAACATCGTCCAGCGGCCCTGCCCGCCGCCCTCGACGCTCCGGAAGGGCCTCCCCGGCGCCTTCAACCCGATCGTGCTCAAGTGCCTGGAGAAGGCGCCGGAGAAGCGGTTCCAGTCGGGAGGGGAACTGGCCCGCGTGCTGGCAGCTCTCGCCAAGTCGCTCGTCGCACGGGAACCGGGCGACGTGGAACGGACCGGCGTGTTCGAACCGGACCTCCACACCCGGGTCTTCCCCACGCCGTCCGGCCAGCCCGCGGCGGAGCCGCCTGCGGCACCGCCCACCGACGCGGGGACGGACCCTGACGCCGAGACCCATCCGGGCGCCGGGGCGGCGGCCGGAACGGCCGCGGAGGGAGACGCGTTGCCCTCCGTCGAGGCACTCGACGACGCGGCGGCGGAGCTTCCGGAGCCGGTGCCGGAGACGGCCGTCCGAGAGGAGCCGGAGCCCCCGGAGAAGGCAGAACCGGAATCCGGCCCGCTTCCGTTCTGGAAGTGGGAGGTCCAGACGGCGTGGGCGGTCCGGATCGTGGCGGGGTGGTTCCTGCTGTGGGCCGTCATCATCGGCTGGCTCCTCCTGTCGAGGCCAGGCCCTCCGCCACCCGCCCCTCCGGCTGCCGCCGTGCGCTCGATTCACCACACCGTGATTCAGCTCCGGGAGGCCGAACGCGCCCTGGAACGGGGCGACACGGCGGCGGCCGAGGCGGCGGCGCGCCGCGCCCTCGATCAGGCGCCGGCCTCCCCCGCCGCCCGGCGGCTGCTGGCCCGTTCCCGGGCCCGCTCCGAGGCGGAGCAGGCCACGCTGCGGCAGCGCGAGGAGGCGGCGACCCTCCTGGACGAGGGAAAGGCGCTCTACAGACGGGGACGGTACGGCGAGGCGGCGCGCCGGTTCTCCCGAGCGGCCGAGCTCGACCCGGAGAACGAGCTTGCCGCAAACTTCCTGGAGCTCGCCCGGGAGCGGCAGCGGGCCTCCCGGACGAGGGCCGCGCGCCCCACGCCGAGGACGGTCCGGCGAGGCCGCACCGGTATCAGACCGACCCCGACGCCCGGGATGGCGCGGCTGACCGTCTACTTCAACTCGCCGATCAACGCGGGCACGATCACGGTGACGATCGGGGGCGAGACCCTGGGCGTCATCCCGTTCGATTTCACCCGGAAGGGGTTCCTCGGCCGGAAGAAGAAGGGAACGGGGGTCGTCAAGAAGGTCTTCGCCATCCCCTCCGGCCGCCGCACCATTGGCGTCCAGCTGACCGGAGCGGAGCAAGGCCCCCTGGGGTACCGCAGCTTCGAGGAGACCTTCCCGGACGGGACGAACTGGACCCTGAGGATCGACATGCCCGACGCCGGATCCAGGCCGCAGTTCTTTCTCGTTCGTGCCGGCCGGTGAGGGCCTTGCCGTGCCGCTGAGGACGCTGGAGCTCGAGACCTCCTGGGGCCCCCTGACGGTCTCGGGCGGGAGCCGGGCCGGCGAGAGCACCCTCGTCGTCCTGCCGCAGCTCCGGCTGGCGCTCGATCCCGGGCGCCCCCACCGGGCGCTGCCGCCGATGGGGACCGTCTTCCTGAGCCACGGCCACCTGGACCACCTGGGCGCCCTCGCCTACTGGGCCAGCCAGCGGTTCCTCAACGCCATGGGGCCCGGAACCCTCATCGCTCCCAGGGAGCTCGCCGGCGACCTCGAGGCGCTCCTCGAGCTCCACGCCCGGCTGGAGGGAGGCCGTCCGT
Source organism: Thermoanaerobaculia bacterium (assembly GCA_027067575.1). Classification (GTDB taxonomy): domain Bacteria; phylum Acidobacteriota; class Thermoanaerobaculia; order Thermoanaerobaculales; family Sulfomarinibacteraceae; genus JAMOVQ01. The sequence goes on along the minus strand of JAMOVQ010000112.1, from coordinate 15,763 downwards.
ACGGGGTGGAGATCCGGCCGGTCTCGGAGGACGAAGAGCTCACCCTGCGCCGGGACATGACGCTGTCGTTCTTCCGGACCGACCACTGGGTGCCGGCCCTCGGCCTCCGCATCGACTGGCTCCACCGGCACCTGCGGCCGGACCTTGCGGGCCTGGACGGCGAGGCGATCCGGCGGCGCCGCGAGGCGGGCGAGGAAGTCTCCGTCACGGACCGCATCCCCCTCCTCTCGTACTGCGCGGACACGGGTCCTGCGCTGTTCCGGGAACGGCCGGAGCTGCTCGCGGCCGAGGTCCTCCTCCTGGAGTGCACGTTCTTCCGGCCCTCGGACCGGGACCGGGCCGCCCGGTACGGTCACATGCACATGGACGACCTCCTGGAGCTGGTGCCTCGCCTCGGCTGCCGTCACCTGGTGCTCCTCCACGCCTCCCGGCGCCACCGTCTCCGGGAGGTCGAACGGTTCATCGACGGCCGGATCCGGAGCACCGTCCCCGCCGCGGTCCATCACCTGATCGTGGACTGGGAGTGAGCAGGTCCGGCCCGCCGGGCCGGTACAATGCTGTCGGGGGGAGGTCGAATGGAGCACCGTTCGCTCGAGGAGGTCCACGGTTCGGTGGAGATCCCCGAGGGCGGTTCGCCGTTTCGGCGGTGGTGGGCCATCGCAGGCCCCGCCATGATGGTGGCCGTCGGGTACATGGACCCCGGCAACTGGGCGACGGACCTTGCGGGGGGCAGCCGCTACGAGTACCGGCTCCTCTGGGTGCTCCTGATGTCCAACCTGATGGCCGTCCTGCTCCAGAGCCTGGCCGCCCGTCTCGGGATCGTCTCGCGGAGAGACCTCGCCCAGGCGTGCCGTGAGACCTACCCGGCCTGGGTCAACGTCCCGCTGTACGTCCTGGCCGAGATCGCCATCACGGCCACGGACCTCGCCGAGGTCCTCGGCTCGGCCATCGCGTTCCAGCTGCTGTTCGGACTGCCGCTCCTCGTCGGCGTGCTGGTCACCACGGCGGACGTCCTGCTGCTGCTCGTGCTGTCGAGCTTCGGCATCCGCAAGCTCGAGGCGCTGGTCCTGTCGTTCGTCGGGACCATCGGAATCGCGTTCCTCGTGGAGATCGTGCTGGCGCGGCCGGACTGGGGCGGACTGGTTCGGGGTTTCGTCCCGTCGCTCCCTGACCCGACCGCGCTCTACATCGCCATCGGGATTCTCGGCGCCACGGTGATGCCCCACAACCTGTACCTGCACTCCTCCCTCGTGCAGACCCGGCGGATCGGCACGTCGGAGGGGGAGCTCCGTTCGGCGATCCGCCTCAACACGGTGGACTCCGCCATCGCCCTCAACCTGGCGTTCCTCGTCAACGCCGCCATCCTCGTCATGGCCGCCGCGGTCTTCTACCGGACCGGCCACCACGAGGTCGCGGAGATCCAGGACGCCCACCGGCTGCTCCAGCCGATCCTGGGAGCGTCCATCGCGCCGGTGGCGTTCGCCGTGGCGCTCCTGGCCTCGGGGCAGAGCTCCACCATCACGGGGACGCTCGCCGGCCAGATCGTCATGGAGGGCTACCTCAACCTCCGGATCCGTCCGTGGCTGCGGCGGCTGATCACCCGAACCCTCGCCGTGGTCCCGGCCGTGGCGGCGATCCTCTGGTTCGGCGAGCGCTCCACCGGCGGCCTCCTCGTGCTCAGCCAGGTGATCCTCTCGCTCCAGCTCCCGTTCGCCGTGATCCCGCTGATCCACCTGGTGGCCGACCGCCGGAGGATGGGGACGTTCGCCATCGGACGCACCGTCCGGACGCTCGCGTGGCTCGTGGCGGGTATCATCGTCGCGTTGAACGTCAAGCTCGTGGTGGACGAGGTCGCCTCGTGGCTGGGCTCCGCCGGGGCCGCGGCCGTGTGGGTCCGGATCGTCGGCATCCCGCTGGCGGCGGGCCTTGCCGCGCTCCTCCTGTGGGTGGCCCTCAAACCCGTGGTCGACCGGCTCCGCGGCCGGGCTCCCAGGCCCGTGTCCACGGGTGTCCACACGGCACCCGAGGAACCGCGGGTCGAGTTGCGGGCCCCAGAGGCGTACCGGAACATCGCCGTGGCCCTCGACTTCGGCGGTGGCGAGGAGCGCCTCCTCAACGAGGCGATCCGGATCGTCGAGGGCTCGCCCGGCGCCCGGATCGCGCTCCTGCACGTGGTGGAGAGCCCCACGGCCCGCGTGATGGGCCACCACAGCTCCGACCTCGAGACCGAGGCCGACCGGAAACGCCTGCGGACCCTCGCCGCCGCGCTGGCCGACGCGGGGTACGAGGCCACCTGGCACCTGGGGCTGGGCGACCCGGTCCGCGAGCTCGCCCGCCTCGCCGCCGAATGCCGGGCCGATGTCGTGCTCCTCGGCGCCCACGGCCACCGCGGCCTGTCGGACATCGTCCACGGCAGCACCGCCGACGCCCTCCGCCACCGCGTGACCGCCACCGTCGTCATCGTCCCTCTCTCCTGACGCCCTCCATCCCACAACCCCGCACCAACGCCCCATCCCCCACGACCCGGATCAGAGTGAGGATTCACCAAAGATACGCCCCCGCCGGAGCGGGGGCGTACTTCGAACGGTCTGTGAAGTCGTCAGTACAGGCCGTTGGCCCGGTACTGGACCTCTCTCGCCAGGTCACCGGCGTCGATGGCCCCAGAGCAGTCCACGTCTCCGTGGCCGGCCGGCGCCGTCCCGGAGAAGAAGTATGCCAGCAGCGCCTGGATATCGCCGGAGTCCACCGCCGAGTCGCCGTTGACGTCGCCCGAGAGATCGCCGGATGGCGTCGCCGTCAGGACATGGGTGTTGGCGTCCGTGTTCCCGAACTCGTCCACCGCACGGACCGCCACGGCGTACTGCTGACCAGAAGACAACCCCATCACCCGATGGTGCGTACCACTCAGCCCCGCAAAGGTCGGCGGCGCGGTGAAGTCCACGGTGGTGCCCTTGACCACCCACAGGTCGTAGCCGATGTCACTCGCACACGTCGAGGTCGCCGGACTCCAGTCGATGTCAAGCCCCGTCAGCTGGCAACTCCCGCCGGTGTTGGTCTCGGCCACCGAATCGACGCCATCGCTGCCGGACGGCCACTGGGGCGCATCGACACAGCACGGCACGGCCCCCTCCACCCGGATGTCATCGATGTTCCATCCGCAGAACTGCCAGGATCCGTCCGTCGGACCCATGGTCCACCGGAACCGCACGTCCCCGTGACCCGCCGCCTGCGAGGTGACGTCCACGGTGTGCTCCTCCCAGCTCCCACCGTTCATCGTGGCCGTGTTCTCCCAGATGGTCGACCACGCCCCGCCATCCACCGAGATCTGGATCCGTGCATGGTCGTAGGACGAACGCTCCACACCGAGCCACCGCCAGTATGCGAGCTGCACCGACGTCATCTCCGTGCAGTCGACCGAGGCGCTCTCCAGTTTGAGCTGGTCCGCAGAAAGACTGTTGTCGTAGTCACCCGCAAGATTGACACCGTAGACGTTGTCCCCGGTATGGCCCGCCGTGGGGTCGGGGCTTCCGTGGGATCCCCCCTGCCCCTGCGGCTGTCCGAACGCCCAGCCGTGGGCGTTCCCGCCGTTATCGATGGTCCACCCAGGATCGGCGTCCAGCGTCTCCTCAAACACAACGTCCCATCCGGCCGACGTCTCCGAGTAGTACGCTCCACCGTTGTCGTCCACCGTCTGGTTCCCCAGAGCGTCCTCCGTGACGATCTCGAAGAAGTACCGCGTGCACGGAGCGAGCCCCGTCAGCGTCACGGAATGGGCCGTCACCAGGGCGCTGTCGTCCGCGGTCTGCGTCGGCGGCCTCGTGGTCCCCCATACCACCGTCGTCGTCCCCGGCTCGTCCGTGTCGAACGTGATCGTCATGGAATTGTGCGTTGCCGTCGCCTGCACGTTGGAGACCACCGGTCCGGCACAGTCGACCGCCGCCGTGTCCGTCTTCGACACGTCCGTCCCGCCGTTGCCGTTGTCCGCGTCCACGTACGTCACCGTCAGCGTGTCCCCATCCTGGACCACGAGATCCGTCCCAAGGACGGCCTGCCCGACATACTTGACGACGGTTCCACCCGTCACCTCGGTCAGGGTGACGGTCAGGCTGCCGCCGGACGGAGAGGCCGCCAGGGTGACATCCTGTGTCCCGTTTCCGGCAAGATCATCGTCAAACAGGACGATCGACACGGTGGAATCGCACCGGTACGTCCCGGCGTCGAGCAGGACAACCCCGTCCGAGCCCGCCGCGACCTGGACGTTCGCATCGGTCGGGTAGTGGTTGTGTGCCGTCACCCGGACGAGCATGGTCTGTCCCGCCTGCGGTGCATCGATGTGGAAGGATGCCTCACCGTTGGCGTCGGTGAACCCGGCCCCGAGGAGCACGACCTGACCGTTGACATCCTGGGATGCCGCCACGAGCGCGCCACCCACCGGACCGCGGGACGAGTCCGCCACGGTGACCGTGAAGTCGTCCACAGCCGCCGGCGGAACCGCAGACGGAGCCGTCACCGTCATGGCGTCCGGAACGTGGGTAAACGGATCCAGCGTCGGATCACCGTCGAGGTTGTACTCGTGCCAGTAGTACGACTCGTCGGGGAAGTCCGTGCTGGCCGCAGCCGCAGCCTGCAGGCTGACCTCCGTCAGGCCCGAGTAACACGCCGCGCCCTGGGAAAACTGCCCGTTGAACGTGATCATGTTCCCGTTCATGTTCTCGGGGATCAGGGAGTCGAAGAATCCGCGTTCGAGCCAGTCGTCCCCATCCCAGTAGGTCGAATTGGAACCACCCCAGTACGAGACGAACCCCTTGTCCTCCTGGATCACCGTGGTCTCGCCGAACACGTCATCGTTGGTTGCCCACATGTTTGACTGGCACGAGTGGCCGAACCCGAGCGGGTACATGTTGGCGTTGGTGAAGTTCGGCATGTCGCTCGTCGAGACCGAGGGAGGACCGGACCATCCAGACGGGCCGGAGTGCGCCGAATAGACCGCGAACCCCCGCCCCGTCGCCAGGTCGTCGATGAAGTCCTGGACCGAGTGAGCCGGAGTTTCCGGCCAGAAGTCGGCCTCGTTCCCGTTGGGAGTGGAAGCTCCGAACAGGTCGGCGATGACGTCCTGGTGTGTCGTGACACCGTTCGACGCATAGTCCGAGCCCGCCATGAAGATCGCCCGCCCCAGGTACGCCGCGTGGCCCTGCTGCGGGTCCTCGTAGAACAGAATCTTGTTCATCATGTTGGCAAGCTCGGTGGTGTCGTCCACGGGCCACCGGGCGATGATCATGTCGGGGTAGAGGTCCGAATCCATCTGGACGAACGGGAGGTCGCTTCCTCCCGCGCTCCCGTGGTACTGGTCCACGTCGACGTAGGTCACCAGCGGGTTCGGCGAATCACCGATCATCAGGATGTAGACCGGCGGATTCTGCCCGTTGTAGAGGTTCGAAATGTAGCTCTTGATGTCCGAGGTCGTCGTACCCGTCGTATCGGTGGTGGCCACCGTGACGTGGTAGCCGCACCGCGTCTTCCACTCGACGAACGGCTGGATCGTCGCGACGAACTGCGGTGGCGTGATGATCAGAAATTCGATCGGTGCGTCGTCCGGATAGTGCCATCCGGCGTCCCTGGAACCCCGGAAACCGAGGTTGATGACCGCACGCCCGAGAAACGTGTCGAACGCCCGCGACCCCAGTCGCGCCCTGCGGGCATCGGTGGCGCGCTGGTCCCCGCCGGTGAACTCTGCATGAAACCTGACACGGGTCGCCACCTCGAGCACGCCAGCGTCCGCATCGTAGGCGACAGGAGCGAACGTGACCCGCACCACCGTGTGGTCGCGGAACGTGTACGGCCCGTCCTGGGCGATGAGTGGCATGCGAACCGTTCCACGGTAGGCGTCCGGCTTGAAATGAAACTCCCACTTCGGCACGTCCGGCCCCTCGCACTTCGGCCGGTCGTTCTGCAGCGGATAGAGGAGCCCCGAACAGCCGTGCTCCGCGAGCACGACCTTCTCGGTCTCGAGCACCTCGGCGGCGATCCGGACCTCCGCTCCGACCGGAATCTCCACAAACCGCCGGAACGCCGGCAGCATCGGCGTGCCCAGCGTGCCCGTCCGGCCCGCACCGGGAATCTCCACCACCGTGAAGTCCCGGCCCTCTTCGTGCCGTCTCACGAGCCGCAGCCCTCGCACCTCGATCTCCGCGTCGAACCCTGTCTGGTCCGACCGGTCGAGGAACAACCGGACGCCGGTGCGCCCGTTCTCGCGTGCCGTCCCGTGAAATCCGACCCAGACCACCTCGTTCGCCAGAACGGTTCCCGAGATCGCCATGATGGCCAGGACACCGAGTACGCTCCAATTTCGCACAACCGACCGAGACATCGTATCGCCCTCCCAGGTATATCAGTCACACCATGATGCCAACCCTGATCGAGTTGTCAAGACCTTCCATCCCTTATCGTGGCACAACTCACGGTAAACCCGTGGAAGTACCTGTCCTGCGGCCGTATACTCTGGTCGTGGACACCACCCCGAGACGTTCCCCTGGATTCCGTTTCCTGTCCGCCGCCGCGTTCCTCTCCGGAGCGTCAGCCCTAGCGCTGGAGCTGCTCTGGGGACGGGAACTCGCCCGGGCGTTCGGGGCGTCTCAGTACGCGGTTGCGGCCGTGCTGGCTGCGTTCATGCTGGGGCTCGGGCTGGGGAGCGCCGCGGGCGGCCCACTGGCCGACCGCTCCCGGAATCCGGCTCGACTGCTCGCCGGACTCGAGCTCGGACTCGTGCTGCTCGGACCAGCAACCACCGTGGCGCTCCTGCGGCTCCCAGAGTTCACGGCGACCCTGCTCCCCGCGGCGAACGATGCCTCGCAGCCAGGGTTCTGGCTGCCGCGTGCGGCGCTGGCCCTGCTGACGCTGCTCCTGCCCACGGCAATCATGGGAGCAACATTCCCCGCCACCGTGCGGGCGGCCGCGGAGAACGCCGAAGCGATCCCCGGACGGATCGCCGCGCTCTACGGGTGGAACACACTCGGGGGTGTGGCGGGAGCCATCGGTGCGGGGTTTCTCGTACTCCCACACCGGGGAATCCCCGGGGTGGCGATCGGAGCCACCGTGGCGAACCTGACCGCCGGAGCACTGGCGTGGCGGGCGGGTCGATTTCCCGCCACGACACCTGACACCCGCACCTCACGAGCCACACCCTCGGTATCTCCGGGCACATTGCTCCTGGGCGCCGCCGCCCTCTCGGGAGCGCTGGTCCTCGGTGCCGAGGCGGTCTGGAACCGCGCCCTCGAGGTGACGCTGGCCAACTCCACATGGACGTTCACGCTGCTGCTGGCCCTCTTCCTGGCCGGGCTCGGTGCGGGAGGTCGCGCCTCCGGACCGCTCCTGCGACGGCACGATACCCTGCGGCTGTTTGCGGCACTCGAGACGATCGCTGCGCTCCTGCTCACCGTCGGCGCCGCACTACTCCCAGTGCTGCCGCACCTTGTGCGGGTCGTCCGGCCCGCCGCTGGCTGGGGCCGGGTTCTCGCGGCTCCTCTGGCCGTCGGCGGCACGATCCTCCTCCCGCTGGCTGTGGTACTCGGAGCGGCATGGCCCGCCCTTCTCGCCGCCGCTGCCCCGCGGCTCGACGACGCCGGGCGCCGCATCGGACGAATGGGGCTGGCCAACGCACTGGGGGCCGCAGCGGGCCCGATGGTGGCCACATGGTTGCTGCTCCCCGCACTTGGGTTCGGCCGGACCGTGCTCGTGTTGGCATTGAGCCACGGAGCACTTGCGGCGCTCGTTCTTCCGCACCGGACACGCCGTCCCGTGCTGGTCATGGTATGTGCGCTGGGGGTCCTCGTGGTGGCCGCGTTGCCGCGGTTCGGCCGTGTGCTGCTCCCGTCCGTTGCCACAGGCGCCCGGCCCTCGCGGATCCTGTTCTACCGGGAGACGCCTGCGGCCGTGGTGACGGTGACCGTGGACCCCACGGGGCGTTTCCGTTCGATGTTCGTGGACAACAACGCCGCCATCGGGACGACCTACGACGCACTCAAAGTGACGCGAATGCTCGGCGTCCTCCCGGTGCTGCTGACATCCGAGCCACACGATGCGCTGGTGGTCGGCCTTGGCGCGGGAGTGACCACCGCCACGATAGCCGCGTTCCCGGAGGTTGAGTCGATCGAGGTGGCCGAACTCGTCCCGGCGGTGGCGGACGCGGCAAGGCTGTTCTCCGACCTCAACCACGACGTCCTAGACGATCCGCGGGTTCACCTCGTGCTGGACGACGGACGGAACCACCTGCTCCTCTCGGACCGCCGGTACGACCTGATCACCTGCGACCCGGTCCATCCTTTATACGGCTCCGCGGCGCTGTACTCGCAGGACTTCTTCCGCCTGTGTCGCGAACGCCTGCGCCCCGGCGGCGTCATGTGCCAGTACCTGCCGCTGCACCACATGCCGCCCGACGCCTTCCGCCGCGCCATCGGGACGTTCTGTGACGCCTTCCCCCGTTGCCGGGTCGCGTTCAGCCTGGGCCACGCCGTGCTGATCGGACCGCTGGCAGAACCGGTCCTCGACTGGAGCACCTGGAGGGAGCGCCTCCACGCCTTCCGGTACCCCGTGGACCTGGCGGACTCGGTACTCTCTTCACCGGGCCAGATCGCCGCCCTGTTGACGCTCGACCCCTCCGGCTGCCGTGCCGTGGCGTTGCCACCGCCCTCCACAGATCTCCACCCGCGACTGGAGTTCCTGGCTCCGGCGGCGTTCGAGCCGAGAATCTGGGAGGCCAACGCCCGCACCCTCGTCGGCATGTACAGCCCTCCGTTCGGAGAGATCCACGCCATCCCGCCCGAGGCCATCGGCCCGCTGAAGCGGCTCGTGGCCGGGAAGCGGCTCCTGCTGTTCTCGATGCTCCGTCTCGAGGCAGGCGATCCCGCAGGAGCCCGTGACTGGGCCGGACGCGCCGTGGCCGTCGCTCCCGAGGACCCCGAAGTCCGCCGCTGGCTCCACCACCTGGCAGAGGCGGTCACCGGGTCCTCTTGAGGATGCCGGCCGGAGGCACGCCGTCCCACCCGGACACTCGAGTGGACCATGCCATACCGGGGGGGACCATCAGGGGCATCGAGAAACTTGCGAAATGAATCGCCGTGACCGTCGTCTCCCTACCGTTCATGCGCCAGTTGCGTGGGACGGGGGGTTCCGCTCAGACCTCGATCACGTGGACGAGGTTGGTGGTGCCGGGCACGTTGAGCGGGAGACCTGCCGTGACCACGATCCGGGTCCCCTGAGGGACGCCCCGCACGCGGGCGGCCTGCCGGACCCGCTCGAACAGCACGTCGGTCCCGTCCACCGGATCCATCGCCACCGGCACGACACCCCAGGAGAGCCGAAGCTGCCGGCGGACCGTCACGTGAGGCGAGAGCCCCACCACCGGGTACGGCGCCCGGAACCGCGCCACGAGCCGGGCCGTGCTCCCCCCCGTGGTGGACGCGACGATCAGCCCCGCCCCCACGTCCCGTGCCAGCCAGCACGCCGCCCGGCTGATGGCGCCCGCGGGCATGGCGAGGGCCCCGGCGATCGGCTCGTCGAGGTTCCCCTCCCACGGCATCCCCGGCTCCACCGCCCGTGCGATCCGGTCGAGCACCCGGACCGCATCCACCGGATATCGCCCCACCGCCGTCTCCTCCGAGAGCATCACGGCATCGGTCCCGTCCAGGATCGCGTTGGCCACGTCGGAGGTCTCCGCCCGCGTCGGCCGGGGCGCCTCCACCATGGAGCGGAGCATCTGGGTCGCCGTGATCACCGGCTTGCCCGCCGAGCGCGCCGCGGCGATGATCCGCTTCTGGATCATCGGCACCTCCTCGGCCGGCATCTCGACGCCCAGGTCGCCCCGGGCGACCATCACCCCGTCCACGGCTGCCAGGACTGCATCGAGCCGGCGGACCGCCTCGGGCTTCTCGATCTTCGCGATCACGAGCGGCCTCGGAGAGAGCCCTTCGAGCCGGTCGGTCACCGGCCGCACGTCGGACGGCTCCCGCACGAAGGAGAGGGCGACGAAGTCCACACCCGCCGTGAGCCCCGCCTCGAGGTCGCTCCGGTCCTTCTCCGTCACCGCCGGGACCCGCAGCCGGCTCTCCGGAAGGTTGACGCCCTTGTGGGAGGTCAGCCGCCCGCCGGTCACGACCTCGGCCTCCAGAGCGCCGTCCCGCCGGCCCCGCACCCTGAGCTCCACGGCGCCGTCCGCCAGCAGGATCGGATCGCCCGGCCGGACGTCCTCGAGCAGGCGGGGGTACCCCACCGGGAGCGCACCTTCCGGGGCCGTCGTACCGGGGACCAGGAGCACCGTCGCCCCGGGTTCCAGCAGCACCCCGTCCTCCGGCAACGTCCCCAGCCGGATCTTGGGCCCGCAGAGGTCCTGGAGGATCCCCACCTCGACGCCGAGCTCCTCCTCGAGCGACCGGACCGTCCGGATCACCTCGACGTGCTCCGCCGCCGTCCCGTGGGAGAAGTTCAGCCGGAACACGTCCACCCCGGCCTCGATCAACGCCCGGAGCGCCTCCCGGCCCCGCGTCGCCGGCCCCACCGTCGCCACGATCTTCGTCCGTCTCTCCCCCATCGAACCCTCCTCCGCGTCCCGACTGCCACCACTATCCCACGCCCGACCCGTTCCGCACAGCGCACCGGACCCGGCCGCCGCCCGCCCCGCTCGCATCGACGGCCGCGCGGCGGGTAGAATGCCGGGCGGAGGCACGTCATGCACCGTCAGAACCGTCTCGCCCTCCTTCTCGTGGTCCCCGGGCTCGCCGTGGCCGTCGCGGCCCCGGCCGCGCCGGCCGGCGCCCTGCACCACCACCTGACCGTCCGGCTGGACCCAGGGAGCGGTTCGATCCGCGCCGTGGACACCGTGGCGCCGACCCTCGACGCCGGGGGGCACGCGAGCTTCGTCCTCCACGCCGGGCTCGAGCCGCGGGTCCTGACGCCCGGGTGGTCGCTCCGCCCGGCGGGCCCGGGCGATGGACCGGGGTTCGAGGGGATCAACGCCGCGGCCTCGAACACCGGCGAGGTCCCGGTGGAGCGGTTCGTCCTCGAACGCTCGCCCGGCGCCCCGACCTCCGTCGATCTCGCATGGAGCGGCGTGATCGACCACCCGCTCCGGACGTCCGGCGCGGAGTACCAGCGCGCCTTCTCCGAGACGCCGGGCCTGATCTCGGTCGACGGCGTCTTCCTGGCGGGAACGAGCCGCTGGCTCCCGGTGTTCGGCGACGGGCTCGTCACCTTCGACCTGACCGTGGAGGGCCTGACGCCGCCGTGGGACGTGGTGTCCCAGGGCGCCCGAACCCGCCACGAGACCGCGGCGAACGGGACGCGGACCGTCACGTGGCGGTGCGACACGCCCCAGGAGGAGGTCTACCTGGTGGCGGGGCCGTGGCACGAGTACGACGCCACCGCCGGGAAGGTGGCGCTGTACGCGTTTCTCAGGGAGGACGATCCCGGGCTGGCCCAGAAGTACCTGGATGCCACCGGGCGGTACCTGGCCATGTACGAGTCGATCCTTCCGCCCTACCCGTACCCCTCCTTCGCCCTCGTGGAGAACTTCTGGGAGACCGGGTACGGGATGCCCGGGTTCACGCTGCTCGGGCCGAAGATCATCCGGTTCCCGTGGATCCTCCGGTCGTCGTACCCGCACGAGCTGCTCCACAACTGGTGGGGCAACTCCGTCTACGTGGACTTCGCCGCGGGCAACTGGTGCGAGGGGCTGACCGCCTACATGGCGGACCACATGCTGGCCGAGCAGCAGGGAAAGGGCGCCGCCTACCGTCGCTCGACCCTGAAGAAGTTCACGGACTTCGTCACCGCCGGACGGGACTTCCCGCTGTCGGCGTTCGGCAACCGCAGCTCCGCGGCCTCCGAGGCCGTGGGGTACGGCAAGGCGCTGATGCTGTTCCACATGGTCCGACGGGCCGTGGGCGACGAGGCGTTTCTCGCCTCGCTCGGGCGGTTCTGGAGGACCAACCGGTTCCGGCGCGCCTCGTGGGACGACCTAGCGGAGGCGTTCGAGGCCGAGGCCGGCGGCTCGTGGAGACCGTTCTTCCACGAGTGGGTGACGCGGAAGGGGGCGCCGGAGGTCGCTGTCGCCTCGGTCCACGCCGAGCCGCCGGCGCCCTCCAGCCAAACCTGGACGCTCCGGGTCGAGCTCGAACAGCGCGGCGTGGGGCGGCCGTTCCCCATGGCCGTCCCAGTGGCGGTCACCGTCGAGGGGCGGTCGGAGCCCGTGCTGGCCGCGGTGGGGAGCTGCGAACGGACGTGCGCGCTGGAGATCCCCCTCCCGGCGAGGCCGCTCCGGCTCGACATCGACCCCGCCTTCGACGTCATGCGCCGGCTCGATCCGCTCGAGGTGCCTCCGGCCATCTCGACGCTGTTCGGGGACGACCACCCGCTGTTCGTCCTGCCCGCCGCCGCGCCGGGATCGGAACGGGAGGCGTGGGCCGCGCTGGCCGCAGCTTGGGCGCGTCCGGGCACGCCGGACACGGTGGACGACTCCACGCTCACGAGCCTGCCCGCGGACCGGACCGTCTGGGTCCTCGGCTGGGACAACCGGCTCGCCGGCACCGTGGTCGGCCGCCTCGCCGCCCACGGTGTGGCGCGCGACGGCGGCACCGTGACACTCCCGGACCGGACCGTGGACCGCGCAGGCCACTCCGTGGTGCTCGTCGCCCGCGGCGACGACCCGGCGCGCGCCGTCGGCTGGGTCGCGGCCGATCCCGTGACGGCGATCCCCGGCCTCGCCCGGAAGCTCCCCCACTACACGAAGTACTCCTGGCTGGCGTTCGAGGGCGAGGAACCGTCCAACATCGCCAAGGGCACCTGGCAGCCGCTGTCCTCCCCCATGGTCCGCAACCTTGCCGGCGGCCCGCTGCCTCCCCTCGAACTGCCGCGGCGGAGGCCGCTGGCCACCGTGCCCCCGGCGTTCGACGCGGAGAGGATGCGCCGCACCGTCGAGTACCTGGCCTCACCCAGGTTGGAGGGCCGGGGTCTGGGCACGCCGGGGCTCGCCGAGGCCACGGCCTGGGTGGAACGGGTGATGCGCGGCGCGGGTCTGAAGCCGGCCGGCGGGGACGGCTACCGCGTGAGCTGGCGCTGGACCGGCGGCGACCCGCCACGGGAGATGGAGCTCGTGGACCTCGTCGGCGCCGTCCCCGGCACCGATCCGTCCCTCGCACCCGTGCTCGTCACGGCCCACCTGGACCACCTCGGCCGCGGCTGGCCCGACGTCCGGGCGGGCAACGAGGGGAAGATCCACCCCGGCGCCGATGACAACGCCTCCGGCGTGGCCGTCCTGCTCGAACTGGCCCGGGCCATGGCCTCGGGTGCGCCCCACCCCCGGACCGTCCTGTTCGCCGTGGTCACCGGCGAGGAGGCCGGGCTGCTGGGCTCGCGGTACCTCCTCACCCACTTCCCGGGCGGGACGCTCCCCTTCGCCTGCGTCAACCTGGACACCGTGGGCCGCCTGAAGGAGGGGAAACTGTACGTGCTGAACACGGACTCCGCCCGGGAGTGGAAGTTCCTCTGGATGGGCGTCGGCGCCACGACCGGGGCGCCCGTCGCCATCGTCTCCGAGCCGCTCGACGCCTCGGACCAGGGTGCCTGCCTCGAACGGGGCATCCCCGCCGTCCAGCTCTTCACCGGTCCGACCCCCGACTACCACCGTCCCACCGACACGCCCGACAAGATCGACGCCGCCGGCATGGCCGCCGTCGCCGAGGCCGCCCACGAGGCCATCGACTACCTGGCCGGCCGGACCGAGCCGCTGACCCCGGCCGGGGCCCACGCCCCGGCGAACCCCGCTGGGCCGCCCGCGAGACACCACGGCCGCTCCGCAAGCCTCGGGACCGTGCCGGATTTCGCCTTCGGCGGGGAGGGGGTTCGCGTCACCCGTGTCGTTCCGGGATCCGCCGCCGAGGCGGCCGGTATCCGCGACGGCGACGTGCTCGTCGCCCTCGACGGCGAACCCATCACCGGCCTGCGGGACCTCTCCGCCAACCTGGGCCGCCACGCCCCCGGCGACCGGGTCACCGTCACCGTCCTGCGCGCCGGCGAGCGCCTCGACCTCCCGACAACCCTGGGAACCCGGTGATCTCACGTCCCAGATCCGCCCCGCGCAGGAAAGCGGGAACAAGACCCCTCTCATCCAAGACTGTAAAGGGCGATCCCACGGTGCCCCGTCAGGAAAGGACTGGCCGGGACGCCCTGCACCGCAGGCCTGCAGGGGGAATGATGATGGCAAATTCCTGCCGTCGTCTCATGGTGTGATCCTCCTGTCACGATGCTGGCGCCGGTCCGGGCGAGAACCCCAGTCACAGACCGTCTGTGCCCCGCGCGACTTGGTTCGAGGCTCGGTTCCCACGGCTGTACACCGGATTGCCGCAAGGCACGCCGGGCCCCGGCTCGTGGCCGCGGGCGTGTTCAGCCCACCTCGGGTCCAGGAAAGACGCCCGTCGCGTAGAAGTCCTCGAGCAGCTGATCCTTCTCGACCCAGCGCTCGCGGAGCCAGGCAGCCAGCTCCTCGTCCGATCTCGGGAGCTCCTCCATGGGAAAGCGCCGGACGTGGAGGTGCACCCTGGGAACGGCTCCGGTGATGTACTGGAACAGCGAAGGGACACCGTCCTCGTAGCCGATGGTCAGGTCGTAGACGGCCTGTGCGTGCCCACGCAGGGACTGTACGGCAGCAATGAACCCTCTGGGGCGGGGCAGAAGCACGTTGCGGGGCTCGGGGAAGCCGCGCTCACGGGCGAAGGCAACGGCACGCTCGTGCTTGAGAGGACGGATACGCGTCCCCTCGGGGAAGATGACCAGCCACATGGGTGTCTTGCCATCCACCAGGCGGCGGAAGGTCCGGACGATGGAATCCCGATCCCGCGTCCAGTCTCGCTTGAGGAAGGGAAAGCGCAGGAGGTACATGCCCCACCCCACGCCAGGCACCCACTTGAGCTGATCCTTGACGAAGAACTTGAGGTGGCCGAGGCGACGTTTCCTGAGTGCCAGATCCATTATGACCGTGATGTCCGGCATCTCCTGGTGGTTGGCGACGAGGATGGCGTTCTCCGCCTCTGGCAGCTCGTCCCCCGTGACGATAATCCGCGTCCCGTTGAGTACACGTGCGACGAAGACACAGGAACCCCACCAGAAGTTGGCCATGGATGTGTTGATTCTCCGCACGAGACGCGGGGAGATGGGCTCCAGGACCAGGGACACGATCTGAAGGAAGTTGATGAAGATCAGCAGCGCGACAAGGAGAGACCAGACGATCATACCTCGCGCGATCTGCCAAACTCGCCGCGGCGTCAGGGGAACGGTCAGTGGTTCGAGGGGCATCCCTAGTCCTCCCCGATGATGGCCCGGAGGCAGATAACAACGCCCACCAGGACCTGGCGATCGCCGATGGCAGTCCTCACGGCGATGTCGTTGTCCGAGTGCGTGTGCGTGTGCGTGTGGAAGAAGATGAAGGTCTCTCCGGGGGCATCGATCCGTTCCATCATGACCAGATTGTACCGGCCCCAGCCCTCGTCACACACTAAACAGGGACACTCCTTATCTCTTGACCTCCCCGCCCCATTCCCCTATCCTCATCCCATCAACGAAAGGAGCTCCCGATGTCCCGACTCCCCCGTCTCAAGTTCTCCGGCGTCGACACCTGGTACCACCTCTACAGCCGCATCGCCGGCCGCCAGGGCGAGTTCCCCCTCGCCGATCCCCTCCCCCGGCGCCAGCTGATCGCCACCATCCGCCACTACGCCTC
>JAMOVQ010000111.1 GCA_027067575.1 Thermoanaerobaculia bacterium | reverse complement strand
CCGACGGCGACTGGAGCGGGACCGTTGATCTCGCCGGTTCGGGAGGCGGCTACGGTTCCGAGACCGCCCAGGTTCAGGTGACGGTGACGGACAACGACTCGCCGGGCGTGACGGTCAACCCGACCACCGTGAACGTCGCCGAGGGTGGCGCCACGGCGACGTACGACGTGGTGCTCAACACGCTGCCCACGGCGGACGTGACCATCGCCATCGCAACCGGCGGTCAGACGACGGTCAACCCCACGTCACTGACCTTCACCTCGTCCAATGGAACGACGGCGCAGACCGTGACGGTGACCGCCGTCGATGACGCGGTCTTCGAGGGGCCGCACACCGATACGATCACCCATACGGTGACGTCCTCCGATCCGGACTACAACAACGCGACGGCGGCGGACGTGACGGCAAATATCACCGATAACGAGTCGGCGTTCGCCATTGCGGATTCGGACGGTGACGCACTGGATAGTGGGGACTTCTCCGTGGACGTCGCGGAGGAGGGTGCCACCAGTGACACCTTCACCGTGGCTCTTGCGGCACAGCCCACAGACGATGTCACGGTGACCGTGACACCGGACGCCAACGTCACGGTGGATCAGACCACCCTGACCTTCACCAACGCGAACTGGGACACCGCGCAGACGGTGACCGTGACCGCCATCGACGACAACGTCTTCGAGGGTGGAGTCGGTGCCATCTACGCCGCCAACGTTGCACTGTCGGCGGCCAGCAACGATCCACAGTTCGACGGGGCGACCCAGGACGTGCCGATCAACGTCGAAGACAACGATCGTGCGCCGGCCGTCCCGGTGCTCGGTGGCACGGGTCTGGTGCTCCTCATCGGACTCCTGACCGCCATCGGCGTGGCCGTCCTGCGGCGCCGCTGAGTGTTCACCCATTCGTGAACCACTCCGCCCCGGGCAGAAGCCCGGGGCGGTTTTTCATGTGGCTCTCCGCTGTCGGCCCGGCGCGGTGGGCGGAAGGGGCGCGGTCGCGGTCCCGGTTCCGGGCCGCCCGGGGCCACGGACGCAGCCGCTACTGTAGGATGGCAGCGAGGATGTCGTTTCATGAGAGGGTTCGGAGGGCAGCGGCGGTGGCCGTGACCCTTGGTGTGGGGATCGTCTCGGCCCACGCGGCGGTTCCATCGTTGGAGGTGTGCCGCGAGGCGATCGACGAGAACCCGAAGAACCCCGCGGTCTACTACTGCGTCTACCGGTCCGTCCTGGCCCACGGGCATACACGCGAGGCCGCATCGATGCTCGAGCGGTACCGGCGCGCCAACCCCGACGTGCCCCGGATCGGCATGCTCCTCGTGTGGATCGACCGGATGCTGGGGAAGCCGGAGACCGAGGCGAGGCTGCGCGAGGTCGTTGACGCGATGGAGGCCGCCGGGGATTACTGGGGTGTCGTGTACGGTGGATTGGATCTCGCCGACCGTCTTGGGGCCCGTGGCGAGATCGACGGAACCGCCGCACTGCTCGCCCGGTGCGAGGCGGCAGCCAAGGCGACGGGCGACCGCACCATGGAGGCTCGCGTGTGGGTGCAGCGGGGTATTCAGGCCGAGCGGGAGGGGGACTATTCTGTGGCGCTCCACCTTACCAGACGTGCCCGCCGTGTCGTGTCTCCCGGCGGGCCGTACGATCTGCGGTGTGCCGTGGTCAACCTCCTCGGGACCGTGTACTGGTCGCTCTGCCGGTACACCGAGGCGCTACAGGCGTTCGAGGACGAGGCGGTCATCCGGGAGCAGGCCAATGACCGCTGGTGGGGCGCGGTGGCAGCCTACAACGTCGCCCTGTGCGCGATCCGGATGGTGCAGAGCGGAGAGATGTCCCGCGAGAAGGCGCGGGATCTGCTCGAGACAGCGCAACGGATGGCCGTGGAGGTTGGCAACGCGGAGAACGCGGCGGAGCTCCTCGTCATGCTCGGATCCGAGCGGGGGGGAGAGGAGGGGCTCCGGCTGGTCCGAAAGGGGGCTCGCACTCTCTCGCACCTCGACGAACCGGTACGGGTCGCTCAGGCGGTACGTGCGGAGGGTGTGGTACTCGTCGAGATGGGCTCCCGTCACGACGGTCTGGCCGCCCGGCGGTTCGCCGAGGCCGGGCGGCTGGCACGGGAGGGAGGGGCGTCCGACGTTGCCACGGAAGTCATGGTTTCCCGAGCACGGCTCGCGGCGCTCTCCGGGACCCCGGAGGAGACGCTCCGGATGGGCCTGGCCGTCCTCGACGCCATCGAACGGCTTCGCACTCCACAGGTCTCGGGCAGCGTCAGGGCCCAGTCGTTCGTGAGGTGGGCGCCGGCCTATTACCGTCTGGCCGGGTTCCTTCTCCAGAGGGCCGTCCCAGGAGAACAGGGTGCGGACGACAGGGCGCTGGCGTTCGAGGTGATGGAGCGGTTCCGCGCCCGGGAGTTGCTCGAGAATATCGCGTTACGGGACGGAGGACTCGGGGACGCAGTGGGTCCGACCGCACGCCGACACAGGGCGGCGCTCGAAACGATCTCGGCGATCCAGCGCCGGCTCTCCGATCCGGGGCTCCAGGGGTCCTTACGGGAGCGAACCCTCCAACGGCTCGTCCGGGCGGAGGAGCATGAGGCCGCGCTTCGTGATGCGGTCTCCAGGCAGATGAAAGAGGCGGACGGGAGAGCTGCCGCCGGAGCAGCACTGCTGGACGAAGTCCGGGCCGCACTGGATCCCGGCGAGGCGTTGCTCGTGTACCAGCTCTGGGACGGCGAGCCCTGGGCGCGCCGCCCGGTGGCGATGGGCCGGTCGTGGCTGCTCGTCGTGACGCGCGAGGGGACCCGCGCCGTTGCGCTCGCCTCCCGGCACGATCTCCGGGCCCGGACAGCCATCTTCGAGGGTTCGATCCTGTCGCGGCGTGGGGAGCGGTCCACCGCCGTGGTCCGGGCTGCGGCGCGTCTGTACGACGACCTCCTCCGGGAGGCCATCGACGGCCTCCCGTCCGGGGTCAGGAGTCTCGTGATCGTGCCGGACGACGTGCTGTTTGGGTGTCCCTTCGCCGCCCTTCGAGACGGGCCGTCCGGTCCACCTGTCGGATGCCGGTTCGGGATCTCGATCGTCCCTTCGGCCGGGGTCTGGGCGACCCTCCGGCGGCGCCGGAAGATCCCCGGCCGCGATGACGCCGCGGGAGCGCTCATCCTGGCCGCGCCGGAGGCGGGGGCCGAGGACCCTGGCACCGGCGCGGTCCGGTCGGCGAACCCCTGGAAGGAGGGACTCCGGCTCGCTCCCCTGCCCGGTGCGGAGCGGGAGGCCCGGGCTCTCGAACGGGTCGCGGGAAGGCGGACAGTCCTGCTGAGAGGGGATGCGGCCAGCGAGGCGGCGTTCAAGAGGATGCGCCTCGACCAGTTCCGGGTGATCGACCTCGTCACGCACGCCGTGGTCGATGACTCACAACCCGAACGATCCGCCATCGTCCTCGTCGCCGGAGACAGCCTGGAGGACGGCCTCCTCCAGGTCCGGGAGATACCCGACCTCGCCCTGAACGGCCAGCTCGTGATCCTGTCCTCGTGCGGGAGTTCTTCCGGGGAGCTCCTGGCCGGTGAGGGCGCGAGGAGTCTTGCGCGGGCGTTCCTGGAAGCGGGCGCCTCGGCGGTGCTCGCCAGCCTGTGGCCGCTCCGGGATACCGAGGCTGCGGTGCTGTTCGCCTCGGTCGCGAGGGAGCTCGGACGGGGCTCGGGGGTCTCGGAGGCCCTGCGCGTGGCGCAGGCCGAGGCGATGGATGGGGGAATGCCGGAAGCGGGGTGGGCGGGGATCGTCGTGGTCGGTGACGGAAGCCTCCAGCCGTTCCGGGGGCGGTCACGGTGGCCCGGGGTGTGGTTGCCGGCCGCGTCCGCCGGCTGTGTGCTGCTCGTCGCCGTGGTGCTCGCCGTGCGCCGTCTCCGGGGTGGTGGGCGGCGCAGGTGAGCGGACCGGGTCAGCCCTCTGGGCCGCCCTGAACGAGACGCACGGTACCGGAGGGCCCCTCCACGCACCGGCCGACCACCGCGGCACCGGCGACGCGCCGGGCGAGATCGTGGGCGGCGTCCGGTTCGCAGGCGACCAGGAGACCGCCCGACGTCTGGGGATCGAGGGCGAGATCGACGAGGATCGGGTCGGCGCCGGGGCCGATCTCGAGCACCGCCTCGAGGGATTCGCGGTTCTTGCCGGCGCCCGCGGGGACCAGGCCGGTGGCCGCGGCCTCCCGCGCTCCGGGCAGCAACGGCATGGCGGTGAGGGCGATCTCCACCGCCAGTCCGGACGCATCGGCGAGCTCGGCGGCGTGGCCCGCGAGACCGAACCCGGTGATGTCCGTGACGGCGTGGGGGGCGGCATCGCGCGCCCGTTCGGCCGCCTCGCGGTTGAGCGTCGCCATCCACCGGATCGCCTCCGAGAGGGCGGCGGGTTCGACGAGCTCCGCCTTGGCGGCGGTGGTGACCACGCCGGTCCCCAGCGGCTTCGTCAGCACGAGGAGGTCTCCCGGCCGGGCGCCGCCGTTCCGCCAGATCTCGTCGGGATGGACCGTGCCGGTCACCGCCATGCCGTAGAGGAGCTCCTGTCCCTCCACGGTGTGGCCTCCGGCCAGCACGGCGCCGGCCTCGTCCAGGGCGGAGAGCCCCCCTGCCAGGACCTGTTTGAGCGTCTCCCGGTCGTACCGGGTCAGGGGGAAGCTGACCAGGTTCATCCCCGCCAGCGGCGTGCCGCCCATGGCGTAGACGTCCGACAGGGCGTTGACCGCGGCGATCCGGCCGAACGCCCACGGGTCGTCGACCATCGGCGGGAAGAAGTCCGCCGTGTGGATCAGGGCGAGGTCGGGGGCGACCCGCACGACGCCGGCGTCGTCCGCGTACTCGATCCCGACGATCAGGTCGTCCGACTCCAGGCGCGGGAGCCCGCAGAGGATCGTGGCGAGCACGCCCTTGGCCAGCTTGGCGCCGCACCCCCCGTAGGCCGTGTCCCGCGTCAGATGGACCGTCCCGGCGGATCCGGCGCGATCGAGGGAGCCCGGGAGCCACAGGTCGCCCCGGCGGAGGTACACCCCCCGGGGTTCGAGGGCGAGGTCGGCCAGGACCGTGCGGAGCGCCTCCGCCTCGCCGGATCGCGCCTCGAGCACCACGCCGCACTCGGAGCTGACCGATCGCGGGGCCGGGATGACATCCACGTCGAGTCCCGCCTCCCGGGCGGCCCGCTCCGCCCGCATCACCCGCTGCACCGTCCCGAACACGACGATCACGTCACGGTCCATCGCCCCTCCCGCCGCGCATCATACTCCCCCTCTGGACGCCGGTTCCCGGACCCGGCTCGGGAGCGATCGCTTCCCCGTGCGGGAACGGCTGCTAGACTGGCGGCCATGCGGGAGCTGGAAAGCGTTCTTCGGAGGATTGACGGCAGGGGGTACAAGGCGTACCGGGAGATCGAACGGCGGCGGTTCCGGTTTCCGGCGTTCGAACTCGTGGTGGACCACGTCCAGGGCGATCCGTTCGCCGCACCGTCGCGGGCCCGCGTGAGGGTTTCCGCCGGGGAAGTCCGGCTGCCGCGGAGCGCCACGGCCTCCCCGGCGCGCCGCCGGGCGGCCCGGGACTTCCTGGCCAGGGTGTTCGCCACCGCCGTCCGGGATCACAGGGATCTCGCCATCGACGCGGGGGGGCAGACAGTCCTCGACCGTTCCGCCTGCCTGATCGCCCCGGACGGCGCGGTGGAGCTACGGTTCACCGTCGGGCTCCCGGCCGCGGGCCGCCGGATCCTGGGGAGGAAGGCGTGGGAGCTCCTCGGGTCGGTGCTGCCGCGGGCGGTGGAGGCCGTGACCGCGCGCCGGCTCGATCTGGATGCGCTCGAGAGGCACTGCGCCGCGGTCGAGGATCAGACCGACCTCCGGGAACAGCTCGCCGCACGGGGGCTGGTCGCGTTCGTCGGCGACGGCTCGGTGCTTCCCCGTCGATCCGGGGTGGACGACCGTCCCCTGGAGGGCGCCGTGCCGTTCGGGAGCCCTCCCTCGCTGCGGGTCGAGCTCGAGGCGCCCAACGCCGGCCCCGTGACCGGCATGGGGATTCCGCATGGGATCACCCTGGTGGTGGGCGGCGGGTTCCACGGCAAGTCGACGCTGCTCCGGGCGATCGAGACCGGTGTGTACGATCACGTTCCGGGAGACGGCCGGGAGCGAGTGGTCACCGACCCGGCGGCGGTCAAGAACCGCGCTGAGGATGGACGTGCGGTGACCGCCGTGGACATCTCCCCGTTCATCGGCGAGCTCCCCCACGGGCGGTCCACGCACGCCTTCACAACAGACCTGGCCTCTGGCTCCACGAGCCAGGCGGCGGCGCTCGTGGAGGCGCTCGAGAGCGGGGCCCGGACGCTGCTCCTGGACGAGGACACCTCGGCGACGAACTTCATGATCCGGGACGAGCGGATGCAGGCGCTGGTCGAGAAGGCCAAGGAGCCGATCACGCCGTTCGTCGACCGGATCCGGGAGCTCCGCGATCGTCTGGGCGTCTCGACGGTTCTCGTGATGGGGGGCTCGGGCGACTACCTGGACCATGCCGACACGGTGATCCAGATGGACGCCTACCGGCCGGTTGACGTCACGGAGCGGGCGCACGAGATCGCCCGTACCCACCCAACGGGCCGGCGGGAGGAACACGGGGCCGAGCTCGAGCCGCCCCGCCCCCGGACGCTCGATCCGCGCTCGATCCGGCCCGAGCGCAAGCCCGGACGGATCGCGGTCAAGGCCTCGCTGGAGCACCTCCTGCTGGGACGGTCCGACATCGACCTTCGGGCGATCGAGCAGCTTGCCGACCGCTCTCAGGTCCGGGCCATCGGATGGATCCTCGTCCACCTGGCCCGCTCCCGCGACGCCCGGATCGAGCCGCTCCCCGTGATCCACGACATTCTCGCCGGGCTCGAACGCGGCGAATGGGACGGTCTGACGGGACACCCCGACGGCGATCTCGCCCTGCCCCGAGCGGCCGAGGTCATGGCCGTGCTGAACCGGCTTCGCGGGGTCCGGTTCTCCCGGGGCTGAACGGACGTCAGGTGGCGAGGATGACGTAGAGCAGGGGCAGGACGATCCCGGCGAGGAGGAGCCAGCGGCCGCGGCCGCCGAGCCCCTTCCGGCCTGGGACGATGAAAATCCCCGTCAGCGCCAGTGCCAGGAGGGCGGCCGCGTAGAGGTCGGCCACGAGAGTCCAGATCCCCTTTCCGTGGTTGAGGTGGAGGAAATTGAGCTGGAACAGCACCGGCCGGCGCCTGACGATCTCGTCAACGACCCGGCCCCCGGGAAGGGTGACCTTTAGCGACCTGCCGTCGAGAAAGATCCGAAGCTCGCCGGGACCCATCCGGACGGCCGAGGTCGGAGCCTCGTCGATCCCCAGCCGCTCGAGCACGGTCGCGGCCACGACCGGCGCAGGTCCCTCGGGAACGTCCCCGATGTGGCGCTCCACCGTCCGGATGACGTA
This sequence comes from Thermoanaerobaculia bacterium, assembly GCA_027067575.1. Taxonomy (GTDB): domain Bacteria; phylum Acidobacteriota; class Thermoanaerobaculia; order Thermoanaerobaculales; family Sulfomarinibacteraceae; genus JAMOVQ01. The sequence continues at coordinate 801 of JAMOVQ010000111.1, read as the reverse complement.
GTTCGGGTTCCAGTCCGCCACGTGGTTCACCGCGATCCCGGAGATGGCGTAGACCACCGTCAACCCGGCAACGAGGTACCCGACGTCGCGGTGGATCGCGACGATCGCCCGGCGCCAGCGCATCGGCTCAGCGGATGATCGCGCCGGTTCCCTGGATCACCACTACCGTGTCGCCGATCGGCTCGCTCTCGCACGCCTCGTGACCGCCCTCGGCGGCGTGCTCCTTCGCCCGGTGCTCGGCGATCTTCTGCTTCTGTTCGGCGGTCAGGTGGATGACACGGAACGTACCCTGAGCCGAGGCGGGGTGCCCCATGGACTCCAGCGGGAAGACGATGACCCCGTCCTCGACTTTGATGCGAACGCCCTTGCCAGTGTCCGGGTCGGTGATCTGGACCCAGCAACCGCGCTTCTTGCACACGCCGGTGATGACGCCGTCCACCCGGATCGTCTTGCCGTCGTAGGCAGCCGGGTTCTCGAGCAGCTCGGTGATCGGTGTGGCCTTCTCGAGGGTGACGCCGTCCCCGTAGACGGTGCCGTCGGCTGCGAGCACCGGGACGGCGAGGGCGACGATGGCAAGGGTCAGCAGTGTGGCGATCGGATGGGTTCGCATTGTCTGTCCTCTCCAAGGTACTTGGTTGAACGTCTTCTCCAACGAGAAGGCATGTTCGCTGGTTCCGCTGCTGCTGTCAAGGGGGGCGACGAAGCCGTTGTGCTGATGGACCATGGCGATCCCTCGCGATGCAGATTGCGTTCTGACCGTGGAAGACTCCCTGGCCGGGGGGGGGGGGCCGGCGGCCGGCC
>JAMOVQ010000110.1 GCA_027067575.1 Thermoanaerobaculia bacterium | reverse complement strand
GCGGCGTAGCTGGGCTACGCCTCCCTCACCCGGCCGGCGCGTCCTGTCGCCCTGCACTCCGCCACGGGCCGCTCGCGACGGTTCCCCCCGCACTCCTCCGGGTGTCCGCTCTGGGGGTTGTGTGTGTGGGGGGGTGATGTGGTGGGTTCTGCGGGTGGGTGGCGGGGGCGTCGCTTCGCTCGCCCCGGGGGGAGGAGGGGCATCGCTGCGCTCGCCCGTTTGGGCTGGGGTCTCGCTTTGCTCGCCCCGGGGGAGGAGGGGTGACTCCTCTAGGCTCCGAGAGTGGCGAGGGCTGTGTCCACGAGCACCGCGCATTCCTCGTGGATGTCCTCCTCCCAGGGCTGCTCATCGAGGAGGATCGCGAGGAGCTGCGGCCAGGAGGCAGCCCATTCCAGGACGTCGTCCTCCGGGTACGGGATGGGAACGCCCGAGCGCACTGCCCGGATGACTGCTTCGATCCGGGCACGCTCCTGTCCGTGGGTGGCTCGTGCCTCGAGGAAGGCGATCATCCGGGTGACGTGGACCCTATACGGTCCGCTCCGGTCGGAGCTTCCGGCCTCGAAGCAGGCGAGCAGCAGGAGAAGGGTCGCCAGCGTCCGGTACGCCTCCATGGCAGCGTCGTCTGGTGGCTCGGTCCATTCCGGCGCCTGAAGACCGCCGTCGGGCTCGAGCAGGCCGAGAAGCTCCACGAGATCCGGTTCGAAGGGGGGGGCGATGTCGTGGGAATCGCTAGGCTCGAAGTCATAAAGACAGTGGTAGGTGAACCCCATACACGCCTCCTCGTCTCCGGAACGGGACGACACAGAGTCCCCGAACACCCCTGTCAGACTCATCCACGCAGGGAGTCCAACGGGAACCAGTTCGGTCCGGGGGACGCCGCCGGGCCGGTCGCCCTTCCGTTCCACCACGGTGACCAGTGCCATCTCGCGCGAGGCTAGACCGAACCGTTCGCTCAAAGCACGGAGACGCCTTTCCAGCCGCTTCGCCGTTCTGCGGGCGGCTGCGGCTTCGTCCGGGTCGTCGGACCGCTGCGCCTCGAGGTCCGTGATCAGACGAGCGCCCCGGAGGAGCCGGATCACTTCGCCGGTGGCCGGGTCCCCCTCCGGGAGGGGAAGCTCGAGGCGGCGTTCCCCGTTCTCGTCCCAGGTCAGGACGAGGCTCCCGCCGGACCCGGGGCCGCACTCTCCCCAGATCACTTCCGGGGTTCCGGCGAACACCGAGTGGGACGGCCCGGGGCCAAGATCCGCGGCCTCCAGATTCCGTGGCTCCACCGTGAGGTTCGTTGCCACCGGTCTGGAGATCGAGGCGAACAGATCGAGCGCGGCGTCGTCCACGCGCTCCCCCGGCGTCACGAACCGGGAGACCCCGTCCGTCTCGCGGGCGAGCAGGGCGACGAACCGGTCCTGGCTCGCCGCTCCGATGCCCAGAACGTGAAACCGGACCCCCGCGCGGCGGGTGGCTGCGAGCACCTCACCGGTGTCGAAGACCTGCCCGTCGGTCAGGAGGAGCACGTCCCCTCCCTCCTCGTTGAGTAGGGCCGAGGCGGTGGCGACGGCGGAGGCCAGTTCGGTCCCGCCCTGCGCGCAGATGCCGCCGAGCCAGCCGTCGGCCGCTCTCCGGTTTTCCCTGTTCGCCGGGACGAGCGTCTCACGGAACCGTTCGGTCACCGTGCCGAAGGCAACGATGCCGAACCGATCGGTCTCGTCCAGGGCCGCAAGGCAGGCTCTCAGGGCGCGGTGGGCCTGTGCCAGCGGCTCGCCGTCCATGGAGCCGGAACGGTCGAGTAGAAACAGGACGTTCCTCCGGCCATCCGGCGTGGCTCCGAAGACAGTGGACGGGAAAACAGCGGCGAAATGGCTGCGGCTATCCTCGGCGGAACCGCACAGAACGAACGGGGAGGGGCGCTCCGTGGTGACATCGAGGATCAGATCGCGGTCAGGAAGCGCCGCCCCGGGAGCGAGCGACACGCGGAGGCGGCCCCCGGAGATACCGACTCGGACGGTATGGGAGGGAGATGTGGCAGTGAGTCCCTCCAGCGGCGCTGCGATATCGAGGAAACAGGCAATCTCGTGGAGCTCTCTCGCGTCGACGCGGAACGGGGGGAGGAGCACGTCGCCGAACCGCGCCTCGGGAAGCTCGAGGACACCCCCGCTGGAAATGGCGGTCGCCCGTGCCTCCCGGTGGTAGGACGGTGCGATGGTAAACGGGAACCGGAAGCGGAACCCATCGTCCCGGAGTTCGACGCCTGCCAGGATCTCGAGTTCGACGGTGACCGGTTCCCCGGCGCGGACGTTGCCCACGTTCAGGTTGACGAGGCCGTCGTCGTAGGTCATCGCCTGGACCGCGAGGTGTCCGTCCTCGAGGCCCTTCTCGTAAACCTCCACGGCCTCCGGGACGGGGACGAGGCGGGATCGTGCCGAGAACGACGGACCCGTGAGGGTGAACGACCGCAGGGCGCCGTCGCGGGGCAGCATGAAGGCGTATACGACCTCCTGCGTTCCGGACGCTTCGGTGACGAATTCATGCCGGACCCTCAGGTGGGCGCCGACGGGAAGCAGGGTTCCGGTCAGGATGAGCCGTTGCATCGTGAGGGGAACGCGGGCGCCGGTGGTGGCGTCGAGGATCCTGAAATCTTCCGTGGTCTCGGTCGAGGTGTTATTCGGTATCATGGTGTGCCTCCATTTTCTCCGCCCCGGGCTGGTCGCCGGAGGCAGTATCCGCGTCGCCTCCCGCCAGTGCGGCGGCGAATATCTTGAGCGCCCGGCGAATCCGGTGCACCCGCCAGGGTGGCAGACCATCCTGGACATGGACCGTGACGTCGGGAGCGACTGTGTAGACCGTGACTGTTCGCGATGCTGGCGTGGGAACCCGGGGCGCTCCGCCGGCGAGGGCGGTGGCGATGGCGTCGAGGGTCAGCCCGCGGTCCTGAAGGCGCCGGATCTCCAGGAGTCGCTCGAGGTGGGCGGGCCCATACCTCGCCCCCCGGCCTGCGCCAGCGGGGCCCGGGAGGAGACCGCGCGCGATGTAGTACCGGACCGTTCGTCGTGTCAGGCCCGCCGCTTCGGCGAGCTCGGCGAGGGTCCATGTAGGGTTCGTACCATCCATCGTTCGGCCTCCAGGAGCGACCCTAACGAATAAATGCGACAGTGTCAAGTTCTGTCCTCTTTAGGTGCTTGAATCCGCCTGAGAGGGGGTGGTTTGGACATGGAAAACGTTTGCAATGTCCGGGTAAGCCTGGGATCCGGAGGTACAATCTCGGCATGAATGGGAGGGAGCACGGTCATCGTTTCGGCTAGGGGGGCGGTTGGGTTGGGGACAGTCCCAATCGTGCCAATCGTGAAAGCCAGGGTTCTTTGGAACGCCAACCGGGACGTCGCTTCGCTCGTCCCTGGGTGGGTGAGTGGGGTACTAGGTGGGGGGCCTCGTTTCAGGCGAGAAGGGGTGCTGGTTGAGCGGGCACTCCCGATCGTGAGGGCCAGGATTCGTTGAGGCGCGAATCGGAACATCGCTCCGCTCGTCGCTGCGGGGCCGGGGGACACGGTTTGCCTCGTGGCGGGGCCGTCGTTCGTCTTCACGCCAGGACGGCGATGGTGCACCGGCCCGGAGGGTGGCGGGCCTTGAGAAAGGTGTCCGGATGTGTTACAGTGAAAAGGCTTCGGATTTGATCCGGTCCCGAAGACGGGCGGCTACTTCTTCGCTCGCCGGGGCATGATGAACCGTCGAATCGAAGGGAGGTGTGGTGTGGGATCCATCGATGGAGGTGTCCCGATGCGGTACCGGTCCATCGGGCGCCGGCACCTGTCCCAGCTCCCCCAGGTCCGGCATCTCGACCCGGAACAGCGGCTGACCCTCGAGGCCGTGTCGGCCGTGCTGCCGTTCAAGGTCAACCGTTACGTCGTTGACGAGCTCATCGACTGGGACGACATTCCTCACGACCCGATCTACCAGCTGACGTTTCCGCAGGCCGGGATGCTCGATCCGGGAGACCTGGAGAGGATGCGAGCCCTGGTGGCGGCGAATGCGCCGGAGGATGTGGTCCGCTGCGCGGCACGGGAGATCCAGGCACGGATGAACCCCCACCCGGCGGGCCAGAGGAAGCTCAACGTGCCCACGGTGGACGGCCGGCGGCTGGAGGGCTCCCAGCACAAGTACCGCGAGACCGTCCTGTTCTTCCCGTCCCAGGGCCAGACGTGCCACGCCTACTGCACGTACTGCTTCCGGTGGGCGCAGTTCGTCGGCGTGCAGGAGCTCCGGTTCGCCAGCGGCGAGATGCGGACCCTGGTGGAGTACCTCGAACGGCACCCCGAGGTGACGGACGTCCTGTTCACCGGCGGTGACCCGATGGTGATGGGGGCGGCGATCCTCCGGCGGTACATCGAGCCGCTGCTCTCCGCCCGGCTGGAGCACGTGCGGTCGATCCGGATCGGGACCAAGGCACTCTCGTACTGGCCGTACCGGTTCCTGACGGACTCCGACGCCGACGACTTGCTCCGGCTGTTCGAAGAGGTGACGGAGGCCGGGAAGCAGCTGGCGTTCATGGCGCACTTCAGTCACCCCAGGGAGCTCGGGACCGCCGCCGTGGAGCGGGCGGTCCGGCGGGTCCGCGGGACGGGGGCGGTGATCCGGTGCCAGGCGCCGCTGGTCCGCCACGTCAACGCCGACGCCGGTGTCTGGGCGCGGATGTGGCAGCGCCAGGTCGAGCTGGGGATGGTGCCGTACTACATGTTCGTCGAGCGCGACACGGGGCCGAAGGAGTACTTCAAGGTCTCGCTGGCGCGGGCGTACGCCATCTTCTCCGAGGCGTACTCCCGGGTTTCCGGCCTTGCCCGGACCGTCCGGGGGCCGTCCATGTCGGCGACGCCGGGCAAGGTGCTCGTGGATGGGATCACCGAGATCGGCGGCGAGAAGCTGTTCGTCCTCAAGTTCCTCCAGGGGCGCGATCCGGCGTGGACGAACCGGATCTTCTTCGCGCGGTTCGACCGGGCCGCGGCGTGGCTCGACGACCTCGAGCCCGCGGGCGGGGAGACCGAGTTCTTTTTCGAGCCGTACCTCCGTGCCATGGAGGAGGGCCGCTGGCGGCCCAGCTGGCAGCACGACCGCGGCGAGCCCGCTCCGGCCGACCCGGCCGAGGAGGAGGTGGCGGCGGCCACCGGCTTCAGCGAGGCCGGCTGAGCGGGCCCCGATGCGGCGAGCCGGGGAGATCCGCCTGCCGTTCGACCACGACGAGCGGGCGTTCCGGGAGGCGCTCTCCCGGCTCGGGATCGGCCCCGGCGACCGGTGGACGATCCTCAGGAAGAGCCTCGACGCCCGCCGCAAAGGGCGGATCCGCTGGGTGTACGCCATCGGGGTCGACGAGGGAACGGGCCCGCCGGAGACCGCGCCACCGGTCCTCCGGGCTGCACCGGATCCCCGGCCGGTTGTGGTGGGTTCTGGGCCCGCAGGTCTGTTCGCGGCGTACCGCCTGGCCAGTCTCGGCGTGCCGCCGGTCCTCCTGGAGCAGGGACCGCCACTGGCCCCGAGGATGCGCGCCATCGCACGGTTCGTCCGGCGCGGAACGCTGGATCCGCGGGCGAATCTGTGCTTCGGCGCCGGTGGCGCGGGCACCTTCTCCGACGGAAAGCTGGGGACGCGGGTGCGCTCGCCGCACCGCCGCCTCGTGCTGGAGACGCTGGTCGGACTCGGTGCGCCGGAGGAGATCCTCTGGCTCGCCGCACCCCACCTGGGGTCCAACGGGATCCGGAGGCTGATCGCCCGCCTGCTCGCCCGGCTGGAGTCCATGGGGGCCGAGGTCCGTTTCGGCGCCCAGGTGGACGGTTTGCTCACCCGGGACGGCCGGTGCGCCGGGGTCGTCCTGACCGGCGGCCGGGAGCTGGCGGCGTCCCACGTCGTCCTGGCCACGGGCCACTCCGCGCGGGCGCTCTACCGGAGCGTGGCCCGGTCGGGGGTGGCGATGGTCAGGAAGGGGTTCGCCGTGGGAGCGCGGCTCGAGCACCCCGCCCCGCTCGTCGAGCGGATCCAGTACGGCGATGCTGCGGGCCATCCGGCGCTGCCGCCCGCAACCTACCGCCTGGCGACGACGTGGGGGACCGAGGCGGGGGAGCGGGCACTGTACTCCTTCTGCATGTGCCCGCGGGGGTTCGTGCTCAACGCCGCCACGGAGTCCGACGGCGTGGTCTCCAACGGGATGTCCAACCGCCCGCCGCGCGCGGGCCGCTCCAACGCGGCGTTCGTCGTCCCCGTCCGCGACGACGACATCCCCTCGGACGACCCCCTCCACGCTCTGGAATGGCAGCGGGCGATCGAGACCGCCGCGGCGCGGGCGGCAAACCCGGAGGGCGGCTGCCACGCACTGCCCGCCCAGACGCTCCCCGCCTTCCTCGACGGCCGCGGCGACCGGGAGCTCCCGGCCTCGGGGGCCCTGGTGCCCGTGTGCCCGGCGCGGCTCGACCTTCTGCTGCCGCCGTTCGTCGTGGAGGCCATGCGGACGGGGTTCGACCGTCTGAGCCGGTCGGTCCCCGGGCTCGTGGGGTCCGACGGGCTCCTGGTCGGCGTGGAGACCCGCACCTCCTCGCCGGTGCGGATCGTCCGGGACCGGGCGACGTTCGAGTCCGTCTCGCTGCCAGGGCTCTACCCCGTCGGCGAGGGGGCCGGGTACGCCGGCGGGATCGTCTCGGCGGCCATCGACGGCATCGCCGCCGCCGACGCCCTCCTGGCCACCCTCCCACCAGCACACTGCGAGCTGTGACACCCCTGGACGTTTCCGGCGAGGCTCGCACGGTGTCTCATGAGGTTCCACCCTGGATGGCGGTCCTCCGGTCGGCTCAGGGACGGGCCGGAACGGTGGTGTGGTGTTCTGGGTGCTCGGCGAGCCAACGGCCGTAGCCGAGGACGAGGCGGAGCAGCTCGGCGTTGCGGTCGAGTGGGGCGGGGAACTCGCCGAGAAGGTCGGCGTCGTCGCGGCCGGTGAACTCACGCCAGGACGCCTCCGTCGGACGGACGATCCGCAGGTCGAGGGGTCTGTACCTGCCCACGGGGACCCCGTGGCGCGCGAGGGTCTCCAGGGCGGTCCGGCCCGTGGCGTCGTCCGCGGCCTCGAGGTCGTGACGGAGCGCCGCCAGCAGGTTGGCGCGGCGGAACAGCTCGATATCGTTGCGGTAGATCTCGTCCACCAGGACGTCTTCGGCGCGCAGCCCGATCTCCAGCAGGCCGTGGAACTCGTGGGCCGCGGGTTCGAGTCCGAACGGCGTGCAGAGGACGACGTCGATCCCGTCGAGCTCGATCCCGGCGTCCCGGGCTGCCGCGATGGCGTCGGCGAGCGGGGTGACGTTGCGGGCCCCGCCGTCGACGAACTGGCACCGGCGGCCCGAGCAGGCGAGCCCCTCGCGCCGCAGCTCGAGGGGCACGGGGTCGAACGCCAGGGGGATGGCCGTGGAGGCCAGGGCGAGGGCGGTGATCTCGTGGGGGAAAACGTCGCGGAGGGGATCGGCGGCGACGTACTCGCCCGTCTGGAGGCAGACCACCCCGAGGCGGAGCTGACGGCCGCAGCTCTCGAGGCGGGCCGGGAGGGAGGCCGTGAACGGATCGAGGATCTCGGCCAGCTCCCGGTTGTCGTAGAGGCCGTCGAGGGCCTGGAGATCGGCCCATGCGACGATCCCGGGCGCGACGGCCGCGGCGGCCACGGTGGCGGCGTCGAGTCGCGACCGGAACGCCGTCAACCCGCGGGCCGCCTGCTCCTCCCACAACCGGAGCATGGCGTCGAACCGGTCCTGGACCGCCAGGACGGCGTTGAGCGCCCCCGCGGACACGCCGCACACGACCTCCCACGGACCGTGCCCGGCCTCGGCGAGCCGGTGGACCACGCCCGCCTGGAACGCTCCGCGGACGCCACCACCCGAGAGGACCAGTGCCCGTGCCATGCCGGGATTCTACCCCGGAACGGCGGGGAAGGCCGGCCGCGTCGCGGGCTTTCGGAGGTTCCTGCACTCGTTGTCTGGACGGGCGAAGAGTGGTGTGCGCGGAGGGTGGGGGGTGAGCCGAGACGATAGAGGAGCGCTTCTCCTGCCGGGGGGTGAACCGGCGGCCGGCCCCCGCGCTTCGCGCGGGCGACGCGCCTCGCCCGCGCGTCCCGGTGGGAGCGAGCTCCCCCCGGGCCGCCCGTGCGACGCGCTGGCGCCGCCTTCGGCGTCGCTGCCGGCCGCCTGGGCTTCGTTGGAGGGCTTCGGGTCATCGACTTTGAATGAACGGGGC
>JAMOVQ010000109.1 GCA_027067575.1 Thermoanaerobaculia bacterium | reverse complement strand
CCGGTTCTACGACGCAAACGGTTCCGAGATCTCCACCGACGGCGCCAAGAGTATCGAACGCGTCTTCTTCCGGGAGGACTTCCGCCGCGTGGACCACGACCGCGTCGGCGTCATCCACGACCACCCGGCCCTCCTGGAGTTCTACCAGGAGGCGTACCTCGAACGTCTCGACGGCGCCGCGATCCGGGAGCGCAGCTTCCGTGTCGTCGTCGACTACTCCCACTCGTCATCCTCCGTGGTCCTCCCCACCCTCCTGGGACGGCTGGGCGCGAGCCAGGTCTCCCTCAACGCTCAGACCGAGGGAGGGCACCGGGCCCTTCAGGCCGGTGATGTGCAGACGGCCCAGGAGCAGCTCGCGTCCATCGTGCACACCCTCGGCGCGGATCTCGGTGTCTGGATCGAGCCGGGCTCGGAACGGCTCGTGCTGGCCGACCCGCGGGGGCGGTCCTGGCGGGGCATGGACCTGCTGATGCTCCTTGGCGCCATGCTCTCGAGGATGCCGCTCGAGGAGAGCGCGGGGCGGATCGTGGTCCTGCCGCTCTACGTCCCGTCGCCCCTCGTCCGGATGTTCGAGAGCTCCGGGTTCGCCGTGCAGCTCGTCTCCTCCGACCCGCGCGAAATCATGCGCGCCGCCTCGGCACCGGGCGTCGTCTTCGCCTCCTCGGGCAGTGGCGACCTCGTCTTCCCCGCCCTCCACGCAGCGCCGGACGCCATGTTCGGCGTGGGGAAGCTGCTGGAGCTGCTGGCCCGGGCGGACACCTCGCTCGACGCCATCGCGGAGGAACTGCCGGCGATCCCCTACGCCAGCCGCTCGATCCCGTGCCCAATGGAGCGCAAGGGCGCCGTGCTCCGGCGGTTCGCCGAGCTGGCCGGCCACGGGAGCGCCTCGCTGGCCGAGGGGATCCGGCTCGAGAAAGACCACGGCTGGGTGATGCTCCGGGCCGACCGGACGGCGCCCCGTCTCCACCTGATCGTCGAGGCGGACAGCTCCCACCGCGCGGGCGCCTGGCTGCGGAAATACGAGGAGCTCGTGGAGTCGTGGATCCGAGAGGAACGCTGACACGGCGATGCCGACCCTGAGCCTCCTCTGGCACCTGCACCAGCCGGGTTACCGGACGGCCGACGGCACGGCCCACGCGCCGTGGGTCGCGCTGCACGCCGGAGGGACGTACCGCACCCTGGTGGACGCCATCGTGGAGACCCGGGCCCCGGGCCAGGTGGTCAACCTCGTGCCCTCGCTGGTGGAACAGCTGGAGGCGTACGCGAACGGCTCGGTGACGGACCCCGTTCTCGAGGTGCTCCTCCGGCCCATCGCGGAGCTCGACCGGGACGCCCGGTGTCGCCTGGCGGACTGGGCGTTCCACGTCGCCCCCAGACAGATGGAGCGGCTGCCGCGGCTCGAGGAGCTGGCCATGCGCCGGCGGGCGGCCGAGACCCCGGAGGCGCTGGAGCGTTCCCTCGGCCCCGCGGAGCTCCGCGACCTGCAGGTGCTGACGATCCTGGCCCACGCGGGGGACCGCGCGTGGCGAGATCCCCTTCTCGAGCCACTGTTCCGGCGGGGACGGCGGTTCACGCCCCGGCACCACTCCGACGCCGCCACGTGGCTCGAACGCCAGCCCGCCGAGCTGCTCGAACGCCTCCGGACGCTCTCGGACGTCCCCGGCGTGGAGATCGCGACCAGCCCCTTCGCCCACCCTATCGTGCCACTCCTGATCGGCACCTCCATCGTCCGGGAGAGCTGGGCGCCGGAGCCCGCACCGGAGGTTCCGCCGTTCTCACGGCCTGGCGACGCGGAGCACCAGATCCGGACCGGGCTCCGGTTCATGGAGGAGCGAGGCTTCCGGATCGAGGGGTGCTGGCCGCCCGAGGGCTCGGTGTCGGACGACGCCGTGGCGCTCTACGGCCGGTGCGGCGTGCGGTGGCTCGTGACCGACGAGGGGATCCTCGAACGGTCCCTCGGTCGCCCCGTGCGCGACGCCTCCGGGGGGCTCCCTGAGCTGTACGTCCCGTGGCGGCGGGGATCCGACGGCCCGGTGATCCTGTTCCGTGACCGGGAGCTGTCGGACCGGATCGGGTTCGTCTACGGGCGTTTCGAGGACGAGGCCGCCGCGGCCCGGGACCTGGTGAATCGGCTCCGGGCGCTCTCGAAGCGGCTGGGCCCGGAGGCTGCCGTGGTACTGGCGCTGGATGGCGAGAACCCCTGGCCGCACTACGCCCGGGCCGGCGGGGTGTTCCTCCGGACGCTGTTCGATGCCGTGGGCCGGGGCGAGACGGGGATGGACGCCGTTCCGCTCGCGGCCCTGGCCGACCCGGAGCGGGCCCGCCCGCTGCCGCGGCTCCACCCCGGCTCCTGGATCGGGGGCACCTTCTCCACGTGGATCGGCCACCCGGAGAAGTCCCGGGCGTGGGCCCTGCTGGCCGCCGTCAGAGATCTGCTTCCCGACGACCCGGCCTCCCTCTCCCGTTCCATGGTCCTCGCGGAAGGGTCCGACTGGTTCTGGTGGCTGGGAGACGACAACCCGACGGCCCTGGCGCCACTCTACGACCGGATCTTCCGGACCCACCTCGCTGACGCCTGCCGCGAGGCGGGTGTGGAGCCGCCCCCGGAGCTCGACGCCCCGTTGAAACCCGAGATCCGGCCGGTGCGCGTCCCCGTCTCCGAGCGGTGGCGGACCCCCGTGCTCGACGGCCGGGTGACCAGCTACTTCGAGTGGTCGCTGGCGGCGTGGGTCGAGGCATCCGGCCTGCGGCTGGGTCTCTGGTCCGACGGCCGGACGCTGTTCCTCATGCTGGGCGACGGCGACAGGATGGACGCGGTGCTCGAGGGCGCACCGCTCGAGGTGGAGCTCACCAGCCCCGACGGGACGGTCACCGAGCTCGCCATCGGCCCCGGTCCCGGCGGATCGGGGGCCATCCGGTGGGCCGTGGGCCGGGTCGCAGAGATCGCGATACCATGGGATGCCCGGGATGGCTGGACCCTGCACCTGAACCTCGGCGAGGGCCGGGGAGCGATTCCTGTCCGTGGAGTACTCGGGCTCGAGCCGTGGCCCGTGGATGAGGAGCTGTAGATGTCCGAGCTGCGATTCGATCCGATCCGGAACCGATGGGTGATCGTGGCGCCGGAACGCCGCCTCCGCCCGCACGAGCTGATCCGGCCGCGTTTTCTCGCCACGCCCGACCCCTCGCGATGCCCCTTCGAGCCGGGACGAGAGTCGCTGACCCCCCCGGAGATCCTGCGGATCCCGAGGCCGGACGGGCAGGGATGGCAGGTCCGGGTCGTGCCGAACAAGTTCCCGGCGCTCCGCGTGGAGGGAACGATCGAACGGCGGGGGTACGGACCGTACGACTCGATCTCCGGCGTTGGGGCCCATGAGGTGATCGTCGAGCACCCCGACCACGACCGGGAGCTCGCCGACATGGAAACGTGGGAGGTCGAGGCAATCTTCCAGGCGTGGAGGACTCGCCTGCTCGACCTCCGGAACGACACCCGCCTGCGGTACATCCTGCTGTTCAAGAACCACGGCCTCGAGGCCGGCGCCTCCATCGCCCACCCTCACTCCCAGCTGATCGCCACGCCGATCATCCCCGAGTTCGTCACGCAGGAGCTGGCCGCCTGCAGGCGCCACTTCCGCCGGAAGGAACGGTGCCTGTTCTGCGACGTCATCCGGATGGAGCTCGAACACGGCGAGCGGATCGCCCTGGAGTCGCCGCGGTACGTCGCTCTCGCCCCCTGGGCCTCGAGCTTCCCGTTCGAGACGTGGATCCTTCCCCGGACCCACATGCACGACTTCGCGGCGGCGCCGGAGCCCGAGCTCCGGGCGCTGGCCTCCATCGTCGTGGACGTGGCCCGGAGGCTCCGGGCACTGCTCGACGACCCGCCGTTCAACATGGTGCTCCACACTGCACCGAGCCCCCACCCCCGTCCCGGCCACCCCGATGACTGGACGACGCTGGAGTACGACTTCCACTGGCACCTGGAAATCGTCCCCCGTATCTCCCGGATCGCCGGGTTCGAGTGGGGCTCGGGGTTCACCATCAACCCGACACCGCCGGAGGAGGCCGCACGCTTCCTCCGCGACGCCGACCCCGACGGAGGCACCGATGCCTGAGACCAACGATATCTCCCGGCGCCTGAGAAGCCGGAACGCGGCGGTCCGCGACGCGGCCCGGGCCGAGATCGCGGAAACCGTGGACCGCCTCGGGGGAGACCTCCGCGCCGCCGCCGGACGGCTCGGTCTCGCCCTTTCCACCGTCCGCCGCTGGGCTGCATGGAAGCCTGCGGCATCGAGCACCGAGACGACGGGAAGTGTCCCGGCCACCGGTTCCACCACCGCAGGTGAGGCCGCAGCGGTCCCGGACCGCGGTCCGGGACGGACGTCCCAGGAGGATGGCCCGGCGGCCCCACCCCACCCCACCGAACCCGGCCCCGAGGCCGCGCACCGCCCCGCGATCACCGAGGCCGAGGTCCGCTCGCCGATCCCCGTGACCGGTTCCGCCCGGCCCCGAAAGCTGACGTTCATCCTGCACACGCACCTGCCGTGGGTCCTGGGCCACGGCACCTGGCCCCACGGGCAGGACTGGCTGGCCGAGGCCGTGGTCCACTGCTACCTGCCACTCGTCGACGTGCTCGACCGGCTCCGGCGCGAGGGGCTCCGGGATCTGCTGACGATCTCCGTCACCCCCGTGCTCGCCTCCCAGCTCGCCGACCCGCGGACGCGATCCCTCGTGGACCGCTACCTCGCCCAGCGGCACAAGGCGGCCCGGGAGACGATCCACGTCTCCCCACTGGCCGCGTGGTGGGCCGACCGGTACGACGGCCTGACGACGATCTGGCAGCGGATCGGCCGGGACATCGTGGGCGCCCTGGCCGACCTCGCCGGCGAGGGGGTCGTGGAGCTGGCCACCTGCGCCGCGACCCACGCCTACCTCCCGCTGACCCACACGCAGGAACTGATCAACCTCGAGCTCGCCACCGCCGTGTCGTTCCACGAGCGGCTGTTCGGGCGGCGCCCGATGGGCGCGTGGATGCCCGAGTGCGCCTACCGGCCCGGAGGGCCCTGGCAGCACCCGGTCACCGGGGCCCGCGAGACCGTGCGCCCCGGCGTCGAGGCGTTCCTCGAACGGCACGGCATCCGGTGGACCGTCGTGGACACCCACCTCGTCCTCGGCGGCTCGGCCACCGTGTCGTCGGGCGGGGATCCGGCCACCGCCCCGGAGATCGTGGAAGGCGCCGTGGCGCACCCCGTCCTGATCGACTCCAGCTCCGTGGCGGCTTTCGTCCGCGAGCCGCGCTCCGCCCTCCAGGTCTGGTCGCGGGACTACGGTTACCCCGGCGACCCCCGCTATCTGGACTTCCACAAGCGCCACTGGCCCTCCGGACTGCGCCTGTGGCGGGTGACGCACCCCCGCGCCGACCTTGCGGACAAGCAGCCGTACGACCCCGAGGCGGCGGCCGAGGCCGTCGCCGTGCAGGCCGAGCACTTCGTCGAGCTCGTCGCCCACCTGGCGGGTCTCGACGACGGTGTGGCCGTCTGCCCGTTCGACACCGAGCTGTTCGGGCACTGGTGGTTCGAGGGGCCCGCCTGGCTGGAGGCCGTGCTCCGCCGGGCCTCCGCGCATCCGCTGCTCGCCCCCGTCTCCGCCGGTGGCTACCTCGAGACCGACCCGCCCACGACGCGCATGGCCCTCCCCGAGGGGTCCTGGGGCGACGGCGGCGACCACCGCGTCTGGGTCAACCCGGACACCGAGTGGATGTGGCACGAGCTGGCTTCCTCGGAGTTCGCCGTCCAGGCCGCCTGCGGCCGGCCGGCGACCACGACGTACAAGCGCGCCGTCCTCAACCAGCTGATGATCCTCGCCGCCTCCGACTGGCCGTTCCTCGTCACCACGGGGGCCGCGCGGGACTACGCCGAAGAACGGTTCGCCGAGCACCGCCGGCGGCTCCAGCAGCTCCTGGCCTCGCCGCCCACGATGGAGCGCCTTCCGCTGTGGGCCCGGGACGATCTTCCGTTCCCGTTCCTCGACCCCGAGTGGTGGACCCCGTTCTCCTGACCGGTTGACCGTTCGGACCGCCGCCAGGAGCGCCTGAACCGCTGATCCCCGGCCGGGTCCACGTGCAGGAACGGACGAACCCCGCTACCCTTCCACCGTGGGGGACGACGCGAGGACGCTCCGGAACCGGCTGCTCGACTCCGAGCGGTACCGCGTGACGCCGCCGCGGCACGGCGCCGTCCGCGTGGCCGTGGCGTACCCGAACACCTACCGGGTGGCCATGGCCTCCCTGGCGTTCCAGTGGGTCACGGAGCTGACCGGGCGGGAGCCGGACGTCGGTGTGGAGCGGGCGTTCGCCGACGGGCCGCTCCTCGGGTCCACGCTGGAGGAGGGCGCCACCCTCGCCGCGTTCGACGCCGTGGCGTTCAGCATGGCGTTCGAGCCCGACGCCCCGAACGTCCTCCGGATGTTGCGTACCGCCGGGATCGCCCCGCGCCGCGAGCAGCGCAGGCCGGGCGATCCGCTCGTGGTCCTCGGCGGCTCGGTGGCCACGATCAACCCCCTCCCCCTGGCCCCGGCAGTGGACGTGTTCTGCCTCGGTGCCGCCGAGCGAACCTGGCCCGCGGTCCTCCAGCTGCTCCGCGACGGCACGGACCGCGAGACGCTCCTGGACGAGCTGGCCTCCCGCGACGGCTACCTCGTCCCCTCCCGGCACCTCGACGGCGCAGGACGGCCGATCCGGCGGCTGCGCCGGCTCGAGAAGCGCCGGCTCGAGACGCTCCCCCCGGACGCCGTCCCGGCCTCCCACGCCGTCACGCCCGAGGCGGAGTACCGGTCGCGCGGGCTGGTGGAGATGTCGCGGGGATGCCCGGAGTCGTGCCGGTACTGCTGGATCAGCCACACCGCCGGGAACCTCCGGCCGTACGCCACGGAGGCGATCCTCACCCGCGTCCACGAGCTGTCCCGCATCACGTCGCGGATCGGGTTCGTCGCCACGGCCGTGGGCGACCACCCGGAGATCGGGCGGATCCTCGCCGCCGCCGTGGACTCGGGCCTCGACGTGGCGCTCTCCTCCCTCCGGATCCCCGCCATGGTGCCCGAGGTGCTCGAGCCGCTGGTGGCCTCCGGCGCCCGTTCCGTCGCCATCGCGCCCGAGACCGGCAGCGACGCCCTGCGCCGGGCTCTCGGCAAGCCGATCACCAACGAGGCGATCCTGGCCGCCGTGGAGACGGGGTTCCGGTGCGGCCTGACCGGCATCAAGCTGTACTTCATCGTCGGGCTCCCCGGCGAGACGGACGGCGACCTCGACGCCATCGCCGGGCTGATCCGGGAGATCCACCGGATCGGCGCCTCCACCCCGAGGCCCGGCCGCGGGGGCCCGTGGCTGCGGGCCAGCGTCAACGTGCTCGTCCCGAAGCCGTACACCCCGTACCACGCCGTGGGGATGCTCGAGCGCCGGGAGGCACGCCGGCGCCTCCGGCGGATCGAACGCGCCCTCACCGGGCTGCCCGGGTTCCGGCTCGACCGGCCCTCGGTCCGTGAGGCCCGCTGGCAGGGGTACCTGGGCCGCGCCGGCGTCGAGGCCTTCCCCCTCCTCGAGGCCCTCGCCGCGGGCGAGACGCCGGCCCGCGCGATGGCCCGGTACGCCGACCGGATCGAGCCGCTGCTCGGACCGTGGGACGGCGGCCCCCCACCCTGGCACTTCATCACCTCCGCCCCGCTTCCCCAAACGCCCACTCCCAGCTGAGCGATCCACCTCTGCACCTCTCCGTGCGCCGGCCGCACCCGACGGTGCAGCCGCGGGGGTTCCGCCCATGGGGAAGGAAGCCACGACGGGTCGCCCGGTGCCCGGCCACCCTGGAACGGCTCTTGCTCCACCGGGAGCGGGGCCCGTGGCCACCGGGCGCCCCACCGGGAGGATGCGATGCGTTCCATCTCCATCGGCAGACCCACTCGCGGAGACGCAGGTCACGGCCTTCTCGCGCTCGTGCTCGTGATGGCCGCCTCGTTCCCCGGCTCGGCCTCCGAGCCCAATCCGGCCGGGTTCTCCTTCTCCATTGCGGGCTCGGTCGAGTATGGAAGCCACGTGATCGTCAGGACCTCCGTCAACGGCTGGGGATCGGAAGGGGTGGATCCCATCCCGTCGGGCCTCCAGCTCGTTCGCGCCTGGTTCGACCACTACGGCTGGACCGGCCTCCCGTGCCTGATCGACGACGAGATCATGGACTACACCGACGTCCCCACCGGTGGTCCGGCCGGTGGCACGTGTACATGGAACCCGTACCGGGAGTTCTCTCCGACATGGTTCGGCACCCCGAGCTTCGAGTTCCTTGTCACCGGGTGCGGCGAGGGGTCTCTGGCGTTTTCCGTGTGGGGCGCGCAACACGAAGGGCCGTTCACCACGCCCTCACAGCGGTTCGCCATCACGGGTTGTGCCACGGCCGGTTTCAGGGGCCCCCCCGACACGACGGTCTGCCGCGACCAGACGGTGGAGTTCGAGTTCACGGGCATCGCCGACCTGGTGGACTGGGAGTTCGGTGACGGCACGACGGCCACCGGGAGGGCCGTGTCCCACCAGTGGCACGAAGCCGGAACGTACACTGTGACCGTCCACGCCTCCAGCGGCACCGCCACGGCCAGCGAGACGGAGACGTACACTGTCCGCCCCTGTGCGGTGATCGTCGGTACGGTGACGGCATCGGACACGGGCGAGCCCCTCGTGGGAGCGACGGTGATCGCCACGGACACCTCGGGCTCCCGAGCCGACCGTACCGATCCTCCCGAAGCGGTCTATCTGATCCACGCCCCGGCACCGGGCAGCTACGATGTGACCCCTCACAACCCGGGATATGCCGGAACCGCCGCCCACGTGGATCTCCCCGCCAGCCCCCCTCCGGTCACACGCCTCGATCTGGTGATGACCCCCGACGACACGCCCGATGACCCCGACCACCGCCTGGGGGACCAGCCGGACGACGAGGACGACCCGGTCTGCGCGTACACGGGAAACCTCCACACAATACACACCGCCTGCTTCTTCCCCGCAACGAGGACCCTCGGGTTCGGACTTTCCCTGACGTACAACTCGGCGAAGGCGGGGGACGACGGTCCCGTGGGCCACGGCTGGACCCACTCCTGGGCGATGAAGGCCACGGTCGGGGCGACCTCCACCTCCGTGACCTTCCCCGACGGGCATGTCCAGCGGTTCGTACGGGGCCAGGCCGGCGATCCATGGACCCCCGCCGGGGGGGCCACCGATGCGGCGCTCGAGGACACCGGAGGAGGTGGTGTGAGGCTGCACCTCCCCGGAGGCCTCGACGCGGAGTTCGATGCCTCGGGATCGCTGCTGGCGATCTCCGACGGCACGAGCGACGCCCTGACGGTCACCCACGCCGCGGGTCACGTGGACCACGTCACCGACCCACTCGGCCGCCAGTTCGACTTCACCTACGACGCCTCGGGGCGGCTGGCCGCCGTCCGGTGCGCGGCCCTCTCCGCGTCCGATCTCGCCGCCATGACCTACGATACCTCCGGGAACCTGCTCACCATCACCGATCCGCTGGGACACTCGTGGCAGCACACCTACGACGGATCCCACCGGATGCTCACGGCGAAGGACCGCCGTGGCGAGACGGTTCTCACCGTGACGTACGACGCCCAGGGGCGTGTGGCCACGGAAACCGACGCCCTCGGCCAGACCACGACCTTCACCCGCACCCCCGTGGGGACCGGCGGCCTCGAGGTTACCGTCACCCCACCCTCGGGGCGGACGGTGCGGCGCGTCTACAACGCCGCGGGCCGCATGGTGGCCGCCGGGGACGGCCTGGGCGAGACGGCCCGGTACGCGTGGGAGGACGGGCATCTCGCGCGGATCGTGGACAAGGCAGGCCGGATGGTGGAGTTCAACCGCGACGCGAACGGCCGGATCGAGTCCGTGGTCAACGCCGGCGGCGCCGTTGCGACCCTGGTGCGGGATGGATCGGGACGGCCGGCGCAGATCGTCCACCCGTCGGGAGCGTCGGATCAGTTCCAGTGGGACGCGAATGGCCGGCCGACAAGGCTGACCTCCGCCGGGGGCGAGGACGTCACCCTCGCGTACGACGGTGACGGACGCGTCAGCCAGATCCGCAACGGTGCAGACCCGGGGCCTTCGGAACTCGGATGGACGGCGGGAGGCCAGCTGGAGTCCGTCACGGACCCGCTCGGGAACACCGTCACCTGGGGGTACGACACCACGGGACACGTGTCGTCCATCGAACGTCCCGGCTCCATCGGAACCCTGACGCTCTCCCGGGACCTCGCCGGGAACCTCGAATGGGTCCAGACGCCCGAGGGCCGCCGGACGACCTTCGCCCACGACGGCGAGGGGAACGTCACCTCCCGGGCCTTCGTCCCCACAGGCGCGACGACCTCCTGGACGTACGATGCCGCGGGACAGCTCGTCACCGTCCGCGACGCCTACGGCGGCGAGATCCACATGACCTACGACGTGGACGGCAACCTGACGAGCCGCACCGACCCCGACGGCGTGGTGACGTCGTGGCTCTACGACGACCGGGGCCTCCGGCGGGAGATTGTGCTGCCCGGCGGCGGCCACCGCCGGTACGAGCACGACGCCAACGGGAACCTGACGGCCATCGTGGAGCCCGACGGCGCCCGATGGACGTTCGAGTGGGACGCGGACGGCCGGCCGACGGCGACGGAGGATCCGCTGGGCAACCGGGCCACGGTGGCCTACTCCGACGACGGCCTCCGGATCGTCCGGACCGACCCCCTGGGGCGGCAGCTCGTGGAGGTCCACACCGACGACGGGCAGATCAGGAGCCTCCAGCTTCCCGACGGCGCCCATGTCCTCCACGAGCGGGACAGCCGCGGCCGGCTCCTCGCCCTGACCGACGGAGAGGGGTCCACCTGGCGCTGGACGTACGACGGCGCCGGGCGTGTGACGGAGACGAAGGATCCGGCCGGGGCCGTCACCCGCTCCACCTGGGATGGGGCGGGCAGGCTGATCTCCCGGACGCTCCCGGACGGCAGACAGCTCTCCTGGACGTACAACGGGGACGACGAGGTCACCTCCATGACCCTGCCCGACGGCAGCACCATCGACTACACCCGAACGTTCTCGAGCTCCGGGGAGACGCGGACGGCCTCGTGCAACGGGGAGACGGTGACCGACGCCCTCGACCTCATGGGCCGCCGCGTGGCCCACACGGGGATCTGGGGGAACACGGTCCGGAGCAGCTGGACGCCGGGGAGCCGGCTCGACGCCCTGGAGTATCCCAGCGGCGTGACGGCGGACTACCGGTACGACACGGCGGGACGGCTCGAACGGATCGTGGACTGGACGGGGAACACCACGGTGTTCCACTACGACGCCGCGAACCGCGTGACGGCCATCGACCTGCCCGGAGGGGTCCGGACGGAGTACGGGCGCGACGCCCGGGGCGCGCTGACCTCCCTGCGCCACACCGGGCCCGGCGGCGTCCTGCTCCTCCAGGTCGAGATCACGAGGGACGCCGCGGGACGGACCGTCTCCGTGCGCCGAACGGGTGGCGCGCCAGAGGCCCTGGCCGAGCGGTCCATCGAGCTCGCCCGGGGGCCGGGTGACCGCCTGGAGAGCGTCAGCAGCGGCGGGGGGACGCTTCCCGTCACCCACGACGTGGCAGGGGCGCTGCTCGCCGCACCGGGGCTCCAGGTGACCTGGGACGCCCTCCAACGTCCGGCGACGGTCCAGCGCAACGGCGAGACCGTCGCCTGGCGGTACGATCCGGCCGGCGACCTGGTGGAGCTCGCCGGAAGCGCCACGACCCTCCGGTTCCTGCGGCTGGACGGCCGCCCCGTGGTGACGATGGACGGCACCGGTTCAGTGGTGGAACGGCACGTCTGGGCCGGCCGCCGCCTCCTGTACTCGGTGGAGGCCGGAGGCGGGATCCGGGTGTACCTGCCCGACGAGCGCGGCAACGCCGCCGTGATCACCGGCGGCTCCGGAACCGTGCTCCTTGCGCGCTCCTGGGACGCCTTCGGGAACCCGACCGCCACGGTGGGCACACTCCAGGACGTGCCGTTCGGGTTCGGGGGTTGCATCGGTGTCCTGACCGGACCCTCGGGCCTCCCCGCCATGGGCGCCCGAGCCTACGACCCGTCTCTCGGGCAGTTCCTCTCCCCCGATCCGCTGGGCGTGGCGGCCACCGGGAACCCGTACGCCTACGCCCTGGGCGACCCCATCGGCCACGTGGACCCCACGGGCCTCGCCGGCGAGGAGCAGATGCTCGCCGACCCGGCGATCTACGAGTTCGCCTGGGACTGGACGTTCCGCGGGGTGCAGCTCGGCCTCCGGGACGCCGCCGCCGTCCACGGAACGGTCAGCGCCCAGTACCTGGAGGCCGTGTACCCCGAGGCGGCCCAGTACATGGACCAGGTCTGGATGGGGAGCGGCCTGGTCGAGGAGACCATGGGCTACAACGTTCCCATCGAGTGGGCCGCCCGTCTCCTGAAGGAGAGCGGCATGTCCATCATGGAGCACACCGCCCGGGACTTCGCGTTGGAGAGCGGTCCCGTGGAGCTTGCGGCCATCGAGGCCGAGACCGCGGCGGTCTCCGAATCCACCGGCCTCGTGGGGATGGGCCAGCGTCTCTCCGGCTGGATCACGACCTCCGGCACGTACCGGGGAGCGGCAGAATGGCTCCGCACCGCCCGGAACGAGTTCAACATCAACTACCTGGCATACTTCGGCTACTACCGGCACGTCCTGCTGATGGAGAGCCTCGGAGAGGCGAGCGCCGCCACCATCGGCATCTCCGTTCTCAGTTCGGCCGTTGCCGGCGTCGTCATCGGGCGGATTCTCGGCCACATGCCGATCTGGATCGCGAAGGACCACCATTTCATCACCGTAGACGAGGCGGTGACCTGGGCCATGTCCCCCGCTCCCGATGACCGCGACCCGGCCGACGAGTTGCGCTACCTTCGCCATCTCCTGGAGGCGAAGGGGATCTCGTGGAGCACCTACAACAAGTGGCAGCGGCAGTACCGGGAGATGGAGCCGTGAGACACGAGGCGGGGCACCGGGTGGTCAGCCCCCGAGCCGGCCTCGAGCCGGCCCCCCGGGGCCTGCGGCGGAAGGAGCTCGGCCAGGGCTCCTCCCCGTCGGGTCCCGGGGGTCCCTTTCTCCGGCGACGGAAGGAGCGAACCGTGGAACGGACCGGTATCCCCAACTCCGTAACCGTGGCGGCGCTGATCGTGGCGGCCGCCCTGGTCAGCCTCGACACGGCGGCCCAGACCGAGCGGACCACGACCTACGCCTACGATCCGGCGGGGCGGCTCGTCCGGGCCGAGCACGGGACGGCCGGTCACGAGTCGTTCGCCTGGAACCGGGCCGGGGGGATGACCGCCTCGTCCGCGGAGACCGGGGGCGTCAGCCTCCACGTCGTGGCTGGCCCGGCCGGTGGCGGGACGGTCGCCGGGACCGGCATCGACTGTCCGGGAGACTGCACGCGGACCGCGTCCGGACCGTTCACCGTCACGCTGACCGCCACACCCGCGTCGGGGTGGCGGTTCGCCGGGTGGACGGGGGCCGCGTCGGGCACCGCTTCCACGGCCACCATCGACGTGACCCGCGACACCACGGTCGGCGCGTACTTCGCCCGGACCGACGGGGCCACGGACGGGGACGACGTGGAGGATACGCTGGAGATGGGGCCGGACGGCGACGACCCCTCGTGGGACGGGAACGGGAACGGCGTTCCCGACTACCTGGAGGACCGGGTCGTCTCGTTCCCCTCGTACCGGGGGGGCCGCTACCTGACCGTGGAGGCGCCCCCCGGCATCGTGCTCTCCCACGCCGCGGCCGTGGACAACCCGTCGCCCTCCGACGCTCCGGTGGACCTGTTCCCCCTCGGGTTCCTCGAGCTGACGTTCTCCGGCATGAGCCCGGGTGCCTGCTTCACCGCCAATCTGTTCATGCCCGACGATCCGGAGCTGGTCGATTACTGGAAGTACGGTCCGACGGCGTCGGACACGACCGACCACTGGTGGCGGTTCGACTTCGAGAAGGGACACGGCGCGCGTCTTCATCACGACGGGGACCGGATGCGGATCGCCCTCGCCTACTGTGACGGACGCGACGGGGACGCCGACCTGACGGCCAACGGCGTTGTCGTCGATCCCGGCGGCCCCGCCGTGACCGGTGCGGGCGAACTGGTCGTCGATCCCTCGACCCCTCTCTCCATCTACCACTCCAACTACAACGCCTATCTCTTCCCCGTCACACCGGTCGGTGAACATGCCGAATTCAGTGTCCGCATCGTCAACATCGGCCATGGCCGGGTCGAGACGGGGAACGTCCGGTTCCTTCACGAACCCGGAAGCAACGAGCCATCCATCTCCCGGGTCGAGAACAGCTGTGAATGGACGAGCCTCGGCCCGGGAGACGCATGTTCCATCCGCCTCCGATACGAACCGACAGACGGCCCGGCCGAACACTTCACGCACCTGTACGTCTGGGACAGGGATCCCTACCAGCCGCACACTCTGATCGACATGCCGATCTATGGACATTCGACGACCGACGCCGCACCCGACCCCGTGGACGCTTCCTTCTTCGTCGAGGGCCAGGGTCACATTCTTTCCGCCTCGGGCGATGTTGATTGCGCAGACGATTGCACGATCGCCCTCGATGCATCGGCATTCCCCGAGGAGTTCACCGCCGTACCGGCACCCGGCTGGCGCTTTCGCCACTGGCTATGGCGCTGGATGTCGTTTGCCGGCCTGACGGTCGAATACGAATCGCGTGCAGGAGCGGCCATCGAGAACCCGTTCACCGTCCGCTCCTCTGCGGGTTTTCTGCAGTTCGACGACATCGCAGGCGACGATCCCACCAGTCCCCCGGCCCTCGTCGCCGTCTTCGAGGAGATCCCGGAGGAGCACACCCTGACCGTCGCCCGGACCGGCGCCGGAAGGGGCGAGGTGGTCGGCACGTCCGTGGGTCTCTCCTGCGGGACCGACTGCTCCGTGCCCGTCCCCGACGGCGAGAGCGTCACCCTGACCCCGAGCCCGTTTCCGGGCTCCGTGTTCACCGGATTTTCCGGGGGAGGGTGCAGCGGAACCGGTCCGTGCACAGTGACCGTGACGGCCTCCATCACCGTGACGGCGGAGTTCGAGCCCTCGCCGGCGCCACAGGCCGAGTTGACCGTCACTCTCGATGGTCTGGGTACGGGAACGGTGACTTCCAACCCCGCTGGAATCGGCTGTCCGAGTGACTGTTCCACGACCCTGACACCGGGAACCCACGTCCGGCTGGAGGCCGTCCCGGCCCCCGGGGACCGGTTCACGGGCTGGATCCTCGAGGGCATCGCCGTTGCAGGCGCCGGCCCGCTGGAGCTGACGGTGGAGACCGACACCGCTGTCATAGCCCGCTTCGAGCCCCAGGCAAGAGCGGACGCCACACTCACCGTTCGTTCCTGTGGCCCTGGGTCGGGCACGGTCCTCTCCGCCCCCGGGGGAATCGCCTGCGCCCCGGAATGCTCGGCGCGGTTTCCCGCAGGCGACACGGTCATCCTGATCGCCGATCCCGGTTCCGGCGCCACCTTCGGCGGATGGTCGTGGAGCGGCTGTCCCGGGGCCGGTCCCTGCACACTGACATTGGACGGTGATACGACCATCGCCGCAGGGTTCGGCGACGGCAGCGCCGTCAGGGGCGACGTGACGGGAGACGACGATGTGACCGCCGACGACGACCTCGCGGTACTCGCCTGGCTCTTCACCGACCCGGTTCCTCCCGGCGATCCCCCGGACGCGAGCTGGGATTGCCGGACCGACGCCGCCGACCTGGCGTTCGTCGTGGCGAACCGGACGGCGAAAAGGGCGGACCAGCCTCCGGCGTGGCAGTGGCTCGAACTGCCGGACCTCCTCGCCACGGGCGGAGCGTCCGGGTCAGACGGCGCCTCCGGAGGACCGGCGACGGACTCGGGGCGGGACGCGGAGGACGGCGGCGCCAAGGCGCCCCCGATCCCCGTGCTCTCCGGAACCGGCGCGGCCCTCCTGGTACTGCTCCTCCTCGGAGGCGGGATCGCCGTCCTGCGGCGGACGGCCTGAGAGAAGATCCACCCGCCGGGACGATGCTGAAGCCAGGGAGGCCGGGGAGAAGTTGGGCCATCGGTAGGGGTCGGACGTGGACAGGTGAGCGTCCCTCCGCCGTCGTACCGACCACCGAGGGTGCTTGCGGCGATTCTGGCTCCGTCCGCGAGACATCGCCCCCGTGCGGAAACGGAACCGTCCCCGGAAGAGGTCGCACCGCATGGATCGGCGATAATCGGGACATGACCCTCTCCGCCGCCGACCAACCGGGGACCGGCACCCGCTGGCGGACGGTGCTCGCCGCAGGGGTGTTCCTGTACGCCCTGGCGGTGATCGCGACGGCGCTGCTGACGGCGGGGGCGAGCCCCCAGCCGCTCCAGTCGAACATCCGGTTCTGGAACGGCGCGGCCCACGTCTTCCTCGTCGCCCGGGGCGGCGTGCTGGACTCGGCGGGGATCAGGCCCGGGGACGACATCGTGGCGCTGGATGGGCGCCGCTTCGAGAACGGCACGGACCTCGGCGACGCATGGGAACGCCACCGCCCCGGCGACACGGCCCGCTGGACGGTCCGGCGGGGCGGGCGCCTCCTCGAGCTCGAGACGGGGGTGACCGGGGGGCTGGCGCCGGGCCGTCTCCTTCCCGTCGCCGTGGCGATCCTCCTGCTCCTCGCCGTCGGCGCCGGGACGTACCTCCTGCGGCCGGGAACCCCGGAGACCCTCCTCTTCCTGCTGTTCTGCGCGAGCACCGCGATCAACGACGCCTGTACGCTCGTCAGCATGGGGGGCACGAGCTGGCACGGGCGGGTCCTGACCTTCGCCTACACCATGACGAGCCTGCTTGGCCCTGCGCTGCTGCTCCACCTGTTCCTGATCTTCCCCGCGCGGGGCCCGCTCCAGCGGCGGCTCCGGATCATCCTCCCCGTGGCCTACGGCGCCGCGGTTCTTCTGGGTCTCGTCTACTACCTGCCGACAGTATTCCCCGCTCTGACCACTCTTCTCGCGGCCCCCACGCTTCACCGGGCGGCCAGCACCGCGTACGACGTCAGCGTCGTCCTGGCGTACCTCGGCGGCGCCATCTCCCTCGGGGGGGCCTCCCGCCACGCCGGGGACCTCACGGTCCGCCCGCAAGCCCGGCTCCTGTTCTCCGCCCTCGCGCTCCTGGTGGCGCTCCAGGTCCTGTTCTGGGAGCTTCCCCTCCGGCTGACCGGCGTCTCTCTCATCCCCATCCAGTCCCAGGCGCTGTTCGACGTGGTCGTCCCGCTGGCCATCGCCGCTGCCATCGTCCGGCACCACCTGTTCGATATCAACATCCTCGTCCGGTACGGCCTCGTCTATGGGCTGGCATCGGCGGGCGCCGCCGCGATCTTCGTCGCCGCCGTCTCCGGAGCCGGCTGGCTCGTCCACCGCCGTGCACCGTCCCTCGACACCCTGGTCACGGCTCTGGCCGCCGCCGTCAGCGTGCTGGCGTTCTCCCCGATCCGGAGGCGGGTCCAGGAGGCGGTGGACCGAAGTCTGTACAGCCGCCGGTACAGCTACCGCCAGGCCGTCCGGGAGACCGCGGAGCGACTGGCAGGAATCCTCGACCCCACGGCAGCCGCACGCTTCCTCCGGGAACGGATCGAGGCGCTGCTGGAACCCTCATGGACGGAGGTGCTGGTCCGTGCACGCGATAGCGGCGAATGGCTCCGGCTCGGGAACGAGGCGTTCGAGGAACCGTTGCCGGAGGAGATTGAAGCGATCAGATCGCTCCTCGACGCGCCGCCTAGGAGCCGGCCCGAGGAGATCGTCCTGCCCGGGGGACGCCGGGTGGCTCTGGCCGTTCCGATCCGGGAGTCCGGGGAAACCCTGGGTGTGCTCCTGGTCGGACCCCGGCCTCTGGACGCACCCTACCTGCCGGAGGATCTCGACCTCCTCACGACCCTGGCCGGGATGGCCGGACCACTGATCCACCGCGGCCGCCTGCTCGAGGAACGGGCGCTGGGCGAACGGCTGGCCGCCGTCGGCGCCGCGACCAGCGCCCTGGCCCACGAGCTGAAGAACCCGGTGGCCGCGGTCAAGAGCTCGGCGGCCGTCCTCCGCCGCCGGATGGCTGGCGACCCCCGGGGCGCGGAGCTGACCGAGATCATCGAGCAGGAAATGGACCGGCTCGAACGGACCATCGGCGACGTACTCTCATGGGTCCGACCCGGGAACGCCGCACCGCTGGAGCTCGAGCTCGGCCCGCTGGTCGGTCAGCTCGCCACGCTCCTCGAGCACGAGCTGGCCTCGGCCGGCGTAACGATCGAGACCAGGATCGATCCCGCCACACCCCGGATCGTCGCCGACCCGGAGCGTATCCGCCGCCTCCTCCTCAACCTGCTACTCAACGCGCGCCAGGCCATGCCCACCGGCGGGACGATCGAGACCGAGGTCCGGCCGTGGCGCGACCCGGACGGACGCGTGCTCGGCGCCGAGATCGCCGTACTCGACCGCGGGACCGGGTTCACGCCGGAGAGTCTCACCAGAGCGTTCGAGCCGTTCTACACCACCCGCAGGCTGGGCACGGGTCTCGGGCTGGCCAACGTCAGGCGGATCGCCAGGGACCACGGGGGGGAGGTGACCGCCGGCAACCGGGAGGGCGGCGGTGCCGTGGTCACCGTCCGGCTCGCGCGCCGCCCCCCGCCGGGGAAAGGGGAAGACGCCAGCGTGGCACGCGACGGTGCGTCCACCGTACCGGCCGGTGCGCCACCACGCTGGCAGTGACACACGGGACGTTCCTTTCCTGTAGAATCGAGCTGGAACACCCCTTGCAGGAGAGGAGGTGCCCCCGTGACGCGAGATGGCACGAGGCGGCGGAAGGGATCAGCGGTGAACGCGAACGTCCTGCTCGTGGACGACGACCCAGGTCTTCTGCGAACGATCCAGCTCCTGCTCGAGGACGAAGCCGGCTTCCGTGTGACAACCGCAACCTCCGGGGAGACCGCCCTCCAGCTTCTCGAACGCACGGGCGGCTTCGACGTCGTCGTCAGCGACGTCGCCATGCCGGGGATGGACGGGATCCGGCTGCTGGAGGCGATCCGTGAACGCCACCCGCGCCTTCCGGTCATCCTGATCACGGCGTACGCCTCCGTCCGCTCCGCCGTCGCGGCGATGCGCGCCGGCGCGTTCCAGTACCTGGCCAAGCCTGTGGACCCCGACGAGCTGCTCCTCCAGGTCGAGCGCGCGCTGGACGCCAGCCGGCTCGAGACCGAACATCGCGACCTCAGGGACCGCACCGGCGACCCCGGCCGGTTCGACACCCTCGTCGGCTCCAGCGCCGTCATGGAACGGCTCCGTAACACCATCTCCAGGCTCGCCGCCGTGAACTCCACCGTGCTCATCCGCGGTGAGACGGGCGTGGGCAAGGAGCTCGTGGCC
The DNA here is from genome assembly GCA_027067575.1 of Thermoanaerobaculia bacterium. GTDB lineage: Bacteria > Acidobacteriota > Thermoanaerobaculia > Thermoanaerobaculales > Sulfomarinibacteraceae > JAMOVQ01. The sequence goes on along the minus strand of JAMOVQ010000109.1, from coordinate 17,138 downwards.
CGCCTGATCCACAACCAGAGTCCCCGTAGGGTTCGCCCGTTCGTCGTGGTCAACTGCACGGCGATCCCCGGGGAGCTGATCGAGAGTGAGCTGTTCGGGCACGAGAAGGGCGCCTTCACCGGAGCCACCACCTCACGGTGCGGCCGGATCGAGGACGCGGACGGCGGCACGCTGCTGCTCGACGAGATCGGCGACATGCCGGTGGCGCTCCAGCCCAAGCTGCTCCGTTTCCTGCAGGAGGGGACGGTCCAGCGTGTCGGCGGCCGCCGAGAGCGCCGCGTGGACGTCCGCGTCCTGGCGGCGACCCACCGCGACCTCGAGAAGGCCATCGCGGAAGGCGCCTTCCGCGAGGACCTCTTCCACCGCCTGGACACGATCCCTGTCCGCGTGCCGCCGCTCAGGGAGCACCTCGAGGACCTTCCCGAGCTCGTGGACCACCTGGTCGCCAAGATCTGCCGCCGTCTCCGCCGCGCACCGGTGCGGGTCCTCCCTGGCGTGCTGGAGACGCTGACAGAGTACACCTTCCCCGGCAACGTCCGGGAGCTCGAGAACCTCCTCGAACGGAGCATCGTGCTCTCCCCCGAACCGGGCATCCTCACCGAGGTCCCGATCCCGGCACCCCGCCGCCAGGAACGATCCCCGCTCGATGCCATCCCTCTCGAGAACGGCTTCCGCCGTCTCATGGAGCTGACAGAGGAGGCCGAACTTGCGTTGATCCGGCGGGCCATGGCGGCCTGGCCCGGTCTCTCCCACGCAAAGATCGCGGAACGGCTCGGCACCACGCGCCGAATCCTGGAGACGCGGTTGCGGCGTTCCGCCGTCACGACCGGGCCGGCAGACCGCTGATCCCCGCCAGCCCGGACAACGCATTCAGCACCGTAACGGACAAGCGACGGGACGCTCAGGAGGTCAGGAGCTCCGGGAGACGAGAACCGATGATCTCCACCGCCTCCCCGACGACACGCTCCACGAGCTCACCAACCCGGGGGATGTCGTGGATCAGGCCGATCGCCTGCCCTGCGGCGATGAGGCCGGCGTCCACCTCTCCCTCCGTGATCGCCCTGAGCCCGTTCTTCCCCGAGAGCAGCGGTGCCAGCTCCTCGAGCCCCGCACCTTCCCGTTCCATGGCCACGATCTTCCGGGCCCACTCGTTGGCCAGCACGCGCTCGGTGTTGCGAAGCGTCCGCATGACGAGCAGCGTGTCGGTCTCGGAGGCCTCGACGAGCCGCCGTTTGACGTTCTCGTGGACGGGCGCCTCCTCCGTGACCAGGAACCGTGACCCCATGTTGACGCCCACGGCGCCCATGGCGAGAGCGGCCGCCAGACCCCTGCCGTCGGCGAACCCGCCCGAGGCGATGACGGGGACGTCGAGCTCGTCGACGGCCCGGGGGATCAGGATCAGCGACGTGACGTCGTCCTCGCCGGGGTGGCCCGCGCACTCGAACCCGTCGATGGAGATCATGTCGCACCCGATGGCAACGGCCTTCCTCGCGTGGCGGATCGACGTGCACTTGTGGATGACGATGGCACCGCCGGCCTTGATCCGGTCGATGTACGGCTCCGGGTTCCGGCCGGCGGTCTCCACCGCGGGGATCCCCTTCTCCACGATGACGTCGATGAAGGGACCGTAGTCCACGGGGACCAGTGTGGGCAGGAAGGTCAGGTTGACCCCGAACGGCTTATCCGTCAGCCGCCGTGTCTCGTCGATCGCCTCGGCCAGTCCCTCCGGGTTGCCAAACGTCAAGGCGGTCAGGAACCCGAACGCGCCCGCCTCGGCAACGGCGGCAACGAGTGCTGGCCTCGACACCCACATCATCCCGCCCTGGACGATGGGGTGATCGACCCCGAGCCGCTCGGTCAGTTCCGTACGGATCCTCCGTGCCATGCGCCCCCTCCCCTCCCCGCGCGCGGGAAGCCATTGTACGGCAGCGCCCGAGCCACCGGTCCGTGCCCGCCCTCACCCTCGCCAAGGTGACGGCTACGCTATGATCCGCCCATGCAGCTGGACCTGACCCGCTGGCTTCCCGAGTTCCCCGTGCGCGACCGGTGTCTGTACCTCGACCACGCCGCGCTCTCACCACTACCCCGCTCGGTGGCCCAGGCGATGCGGGAACGGATCGGCCAGCGGGAGAACGCAGGGCGACTCGCCGAGGAGGACTGGGCCCATCACGCGATGACGTGCCGTCACCTCGGCGCCGAGCTGACGGCGGCGGCGCCGGAAGACGTGGCGATCGTCGGCTCCACGAGCATCGGCCTCAGCCTGATCGCCCAGGGGATCGAATGGCAGCCGGGCGACGAGGTCGTCGTGGGCGACGAGGAGTTCGCCGCCAACGCCGCCCCGTGGCTCGCTCTGGAACGGCGCGGGGTCCGGGTCGTCCGGTTCCCGCAGCCCGGAGGCCGGGTTCGCCTCGAGGATGTCGCGAAGGCCGTGGGGCCCGCCACGCGTATCGTCAGCGTCTCGTGGGTCTCGTTCCACACCGGATGGGTTGCGCCCCTGGCCCAGCTCGGGGCCCTCTGCCGCGAGAACGGCGCGTTCCTCGTGGTGGACGCCATCCAGGGTCTCGGCATCCTCCCGATGGACGTGCGGGCGCTTGGCGTGGACGCGCTGGTCGCCGGCGCGCACACGTGGCTCCTCGGACCGGAGGGGATCGCGCTCCTCGTCACCCGCCCGGCGTTCCGCTCGCAGCTCCGGCCGGTCCTCGCCGGGTGGCGGAACACCGGGCTCGGCCCGGACGACTTCTTCCTCCAGGAGCTCACTTTTCACCTCGACGGCCGACGGTTCGAGCCGGGTACGGCAGACGGAGCCGCCGTCGCCGGGCTCGCCGCGGCGCTCGACCTCCTCACCCAGGTCGGGACGGACGTGGTGCAGACCCGCGTCGAGATGCTCATACGGCAGCTGATGCGAATCCTGATCGCCCACGGGTGGGAGCTGTTCTCCCCAGGACCGGGCCATCCCGTCGCCGGCATCGTGGCCGCCCGCCACCCGCGAGTGGAGCCCACGGAGGCCGTCAGAAGGCTGGCGGAACGGCACATCGTCTGTAGCGTCCGCGAAGGGTTCGTCCGGTTCTCGCCCCACTTCTACACCACCCGCGGCGAGCTCGAGGCCCTGGATCGGATCCTCGAGAAAATCGGACTCTGACCCCGGCACCTGCTCTGCTCGCTCCCGCCCCGGGCGCACCGGGGCGGGACTCTCCCTGTCCGGAAGACGCTCTGTCTGCTCAGGCCGGGATGTCGTAGGAGATCTGGCGGACGAGGGTGTCCGGACGGCGCTCGGGGTGGAACCCGCTGACCTGAAAGTCGATCCAGGTGTCGAGAACGGCCGGGTCGATGGCCGTCTCGCCGTCCGTCACCGGAATCTCCCAGACACCGTAGGCGTACCGGTCGCGGGACCACTCGACCTGCGAGGTCTTGTACGCCAGCAGCACCACGATGTCGTCCCGCCCCTCCGGCACGAACAGCTTGAGGCGCGCACGGTTCGGGGCGCCCTTGACCTCGTTGGCCACACCCCACTCCAGCCCCGCGCCCTCCGGGACGAGGACGAACGGCTCGCTCCGCTCCTTCAAGCGCCCGAGCACCGCCGCGCCGCCCGGAATCCCCGCAGCGCTCTCCAGTGCGCGCTCCTGGTCGACCTGGCGGATCATGCCGCCTCCCCGTCCCGGCGCTCGGCCCCTTCCGCCACCGGCAGGCGCGGCGGGAGGTTGGGGTGGTCCGTCGCCGAGGCCCTGACCGGATGGGGTTTCAGCTTCCAGCGCACGAGCGGTCTTGCCAACAACCGCAGGACGGCATTCTTCGCCCGGTACGCCCGCCACCGCAGGTCCCGCTCGACGAGGTACGCCGCGTCACCAGGCTGCACCACCAGGCTGACCTCGATGTTGGGCACGATCTCCATGGGGATCCCATTCCGAACCATGGCGTGCCACACGTGCTCGAACACGCGGCGCATGTCCTCGTACGGGGGCGACGGATAGTGCTCCAGGTCCGCACCGATCAGCGGCCGGAAGATACAGACCGTGGGGAACGCGCCGACCGACGTGATGTAGTCGATCGCGCGGAACGTGTCCTCGATCGGCTCGAGACCCGCGATGATCTCGCCCGAGACCTTGCCCTTTCCGAGCAGCTTCGACGTGTACTCCAGCGCGGCGAAGAACGCCTCCTGACCGAGGTGGCGCTTCTTGCCCGGGCAGAACCGCTCGAAGTACTCCGGGTTGTGGAACTCGTAGCAGAACGAGAAATGGTCCGCGCCGAGCTCGACGAGCCAGTCGTACTTCCAGTGGTCCCGCGGCAACACCGGGGCGACCTGCACTCCAGTGAACAGCCCGACCTCCTCGCGGATCGCCTTGACGAACGGCGCCGCCCGGTTGAGGCCGTGGGCACGGGTGTGCTCCGGCAGGTCCTCCCACTGGTACCCGGCGTTGAAGTGGACGAAGGTTACGCCGGACTCCTCCTTCGCCGCGCGGGCGACCTCCACCACGTCCCGGACGCGCTTGCGTGTCACCTCGTTGACGCCGACGTTGACGCCGGACGTGCAGAACTTGCAGTTCGCGTTCTCCTGGGGAGTCCAGAACATGCATGCCTCGGAGACGTAGATGCCGAGGTACGTCCCCTGGAGCACACCCACCCGCGACATGGGCACCCCTGACGAGGTCGTCCGCTCGTACCACGCAGGCTGGGGCGGGATCGTCACGTCGTACGCCTCGTCTGAACGCGTGTCCACCACGTGGTAGCCCCGCCCTTCCTCCCACCGGAGGAAGTACGGCGAGAGGGCGCAGAAGTCTTCCTCGACCGGCGCGTTCATCCAGATATCCTTGAGGTCCCCGGGAATGATCAGTTCCAGTCCCGACCCAAGACCGGCCCTCGTCCGCGAAAACAGCCGTGCGTCCCGGTCCAGCCGGCACGAGGGGTCGATCCGCAACCCCTTGCAGAACAGATCGATCTCCAGCTCGCCCGGGTTCAACCTCGCCATCCGTCCCCTCCCGGCGCGGATTCTACCACCCCGTCCGCCGGCGCTCCGTACGACCGGACGATCGTCCGGAACAGCACCCGGCGGACCCGGCGCTGGTCGCGGCCGAGGGCCGCCAGAACCTCCCGGACCCTGTTCCGCCTGGCCGAGCCCTCCACCGGGCACCGCACGGGGTCCACGGGGTAGCCGCAGAGCGACGCGACCCGCCGGATCTCCCGCGCCGGGGCCTCGTACATCGGCCTGACCACCGTGACCACGCCACCGAAGTAGCTCCGCACAGGCGGGAGCACGTCGCCCGTCCCCGTGTAGAACAGCGACATCAGCCACGTCTCCACCACGTCGTCGGCGTGGTGCCCCAGCGCGAGACGGGAGCAACCCCGTGCGTCGGCGGCCTCCAGCAGCGTGCGCCGCCGGATCCCCGCGCACCGGAAACAGGTCATCGGAAACGCCTCGCCGGGATCGACCCGCGGCACCACGGTCTCGACCTCGACGCCCTGCTCGCGGCACCAGTCCCGAATCGCCTCCGGGAGGCTCCACGGTTCCCCGTCCCCACGGAGCGCCACGTGGAGCCCCACGAGGCGGCTCTTGACCTCGAGCATCCGGTTCCGCCGGGCCAGCATCGCCACCAGCGCCAGGCTGTCCGGTCCGCCCGAGATCCCGATGGCCACCGGCTCCCCCGGCGGCAGCAGATCCCACCGCAGGCACGCGCGCCGGACCTTCGCGAACAGCCGGCCCGCCGCCTTGCCGCACCGCCTGCGGTCCATCAGCCCCCGTCCGCCGGCCGCCGCTTGCGGCCGAACACGGCCGCCACGAGGATCCCGAGGAGGTACAGCAGGATCATGGGCACCGCGAACACCGTCTGGGTGGCCACGTCCGGGGTCGGCGTGATCACCGCCGCGATGATGAAAATCGCCAGGATCGCCCACCGCAGGCCGCGGACCATCATCCGCGCCGTCACCAGCCCGAGCCGGGCCAGGAAGAACACGAGGATCGGCAGCTCGAAGACGAGCCCCAGCCCGAGGAGGATCTTCGACATCATGGCGAAGTACGACTGGATCGTCACCACCTGCTTGAAGTCCTTGCCCACCCCGAGCAGGAACCGCACCACCATGGGGAACGCCACCCGGTACCCGAAATAGCCGCCGCCCAGGAAGAACACGGTGGTGAAGAACAGGAACGGAAGAACCATCCGCCGTTCGTGGGGGTAGAGGCCGGGCCGGATGAACAACCACAGCTGGAGCAGCACCACGGGCGAGGCCGCGAAGATCCCCGCGAGCAGCGCCACCTTGATGTAGAGCATGAACGGATCCGCCAGCGCCGTGAACGCCAGCTTGTCGCCGGGCTCCAGGAACTGCTGGATCGGCACCTCCAGCCAGTGGAAGATCTCCTGGGACCACGCCCAGGCGACGAGGAAACCGACGAACACGGCGATCAGGGAGACGAAGAGCCGGCGGCGCAGCTCCTCGAGATGCTCGACGAGCGTCATCTTCGGGAGCTCGCCCCCTTCCGCCGGACCGCTCTCGAGCTCGGGTGCCGGATCAGCCACCGGCACCGTCCCCGTCGCCGCCCTCCGGCGACCGGCCGCGGGCCGCCTCGTCGATCTCCCGCTTGACGTCACGGATCTCCGAGGCCGCGACTTCCTCCTCGATGGTCCGCTTGAAGTCGTTCGAGGCCCGGCGGAACTCCGCCATGGCCCGCCCGAGCGTCCTCCCGATCTTCGGCAGGTTCTTCGGGCCGAAGAGCAGCAGCGCGACCACGAAGATCATCATCAGCTCGGGAACCCCGAGTGAACCGAACATGCCGGCCTCCCGCGCCAGTATACCGCCGCTGCCCGTGGCGGGCCTGATGAGCCCAGCCCCGCCGAGGAAGCCGCCCGGGGCGTCCGTGAGTGCGAAGAGGCAGTCACAGAACCCGGGACCGGGCGGGACCCGTTCGTGCCCCTCTCCCTTGGCGCTCGAGGTGATCTCCGAGCTGCGGCTGACGGACCGCGGGCTCGTCGACGTGGTGCGGACCAAGGTCCCGCCACCCTCCGCGGACGCCGGATCGGCGCGGAGCGCTCCGCCCTGCGTGCCGAAGAGCCATCCCGGGTGACTGGCGTCACGGCATCCGGCAGGTCCGGCCGATAGCCTGAAGACTGGGGTTCCAGCAAAGACCGGGGAAGAGGGAGGTTCCGATGGGCCGTTCGTCCACGTTCTTCGCGGCGTTGCTCGCAGCGTCCGCCATTGCCGCGCCCGCGGCCGCCCAGATCGTCGATCACGGGGCCATCGACGCCGTGGCCTCGTACCCGCAGTCCGTCATGGACGCCATCGGGCAGCAGCGGTGGCTGTTCACCCACGCCTCCGTGGGCGGGAACATCATCTCGGGGATGGAGTCCCTCCACTCCTCGGACCCCACCCGCTACCAGCTCGACCCGGTCTCCGTGTCGTACCTGTCGGGCGAGGAACGGGTCGAGGATCCGCCGGAACCGACCGTGGCCGGCACGATCTACGAATGCCAACGCGGGAACCCCGGCTGGTCCGCCAAGTTCCAGATCTTCGACAACTCCGTCCGGACCTCGGGCTGGCACCTGCCCGCCGTGGACGCCGCCATGGACAAGCTCTGCTACATCGACCAGAACGCCGACGCGGCCACCTACCTCCAGACCATGCAGGACCTGGAGGACGACTACCCCACCACGCGGTTCGTCTACACCACCATGCCGCTGACCACCGCGGAGGACTCCAACAACATCCTGAGGAACCGGTACAACGCCGCCGTCCGCCAGTTCTGCCGGGACAACGGGAAGCTCCTGTTCGACATCGCCGACATGGAGGCCCACCGGCCCGACGGCACCGCCGTCACCTTCACGTCCGGAGGCGAGACGTACCAGAAGCTGTACGCCGACTACAGCTCGGACGGCGGCCACCTCAACTCCGACGGCTCGATCCGGATCGCGACGGGCTGGTACGCGGTGGCCCGGGAGCTCGTCGGCGGCACCGGCGTGCCGGGCGACCTCGACCAGGACGGCGACGCCGACGCAGGGGACCTCGCCGTACAGATCGGCTGCCACGGGCCGTTCTCCTGCGGTGACATGGACGCCGACGGCGACACCGACGGCGACGACACCGTGGCGCTCCTCGGCATCCTGTTCGGCTGAGGATCCCCGGAAACGCCCGGGCGCCGCGGTCAGGCGTGACGGAGGGTGTGCCGGAGCCAGGTCCAGGCGACGGCGGCACCGAGGACGTTGGCGGCGGCGAGCCCCGCGAAGATCCCGGGCAGACCGAGAAGGCGCGAACCGAAGACCGCCAGGGGAACGGCGAGCAGAAGGAGCCGGAAGACCATGAGCGTCGCCGCGGCGAGAGGCCGCCCGAGTGCGTTGAAGATCGACCCGGCGAGCAGTCCGATCCCGACGGCCCAATGACTGAACGGCACGATCCGGAGGAACAGGGAACCGCTCGAGACGACGACGGGATCGGCGTTGAACAGCCGGATCAACGCCGGTGCGGGCAGGGCCAGGACGAGCAACGACCCCGCGCCCCACGCCAGCGAGAAGAGCGCGCCGGCCCGGAACGCGGCACGGATCCGGTCCCAGGAGCGGGCGCCGAAGTTCTGGCCGACGAACGGGGTCATGGCGGCCCCCATGGCCATCAGGCCGATCAGCGCCATGCTCTGGAGGCGGGTCGCCACGCCGAACCCGGCCACCGCGCGGGGGCCGTGCTCCGCCACGAGCCGGGTGACGACGCCCACGGTCAGCGGTCCGAGCAGGTTGGTGGCCGCGGCGGGAACACCGATCCCGAGGACGGGCCGCCACGACGCGAGGAAGCGGCCGAGCCGGGGCGGCTCCGGCGAGAGCATCCGGAGCCGCCAGCCGAGGACGTGGGTTGAGGCCGTCAGCGCCACGGCCCACGAGGCGACGCTGGCCAGTGCCGCGCCCCGCAGGCCGAGGGCCGGGAACGGCCCGAGGCCGAAGATCAGGAACGGGTCGAGGATCGCGTTGATCCCGCCCGCGAGGATCATGATCACCGCAGGCGTCCTGGTATCGCCCGTCGCACGGATCGCGGCGTTCCCCATCATCGGCACCACGAGCAGCCCGATCCCGGCGAACCACGGCACCATGTAGCTCCGGATCGCGGGAAGGAGCGCCGGCCCCGCGCCGAGCGCCCCGAACAGCCGGTCCATCCCGAGGAGACCGCCGGCGGAGACCACGCCCACCACGAGGAGGCCGAGGAGGAGGCTGTCGGTGGTCAGGACCCGGACCCGGCCGCCGTCGCCGGCGCCGAGCACCCGCGAGATGGTCGCCGTGATCCCCACCCCGAGACCGATGGTGATCGACTTGAGGATGAAGGTCACGGGGAACGTGAACCCCATGGCCGCGAGTGCCTCCGGTCCCAGCCGGCCGACCCAGAACGTGTCCACCACGTTGAAGAACATGATCGCGACGATTCCGGCGGCCATCGGCGCGGCCAGCCGGAGCAGCGTCGGCATCACGGGGGCGTCGAGGAGCCGTGCATCGTGCGGCACCGCAGGATTGTACCTCCCGTTGCCGGACATGCAGTCCGGATGCCGGGGCACAGATCGCAGCACCCCGTTGGAAAGGGTGACGGTGATCGCGTCCGTGCCCATCTCATTGGCCGCGATGGAGGCCGGTGCGCCAGATGTGGACCGTGCGGAACGCTCCCGTGCAGCGGCCGCCCTGGCCCCGGAGCGAGAACTGGATCTGTCGCGATGGGGCAGGTTCCTGTCGCCCCGGGCCATGGACACTACATTCCTGCCGACCGACACTCCGGGCATGAGCCGCTTCCCACTGGCACAGCGTTCGATGACGGCGGGGATCCTGACCGTGGTGCTCCTCGCGGCGCCACCCCGGCTGTCCCTTGGGGCCAGGCTGGCACCATCGGCCCTCGAGTACGTTGGGGCGTTCCGGCTACCGCCGGATGCGGGTGAGCCCCCGGCGACCTGGGACTGGGGTGGCCAGGCCATGACATACGTGCCGGGAGGCGATCCCGACGGTCCGGCCGACGGCTTCCCGGGGTCTCTCCTCGTGACAGGGTTCGACGGAGAATGCCTCGTGGCCGAGATCACGATCCCGGCGCCCACCATGGACCGCGACCCGGCTATCCTTCCGGCCGCTGCGTTCCTCCAGCCGTTCTCCGATGTTCGCGGAGGCCTGTTCCCGACGTTCACGGAGCTCCCCCGGGCCGGAATCGAATGGCTTCCAGCACAGCCCGGCGAAGCAGGGCCTCACATCTGGCTCACCTGGGGTCAGCACTATCAGGAGCCCGGACCGGAGGTCGCCCCGACCCATGCCCGGTGCGATCTCGACCTCGGGAACCCCCGAACCGAGGGGGCGTGGTGGGTCGGCACCGCCTCCGAGAACGAGGCTGGCCTGATCTACGCCGTCAACGACTACCTGTTCGCCATCCCCACCTCCTGGGCCGCTGCCCACACGGGGGGACGGGCACTGGCCACGGGCCGGTTCCGCGATGGTGGATGGTCCGGGATGGGACCGGAGCTCGTGGCCATCGGCCCCTGGCTCGAGGGCGATCCTCCCCCACCGGAAACCGAGCTTCCGTACACACCGTTGATCCGCTATTCCGTGGCCAATCGGGGCCCCCACCGCCTCGATGGCTACAGCGCCGCCGACGAGTGGAGCGGCGGAGCCTGGATCGAGAGCGGTTCGGGCTCGGCGGTGGTGTTCGCCGGAACCCGGGGCTCGGGATACACCTGGTACGGGTTCCAGACGCCCGCCGACGTCCCCCCCGCACCGGGGTGGCCCGAAGGTGCGCCGTGTGTCTACACGGTGGGCGACGTCATGTGCGTCCGGCCCGATGGCGAGACACCCTGCACGGAGGAGGACATGGCGCCGTGCCGGGATGCCGACGTGGAGGAGGAGAGCCGCGGCTGGTGGGCCTCGTCGTTCGATGCCGTGCTTCTTCTCTACGACCCGGAGGAGCTGGCCGCCGTGGCCGAGGGACGCGAGGAGCCGTGGAAGCCCCAGCCGTACGCCGTCCTGGACGTGGACCGGACGCTCCTCGGACGGCCCCTATCCGAGGACGCCGCGGTGTACCTCGGCCGGGGGAACCAACGGCATACCCGGCTCGGGGCCGCAGCCTTCGACCGGGAACGAGGCATTCTCTGGATCCTCGAGCCGTTCGGGAACGGGGCTGCTCCAGTCGTCCACGCCTGGCGCATCCGCCGGCGAAGCGCCCGCCGCCCCGCCGGGCGAACGGGCCGTACCGTACGTGTCGTTGCAGCAACCGGTTCCGCTTCCGACTGACATCCGCAACAGCGCCTGCTGTATCCTCGTACCGTGGGCACCAGGAAACACATCGCCGTCTTGACCCTCGTCAGCCTCGCCGTGATCCCGGCAGCACTCGCCGGCGGGACCCGCGTCGAGTGGCACCGTTTCCGGGATCCCGCCTCCCCCGCGGTGAGGGGGTGGGGCTTTGCCGCCTCCCCGTCCGTCGTCCACTCGGATGGCGTCTGGCGGCTGGTCCACACCGACCGCCGGTCCGATCCTGACCGGACCGTCATCGTCGAGCTCGTCTCCAACGACGGGATCCAGTGGGCTCCAGCCATTCCCACCGCTGGTCCCGGGCCCGAGCCGCCTGTGCTCGACGGCCTCCACGGCTCATGGGACGAGGAGGTCGGAGCACCCTGCCTCGTTTCACGGGATGGCGGGTTCGACCTGTTCTACGGAGGGCGCTCCCCCACCGGATGGAACCGCCCCTCGCCCTGGCAGGGGATCGGCCGCGCCACCGCGGCCGATGGTGTCCACTTCCAGCGGACACAGGAGGCACCAGTCCTCGTGCCAGGGGTCTCCTGGGCTCCGGACGAGCCGTGGTACGACGCCGACGGCGTCTCGGGGCCCACCATCGCCGGGTGGAACGGCAGGATCTGGATGCTTCACGACGGGCGGTGCACCGACGAGGCATGTGGCAACCGCGGCCCGGGGCCGACGATCCTCGGCGCCGTCTCGTACGGCTGGCGGAGCTGGAGCAAGCTGGCGGATCCGATCCTCGGCGGCACCGATCCCAGCGAGGGCCTCGCCGACCCCGCGGTCCTGGCCGGCCCCGACGGTCTGTTCTACCTGTTCTTCACCATCCTCCGCGACGGCGAACCGCCGGCGATCGGCCTGGCGCGGTCCCCCCTGCCCGTGGGCCCCTGGGACCGGGCCTCTGGCCCCGTGCTCGAACCGGGTGACGCCGGCTCGTGGGACGGGGGCGGTGTCCGGGCGCCCTCCGCAATCCTGGACGGCGAAACCGTCAGGCTCTGGTTCGAGGGGAAGCCGGCCGGCGGCGGAAACCCGGCCGTTGGGGCGACCGCGGCCCCGTGGCCCCTCATGCAAATCGTCACCGACTGGGCCCGGAGTCCTGCCAACCCCATCGCCGAGCCGTTCGGGCTGATGGACGAGGGAGAGACCGATCTGGCCATCGCGGACCCCGTGGTGATCTGGGACGAGGAAGACGGGCTCTTCAAGGCGTGGTGGTCCACCACCGTGATGGGAATCTACGGGCCCGACGGACCACCCGTCAACGGAATCCGGTACGCCGAAAGCCCCGACGGCGTCCAGTGGAAGGTCCAGCGGGAGCTCGCCTTCGCAACCGATCTTGGCGACCCGACCGCATGGGACGGGACGAACGCCGAGACGCCGTTCGTCATCAAGGTCCCCGGCAACCCGCCCGAACGCCGTTACCTCCTCTACTACTCCGGAGGCAACGCTGGCGCCTGCACTGTCGGCGACGCGCCGTGCTACGAGATCGGACTGGCGTTCTCGTCCGACGGACGGACGTTCTCCCGCCTGCCGGCTGCCGAATCGCCCTACGGCGAGGCCGGCCTGGTCCTGCGCGGCGAGGAGGTGCTGGCCGGAACGTCCGAAATGGCCCTCGGCGTCGTGGCCGATCCCACCCTCGTCGTAGATCCCGACGGAACCCTCCGGATGTGGATGTCCAGCTACGCCGGCGACTCCTCTGGAGCCCCCCTGGCGTTTGGCATCGCCCACGCCAGCTCAACGGACGGGATCCACTGGACACCCAGCCCCGGCAACCCCCTCCCGACCCTCAGCAGGCCCGGAGAACCCACCTCTGGCCAGCAGCCATCGGTACTGTGGAACCCCTCCATCGGCCGGTACGAGATGTGGTTCACCAACGACCGGCCCAGCGATACCGCCCGGATCCCGGCACTCCTGTTCCACGCCTTCGGTTTCTGGCACGCCACCAGCGAGGACGGGGTCCACTGGACGCCGGAGTACGGCGAGGAACCCGACTTCCGCTGGGATGCCGCATGTCCCTCGGAGCGATGGGGCCTCCTGACCGGTGTCCACGTCCTGCTCCACGAAGGTGAGTACCGCATGTACTACGCCGCGTGGTCCGCCGAGGACGTCCCCCCTCTGTTCACGACGCCCACGCCCGGAATGCCGGTCCCCGCCGTCACGGCACTCTCCCTCGCCGTCCGTCCTGTCCCACCCGCCCCGGCCCGTCACCCGTCCGGCCGGGCCGGCACGTGAGGCCAAGCCCTTCCGGAAGTGCCCAGCCACCAGCCGGTGAAACGGAACGCGCGAAGCGATTTCCGTCTCTCCTCCCGAAGCACCGGTCCCTTCACGATCGGGACTGCCCCCACAGCGGAGCCCTCGGCCATCCAGTGCTCGAGCGCCCCACGAGGAACGGGCCGGCGTGGGGGCGGGGCGGTCCCGGGGTGCGAGACTCGCGGCCCCGTTCATACAAATGACGATGACTCGAAGCTCTCCAACGAAGCTCAGGCGGCCGGCAGCGACGCCGCATGCGGCGCCAGCGGCACGGCCGGACGGCGCGGGGGAAGCTCGCTTCCACCGCGACGGCAGGCCGGGACGCGTCATCCGCGCGAAGCGCGGGGGCCGGCCGCCGGTTCGCCTCTCACGAGTGCACCACGATGCTCTTCCCACGGCCGCCCGTGACGTGCCGGGAAGCAGACCGGCAGACGCCCACCCACCCGGGGACTCAGTTCACCTTGAAGGCGATGTCGACTGTGGCCTGGTACTCGGCGACCCCGCCGTGCGCGATGGCGCCGCGGTGCTCCACGACCTCGAACCAGGCCAACCCGTCGACCGTCTCGGCCGCCTTCGCCACGGCAGCCTCGATCGCCTTCTCGTAGCTCTCAGTGGAGCACCCCACCACACGGATCTTCTTGTACACCTTCTCGCCCATGGCAAACCTCCCGATGGTCTCTGTCACTTCCTCCAACACTAGGCCGCCCCCCGTTCTTCCCGCATCGGTGAGGGGCGGCCGCGGTCACTGCGGTTTTGGCTTGACCGCGGACATCTGGATCGTCTTCGCCCCGGCGGACCGCGCGACGTCGAGCACCTTCACCACGACACCGTAGTCCGCCTCCCGGTCGCCCTTGATGATCACGGAGCCGTCCTTCGACCCCTTCACCGCCTGCTTCACCGCCTCGTCGAGCCGGATCTCGGGAACCTCTTCCCCATCGATCCAGACGCTCCCGTCCGAGGCCACGGTGATCACCGGCGGCTTCGTCGCCGCGCCCTGGCCCACATCCTCCGCGGTCTTCGCCTCGGGCAGCTTGAGCTTGAGCCGCTGATCCTGCACGAACTGGGTCGTCACGGCGTAGAAGATCAGCAGGAGGAAGACCACGTCGATCAGCGGCGCGATCATCACCTCGGGCTTGCTGCGCTGGATCCCGCGGCCGAGCTTCATGACGCCTGCTCCTCCCGCGGCTTCCGCGGGCGGCGCACGAGGTGCAGGAAGTCGAGCAGCTGCTCCTCGATGTCCTCGAGGATCTCCACGGCGCGGCCCTCCAGGTAGGCGTGGACGAACAGCGCCGGGATCGCGATGATCAGGCCCGTCGCCGTCGTGACCAGCGCCTCGGCGATGCCGGCGGAGAGCTGCTCCGTCACGGCACCGCCGGAGCTCGCCACGACGGTGAAGATCTTGATCATGCCCACGACCGTACCGAGCAGCCCAAGGAGCGGCGACCCCGCGACGATGGTCGCCAGCGCGGGCAGGCCGCGCTGGAGGCCCGAGAGCTGGTGCCGGCCCGTGTCCTCCAGCACCTCCCGGAGCTCGTCGTACGGCGCCTCACGGTTCTCGATCAGCGTCGCCACGAGCTCGGTGAACGGCCCCCTGTGCCGCCGGCAGTACTCCAGGGCCCTGTCGAACTCACGTTGCGACAGGAGGTTCGACAGCGCCGACACGACCTCGGGCCGGAGAAACTGCCCCCGCCTGAGGACCCACAGCCGCTCGAGGACGATGGTCAACGCCGCCAGGGACAGGAGCCCCAGCGGGATCATCACGAGACCGCCGGAAATCAGGATGTCGATGATGTGCATGTGCGCTCCTCACTCCCCGCCCATCTCGTCCGGCGGGCGGGTGTTGTAGTAGAAGGTGATGGTGACGCCCTCCCGGTCCACGCCGGTCAGGTCCGAGGGCAGCGGCTCGAACGGCGAGGCGTTGGCGATGGCGTCGCGGGCGGAGAAGTCCATCGGCGGCTTGCCGGACTCGTCGACGATCCGCAGCCCCGAGACCGAGCCGTCCTTCTCGATGAAGAACCGGATCTTGACCACGCCCGACACCCCGAGCTTCGCGATCTCGGGAATCTCCCAGTTGCGCCGGATCTTCCGGAGCATCTTCGCGGCGTACGGACCCCAGTCGTACCAGCGCGTGTCGAAGGAGAGCGTGCCGGTGTCGACCTGCCCCCCCCCACGATCCGGGCTCTGGTCGAGGCCCCCGATGTCCGGGGGCATCGGAGCCGCCCCGGGCGGCGGAAGCTGGATCGCGGGTGCCACCGCCGCCCTCGGAGCCTCCTCCCGCCGCGCCTCGCGCCCGGCGCCCTTCCGTTCGGGCCGGGCGGTCTCCTCCGGCCGTTTCGGCTGCTGCGGCCGCCGCTCCACCGGCTGGGGCACGGTCCGCGGCCCGGTCCGGACCGGCGGCGCCCCCCGCCCGGGGCGCGTGCCGCCCTGGGCCCGGACGAGCTCCGGCGTTTTGCCCGTCACTGCCGGCCGGCTCGCGCGGTTCTCGCCCTCACCGCCGTGGGCCCGCCGGTCCTGGTCCGACAGCACCGGTTTCCGGTCATCCAGGGGCTTCTCCTCATTCGCCGGGATGTCCACGAGCTCGAACTTCAACGGCGGCTCCGAGTCCTGGTCCGGAACGACGGTCATTCTTCGGGCCAGCTCGGACGACGCCGGCCACAGCCGCTGCAACGACGGCAGCAGTACGAACAGCGCCAGGAGGTGCAGCACGATCGAGATCGCCAGCGCGCGGCGGAAGACGGTCCGGTTCCGGTCCACGCCGAGGACTCTAGCAATTCCCCTGCCGAAATCCCACGGAGAGTTCCAGACGGCCGTGGACCCGGATACCATGGTGTGCATGAAACGGCTTCATCCTTCCCTGCCTGCCATAGCCGGTACCGTTCTCCTTCTCTGCTCGGTCCCGGCCTTCGCCCAGCAGCCCGACGACGGCCAGCTCGACCGTCTCGTGGGCCTCACCCTGCGCTCCCCGTTCCTTCGGGAGGCCGCGCACAGGCTTCTCGACGGTGTCGGCGGCCGGCCGACGGGGACGCCGAACGGCGCCCGGGCTCAGGCGCTGGCCGAGCGGATCTACCGGGAGACCGGTGTGCCGCTGGTCCGCACCGAGCCGTTCGACGTGCCGCTCTGGCGGGTCCAGCGGGCCAGCGTGACGCTCGAGGAGCCCACCTTCGCCGCGGCGCGGACGGTTCCGCTGGCCAACTCGGGCTCCACCCCGCCCCAGGGTCTCCGCCTTTCGGTCGTGGACGCCGGCCACGGGACGCCGGAGGAACTGGCCGCCCTCGGCGAGAGGGTGTCCGGTGCGGCACTGGTGGTCCGGACCGGCGTGCCGAAGGGCACCCGGTGGATGCACCGGAGCGAGAAGTACGCCGCAGCGGTGGCCGCCGGCGCTGCGGCGTTCCTGTACGCCCCGGAGACCCCGGAGAAACCGGTCCGGACCGGCACCGTCACGCTGAACGGCTCGGCCGGGCCGATCCCGGCACTCTCGATCACCGCTCAGATGGCGGACTGGTGGACACGGCTCGACGCGGCGGGTGAGCATCCCGTCGTCCGGGTGGTCCTCCTCGCCGAACGGCTCGAGGCACGGGCCGCCAATATCGTGGCGGAGATCCCGGGACGCGACCCCGACGAGGTGATCCTCGCCGGGGCCCACCTTGACTCCTGGGACCTCGCCCAGGGCGCCGG
>JAMOVQ010000108.1 GCA_027067575.1 Thermoanaerobaculia bacterium | reverse complement strand
CTTCGGCGGCGACCCGGACAACTTCACCTACCCCCGGTACGACCTCGACATGGCGCTGTTCCGCGTGTACGAGGACGGCAAGCCGATCACGAGCCCGGACTGGCTGCGGATCGACCCCGACGGCGCCTCGGCCGGCGAGCTGGTGTTCGTCTCGGGCAACCCCGGCTCCACCGACCGGCTGCACACCATGGCCCAGCTCCGGATGACCCGCGACCACGGCTACCCCGCCCGGCTCGCGTTCATGGAGCGGTGGCTGGGGGTGCTGCGCGAGTACTCGGCCCGGGGGCCCGAGCAGGCGCGCCAGGCCGACATGCTGATCTTCGGCCTCCTCAACGGGAAGAAGGCGATCACCGGCGAGCTCGAGGGGCTCCGGAACCCGAGGATCTGGTCGAAGAAGGAGCGCGAGGAGAAGGCGTTCCGCGAGCGCGTCATGGCGGACCCCGCCCTGGCGTCGAAGTACGGCGACGCCTGGGACACCATCGAGAAGGCCGAACGGACACTCCTGTCGCGGTTCGACGAGCTGACGTACCGGCGGATGCCCGGCTACCGGCTGCCCCGGCTGGCCCAGGCGATCGTCCGGTACGTCACCGAGGTGCCCAAGCCCGACGGCGAGCGGCTCGACGGGTACCACGACGCCCAGCTGGACTCCCTCCGGTTCCGCCTGCTCTCCCCCGCGCCGGTCTACCCGGGCCTCGACGAGGCGCTGATGGCCTCCGACCTCCGGGCGGCACTGGAGAAGCTCGGGCCCGACGACGAGTTCGTGAAGACGGCCCTCGGGGGCAGGACCCCCGAGGCCGTGGCCCACGCGCTGATCTCGGGCACGAGGCTCGGCGATCCGGCGTTCCGGAAGCAGCTCCTGGAAGGCGGCGAGAAGGCCGTGAAGTCGAGCGACGACCCGCTCGTCGGGTGGGCGTGGAAGCTCGAGCCGATCCTCCGCGAGATGCACGACTGGGTCGAGGAGAACGTGGAGAGCGTCGTCACGCCGGCCGGCGAGAAGATCGGTCAGGCCCGGTTCGCCGTCTACGGCAAGTCCACCTACCCCGACGCCACCTTCACGCCGCGCCTCGCGTACGGCGCGGTGAAGGGGTACCCGATGAACGGGACCCAGGCCCCGCCGTTCACCACGTTCTACGGTCTCTACGACCGTTCGTACGGGTTCGGCGGCAAGGCGCCGTGGAACCTCCTGCCCCGTTTCGCCGGGCGGAAGGACCGGATCGACCTGGCCACGCCGTTCGACTTCGTCTCCACCTGCGACATCATCGGCGGCAACTCCGGCTCCCCCGTCATCGACCGGGAGGGCCGTCTGGTGGGGCTGATCTTCGACGGCAACATCGAGAGCCTCGTGGGCCGGTTCGTCTACGACGAGGAGACCAACCGCGCGGTGGCCGTCCACTCCGCGGCGATCCTCCTCGCCCTCGAGAAGCTGTACGACGCGCCGTTCCTCGCCGCCGAGATGCGCGACGGGGCCGCCCCGTACGGTTCCTGAGGCGACGGGGAATCCGCGGCCCGGGCCCGGCCGGCCCGGGCCGCCCCGTCCTTCGCGCCGGCCGGTCGCGAGGGACCCCGTCGGGCACGTCGGGTATGATGAGCCCATGGAGCCCGCACCGCTCCCGGGACGGCCGGCGTCCGGGCCGCACCCTTTCAGGGTCGGGGCCGTCCTCATCCTCGTCGCGGCCCTCCTGACGGCGCCCCCCGCCGTCGCGGCCGCGTCGAAGGACGGCCGGCGCGTCCTCGTCAGGAACGTCCGGCTCGCGGCGACCCAGCCCGACGAGGAGGACGTGGCCATCAACCTCCTGGTGACCGGCGGCGTGCTCGAGATCGTCACCCGCGACGAGATCCCCCCCGAGGAGGCCGACACCGTCGTGGACTGCCGGGGGAACATCCTCCTCGGCGTCCTGGAGGTCGGCAAGCCGGCGAACTTCGTCGTCCTCGACGGGGACCCCAGGACCGACATGAGCGTCCTCCTGGACACCAAGTCCCACACCCTGCTCGCCGTCCGGGACGGCGTGCTGGTGCGGAACACCCTCCCCGTGGCCAGCCCGTTCGAGCCCACCACGACGAAGAAGAAGTCGGGCTGGATCGGGTACACGCCGCCCCCGCTCGCCCTGCCCATCGCCTACCGGCCGTCCCAGCACTGGAACCAGTGGGAGGGCCGGGCGGTCTCCGGCCTCTTCATCGGCGCCATGGCCCTGGACCGGCAGAACTGGGTGGCGCAGGACGGTGACAGCCTCCACCTGTTCGGGAACCTCAGGGAGTACGACTCCGGGGAGATCCGGGCGATCCGGTTCGGCTCCATCGGCACGCTGAACTTCGAGAAACCGTGGGTGTACACGCTGTTCCTCACCAGCCGGGCGTTCGACCGCGGGTTCGATGCCTCGGACACCTCGGCCCTCAAGGTCTACGACATGCGGCTCGACATCCCCCTGCCGCGCCGGCTGACCCTCAGCGTCGGCAAGCAGAAGGAGCCGATCTCCATGGAGCGGCTGGAGGGCGGGTTCTACCTGCCGCTCCTCGAACGGCCCGTGACCCTCGACGCCATGCTCCCCGCCCGGAACGTCGGTGTCACCGTCAGCCGGACCGAACTGGACGACCGCCTGACGTGGGCGGCCGGCGTCTCCAACTCGGGGATCGGCGCCTCCGGATCGCCGTCGGACTTCTCCAACGTCCTGACCGGGCGTGTGACGTGGGTCCCGTGGAGCCGTGGCGAGTCCACCGAGGTGGCGCTCGTCGGCCTCGGCGTCCGCTACAGCGACGCCAAGGAACCGGTCCGGTACGCGGCCGAACCCGAGTTCAAGCAGGGCCCCCTCTTCGTGGACACGGGACCGATCGACGCGCGAAACGCCCTGACCCTCGACCTGGAGGGGTCATGGCGCCGCGGCCCGATCGCCGTCTCCGGGGAGTTCCTCCGCAGCCGCCTCGACGCCCCCTCGGCGGGCGACCCGGTCTTCTCCGGCTACAACGTGACGGCCAGCTGGATCGTCACCGGAGAGATGCGCCCCTACAACGCGCGAAGCGCCACCTTCGGCCCCGTCCCCGTCTCCCGGTCGGTGTACCAGGGCGGCTGGGGCGCCTGGGAGCTGGCCGCCCGGTACTCCTCCATCGACCTGACCGACGGCACCGTGGACGGCGGCGAGATGGGGATCCTCTCCCTCGGCGCCTCCTGGTACCTGAGTTCGGGGTTCCACCTCAGGCTCGACTACCGCCACATCACCCTGGACCGGAACGACCGGCACTCCAGCGCCGACGGCTTCCTCTTCCGCCTCGTCCTCCTCCTCGAGTGACCCCCGGCCCGGAACACCTTCCCGAAGGCGAAGAAGGAAAACGGGACACTCATTTTCTCTTGCGACTGGAAGCGGCACGAAAACGGCTGGATCTGGATCCCTAGCCACTGGAAGCGTCGATCCCCGGGGTTCCACGGCGGAGGGTGGAGAGCGGAGCACTCTGCCGGCGGCCCCCGGCCTCCCGCGCCCGGCCGGACCCCGATTGTCCCGGCGGATGATCCGGGCTAGACTCCGCACGGGAGGACGATGGTGAAGTCTCTGAAGATCACGATGTTCGTGCTGGCGTTGCTGCTCGCGGGGGGTCTTGCCCACGCAAAGAAGCAGCCGACACCGACCCCAAAGCCGATCGGCGGGCTGACGTTCACGGACGAGTACGAGCTGACAGTGGTCAACGTCGACGTGTTCGTGCGGGACAAGAAGGGACGTCCGGTCAAAGGCCTGACGAAGAACGACTTCAAGATCTACCAGGACGGCATGGAGATGCCGATCACGAACTTCGCCGTCTACACCGAGGAAGTCTTCCGGCACGCGATCCCAGGAACACCGCTCCCCACGGCGACACCCGCGCCGGATACCGTGGCGGCACCAAAACCGGAGATCAAGCCGATCTATATCGTCCTGTACGTCGACAACGAGAACCTGCGCCCTCTCGAGCGGAACCGGGTGTTGCGCAAGATCAGGGAATGGGTCAAGGACACGCTGCACCCGCCGATGCAGATGATGGTGGTGACGTACCAGAAGTCGCTCAAGATCGTCCAGCGGTTCACCTCGGACCCGCGGGAGATCAACGACGCGCTCCGCAGCATCCGGATGCAGACGGGCGGCCGTGTGGAGCGGGATTCGGCGCGGAAGGACATCATCGACCTCCTCAACGAGTACGTCGAGCAGGAGCGGGAGCGTCCCAACGCTGGCGCCCAGAACCGCCAGTCGTACCTCAACGCCTACCGGGAGATCGCCGCGTTCGCCGACGAGGAGGCGAACAGCATGCGGTTCTCCCTCAACGCGATGCGCGAGGTCATCACCATGCTGGCCGGCCTCCCCGGCCGGAAGTCGATGCTGTACATCTCCGACGGGCTACCGATGATCCCGGGCGTCGACCTGATGTACGAGTTCATGTCCGTGTTCCACGACCAGCGCATCCTCTCCATGGTCAGCCGGTACGACTTCACCAAGGCGTTCCAGTCGCTCGGCTCCTACGCCAACGGACTCGGCGTGACGATCTACGCCGTGGAGACCCGCGGGCTGAAGGTTCAGGGTGGTTTCGACGCCGAGCACCGTCACGGCCAGGACGTCACCTCGTCCAGCATCGGTTCCCACAACTACCAGGACTCACTCCGGTACTTCGCCGACGCCACCGGGGGGCTCGCCATCGTCAACACCAACGACGTGGCGCCTGGCCTCGAGCTGATCCGCCAGGACCTTCAGACCTACTACTCCCTCGGCTACACGATCAACGCTTCCGGAGCCGACAAGGTCCACCGGATCAAGGTCGAATGCCCGACCCACCCAAAGTACAAGCTGCGGTACCGGCGGCGGTTCATCGAGAAGTCGCTGGAGTCACGGGTTCAGGATAGGGTGATGACCGGCCTGGTGTTCGAAGTCAAGGACAACCCGATGCAGGTGGACGTGGAGGTCGGCACCCCTGCGCCCGCCACCTCGGAGCGCTGGACGGTCCCGCTCAAGGTCACCTTCCCTCTCAAGAAGATCGCGCTGATCCCGGAAGGCGACGACTACGTCGGCCGCGTGATCCTGTTCGTCGCGGCCCGCGACACCGACGGGAAACAGTCTGACATCCAGCGGCAGGAGCACGAGGTCCGGGTTCCCGCCGCGAACTACGACGAGGCGCAGCTCAAGCGGTTCGCGATCGATCTCAAGCTCCTGATGAATACGGGAACGTACACCGTCTCGGTGGGCCTGATGGACCAGGTGACGAGGGCCGCGTCGTACAAGGCGGTCAAGTTCGTCATCCAGCCCTGACACGGCAGCTGGAACGCCCAGCGTGGCAGCCGATGGCTCGTACCGGTTCCTCGACCACACGGCCGACCTGAGGGTTGCCGCCACGGGTCGGTCGTTCGCGGAGGTGACGACGGTCCTGCTCCGGACGCTGGGCGAGATCGTCCACGGGCCGGGGCTTTCCGCCAGCGGTCCCGGGAAGACCGTTTCCGTCCGCCCCGGCACGGACGACCCGCCGCTGGCGCTCGTTGAGATCCTCAACGAAGCGCTGTACCGGATGGAGATCGAACGGCTCCTTCCCGTGGCGTTCGAGGGCGACGGCAGCGGCGGCACCCTCCGGCTCGTTCCCGTTCCGGAGGGTGCCGAGCCGATCCGCGAGGTCAAGGCGGCCACCTACTCCGGCGCACGGTGCGAGCGGCTCGACGGCGGAACGTGGATCGCGGAGGTCACGTTCGATCTCTGAGGGGCGTACCGGGACGCCGGGAACCCGTCACGGCTCCTCGGCCTCCGGGGTGAACCGGTATCCGACGCCCCGGACCGTGTGGAAGTGACGCGGCTTCTGGGGGTCGGCCTCGAAGTACCGCCGGAGCCTGTGGATGAACGTGTCGAGCGTCCGCGTCTCGGTGTCGTGGGCGTACCCCCACACCCGCTCCAGCAGCTCGCCCCGCGGGATGGCCCGCCCCGCGTTCTCCACGAGGTACCGGAGAAGCACGGCCTCCCGTTCCGTCAGCCGGATCGCACCCGAGGGCGTCTCGGCTTCCAGCGTGTCGAGATCGAGCCGGTTGCCGCCGAACTCCACCCGGGACAGCGGCTCCGTCCCACTGTTTCCCGGAGCGGCCCGGCGCAGGAGCGCCCGGATCCTGAGCACCAGCTCCTCGAACGAGAAGGGTTTGGGCAGGTAGTCGTCGCCGCCGAGCCGGAGCCCCATGATCCGGTCCGCCTCACCGCCCCGGGCCGTCAGGAACAGGACGGGCACGGCGTTTCCCGCCGCCCGCAGGCGCCGGCAGACCTCGAGGCCGTCGATTCCCGGGAGCATGACGTCGAGAACGACCAGGGCGTACGGCGCCGACGGGCTCCGGAGGCGTTCCAGCCCCTCCTCGCCCGTGTGGCAGACGGTCACCCGGAACCCCTCGAGCTCCAAATTCCGAGCCAGACCCTTCGCCAGGATCGGATCGTCCTCCACCAGAAGGATGTGTTCGCCGGCCGGTTCCGTCACGGGGTCCATGGTTCCATCCTACCCGACACCCGCCCGGTCGGCCGGAATCCGGAAGGTCCCCCAAACGTTCACGGAACCATGGGACGGCACTGGTACCGGGCCTCGGCGGCCATCGTCAGGGAGGCATCCAACACCGTTGACCGGCAGCGGATGCGGACGCTCCATCGCAAGAGCGGCACACGGCACGCCGCGATGGCCGGTCTGTGGCTCGTCATCGGTGCGGTAGGAGCGGCCCTGGCGGCTCAGGGCGCCCACCCGTGGCTCTGGCCCGCCGGGATCGCCCTGCTCGGCCTGTTCGCGCTGGACGGCACCGTCATGCTCCACGAGGTGCTCCACGGCCTGGTCACCAGCCCGCGGCGGCCCCGCCTCGAACGGGTCCTCGGCTTCCTCTACGCCCTTCCCACGGGGATCTCGCCAAGCCAGTTCACCCGCTGGCACATGGACCACCACAGGGAGCTGGGCGACCCCGTGGCCGACCCCAAGCGCCACCACCTCTCGCCGAAGCGTAACTCCCGTCTCGTCAAGGCGCTCTACTGGACGCCCGCCCTGTTCCCGATCTACTTCCGAGCCGCGGCCCGGGAGGCGGTCTCGTACGGGCCGGAGCTCCGGAGGCGGATCGCCCGCGAACGCCTCGCCGGAGCCGCGTTCCATCTCGCCCTCGCGGTGGCGCTCGTTACCGCGGGTGGCTGGTCCCTCTGGCTGAGGCTCCATCTGCTCCCGCTTCTCGTCGCGTTCCCGCCATGGTTCGCCCTCAACCGTCTGGGGCAGCACTACGCCATCGACCCGGACGACCCGGCCCACTGGGGCACCCTGATGCGGCGTTCGCCCTTCTTCTGGGACCTGCTGTTCCTCTGGTCCGACTACCATCTCGAGCACCACTACTTCCCCGCCGTCCCCGCGTCCAACCTGCCCGCCCTGCGGCGGGAGCTCGACCCGTTCTTCGCAGCGCGGGGGATCCGGCCCCGGAGCTACGCCTCCCTGCTGGCCGGCTGGTTCCTCCGAAACGAGCCGCCCCACGCCCGCTGGAGCCGGTGAGGCTCGAAGATCACTCCTCCCCCTCGGGCGGCGGCGGGAGGATGCGGACCTCCACGTCGTCGTACCAGTCCAACGACCCCGGCAACCCGATGGTCAGGTGCTCCGAATGCCCCGCCTCCACCTGGAAGAACGGATGCCCCCGGACCGACTGGACCACCGCTCCCTCCCGATACCCGGTAATCTCGAACCAGATCTCCAGCGGCTCGAAGTCCCGCCCGCACTCGTTCTCCAGCTCGATGTCGAACAGGATCTGTCCCCACGCCGCGACCGACTGCCGCGCGTGCGCCGTGTAGTGGAGGCAGTCCAGCGGGTCCCCCCGCCGGGGCCACTGCGAACGCCTCGCCGGAAGCGGCGGAAACGGCGGCCGGGGAGTCGGGGTCGGCGTGTCCAGGGGAATCCAGACCGTGTCCTCGACCTCCTCCACGGCCCCATGCGTCGGTGTGGGAGACGGCGCAGCCACGGTCGGGGCCACGGCCACCACCGGTAATGGAGTCGGCGTCGGCGTGGGCTGCGGTACGACCTCCCGGAACCGCTCGTGGAAGACGAGGAAACCGATGAGACAGGTCACCAGAAGGATCGCCACCACTGTAATCCGGCTCCCCGCCCTCGCTCTCCGCCTCGCCGACGACACCACCGCCATCCGCGATGCCCGTCCCCCGCCTTGCGACTCCCCACCCATCCCCCCGATCTTACCGTCCCCCCAAATAGGGACACTGTTTTTCTCTTGACATCCCCCTCTCGCTCCCCTACCCTGTTCCCACCACAACCCGAAGGAGGCGCACCATGCCCCGGATGCCCCGTCTCAAGTTCTCCCACGTGGACACCTGGTACCACCTGTACAGCCGGGTGCCCTCCCGCCGCGGCGAGCTGCCCTTGGCCTCGTCCCT
>JAMOVQ010000107.1 GCA_027067575.1 Thermoanaerobaculia bacterium | reverse complement strand
CTGATCACGCCGATCGCGATGGAGAAGGGTCTCCGTTTCGCGATCCGTGAGGGCGGCCGCACGGTCGGCGCCGGCACCATCACCGACATCCTGGAGTAGATCATGGCGAGCGAGAAGATCCGCATCCGCTTGAAGGCCTACGACTACCGGCTGCTCGACCAGTCGGCGTCGGAGATCGTGGACACCGCGCAGCGCACGGGGGCCCGGATCTCCGGTCCGATCCCGCTGCCCACGCACATCCAGCGGTTCACCGTGCTGCGATCGCCGCACGTGAACAAGAAGTCGCGTGAGCAGTTCGAGATCCGGACGCACAAGCGCCTCCTGGACATCCTGGAGCCGACCCAGCAGACGATCGACGCCCTGATGAAGCTCGAGCTCCCCGCGGGAGTCGACGTGGAGATCAAGGCGTTCGGGGCAAAGTGAGGCAGCCATGGTCAAGGGAATTCTCGGCAAGAAGATCGGCATGACGCAGCTGTTCGACGAGAACGGCCGCGTGATCCCGGTGACGGTGGTCCAGGCCGGGCCCTGCGTCGTCGTGCAGCGCAAGACGGCGGAGACCGACGGCTACGAGGCGGCCCAGATCGGGCTCGTCGAGGAGCGTCCGCGGCGGCACGCCCCCAAGCCCATCCAGGGGCACTTCGCCAAGGCCGGCATCCCGCCCACGCGGCTGCTGGCCGAGGTGCCGGTGGACGAGGGCGACGAGGCGAAGCCGGGCGACGCCGTGCTGGTGGACATCTTCCAGCCGGACGAGTCCGTCCACGTCATCGGCAAGAGCAAGGGGCGGGGGTTCCAGGGCGTGATCAAGCGCCACGGCTTCGGCGGTGGCCGCGCGACCCACGGCTCCATGTTCCACAGGGCGCCCGGTTCCATCGGCCAGGCGGCGTACCCCTCCCGCGTGTTCCCCGGGACCCGGCTGCCGGGCCAGATGGGGAACAAGCGGGTCACCATCAAGAACGTGCGGGTGGTCAAGGTCGACCCCGAGCGGAACCTGCTCTTCCTCAAGGGCGGCGTCCCCGGGGCCCGGAACAGCTACATCCGCATCATCAAGGCGTCGTGAGGGAGGGGTGGCGATGAAGCTCGAGATCAGGAACTGGGGCAACGAGGTGGTCGGCGAGATCGACCTCCCCGAGAGCGTGTTCGCCCGCGAGGTCAACCAGCACCTGGTGTGGGAGGTCGTCCGGGCCTACCTCGCCAGCCTGCGGCGCGGCACCCACAAGACGAAGGAGCGTTCCGAGGTCTCCGGCTCCGGGGCGAAGCCCTGGCGGCAGAAAGGCTCGGGCCGGGCACGCGCCGGCGACAAGCGGTCCCCGCTGTGGCGCCACGGCGGCACGGTCCACGGGCCGCGGCCCCGGTCGTACGCGATGAAGGTCAACAAGAAAGCGCGCCGGGCGGCGCTCGCCGGGGTGCTCTCCCAGCGGGTCGCCGAGGGGCGCCTGGTGGTTCTCGACAGCCTTGAGCTCGAGGAGCCGAGGACGAAGGTCTTCCTCGAGAAGATCGGCGGCCTGGGGCTCGCGGGCGAGAAGGTGCTGCTCGTGGACGGGCTGGAGAACCTCAACCTCTACCTCGCCAGCCGCAACCGGCCCGAGGCCAAGGCGGTGGACGCCCGGTCGCTGAACGCCTACGAGGTGCTCAACCACCGGTGGATCGTCGCCTCGGAGCAGGCCGTGCGGACGCTGACGGAGGTGCTGTCATGAACGCACGCCAGATCATCCGGCGGCCGCTGATCACCGAGAAGGGCACCCTGATGCAGGAGGACGCCAACGTCATCTGCTTCGAGGTCGACCGGCGGGCCAACAAGATCGAGATCGCCAAGGCCGTGGAGGAGCTGTTCAACGTCCGCGTGATGGAGGTCCGGGTGCTCAACCGGAAGGGCAAGCCGATCACGCGGTACGGCCGCACCGTCAGCCACCGGCCGACGATGCGCAAGGCGTACGTGCGGCTGACCCCCGACTCGAAGACGCCAGAGTTCTTCGAGGGGATCTGAGGAGGCCGGCATGGGAATCAAGAAGTACAAGCCGACATCGCCCGGCCGCCGGTTCGTCACGACGCTCGACTTCGCCGAGCTGACGACGGACAGGCCGTACAAGCCGCTGACCGAGGGCAAGAAGCGCTCCTCGGGCCGGAACGCCGAGGGGCACATCACCTCGCGGCACCGTGGGCGCGGCCACAA